>JAXDGI010000042.1:0-2556 GCA_034665145.1 Solirubrobacteraceae bacterium
TCTCCAATTCGAACCGATTTACGTAAGATCGGACCGTTACTTGCTCGATTTTAACCGCCCTTCCCGTACGCCTCACGCGCCCCCGGACAACAGGCCCTGGCCGGCTGAAGCCGCGGCTTGAGCTCAGGGCGAAGCCACCGACCACCTCTGCAAACGAGGGTTTGCGTGTATCTTGCGATGCTGTAAAATGCCGCCGAAAATGAGGCTAGCTGGGGCCGAGTAATGGCGAGGGCTCGAGGAAGCGCCGAAGAGGGCCGTTTGGTCGGCTACGCCCGGGTCTCGACCGAGGAGCAGGGCACCGATCCGCAGCTTGACGAGCTACGCGCTACCGGATGCCAGGTCGTGCACGAGGAGCACGCCTCCGGCGCCGATCGCAGCCGGCCGGTGCTGGCCCGTCTGCTGCGTGACATCCGCCCCGGCGAGACCCTGGTGGTGGTTCGGCTCGACCGCCTCGCCCGCTCTGTCAGTCACCTGCTCGCGGTCATCGAACAACTCGAGGGCAAAGACGCGCATTTCCGCAGCCTGCGCGATCCGATCGACACCACGACGCCGCAAGGCATGTTCTCGCTGCAGGTGCTGGGCGCCGTTGCCCAGCTCGAGCGAGCCCTGATTGCCGAGCGCACCAAGGCGGGCCTGCGCGCCGCGCGCAATCGCGGGCGCATCGGCGGCAATCCTGGACTGCGGGCCGGCGATCCAGACGCCATTCGCAAGGTCCGGGCCGCCCGCGATGCCGCACATCTCGAGGGCGTTCTCGCGCGCCTGGACACGTGGTTGCCCACGGTGCGGCGAATGCGCCCAGCCCAGCCGTGGGGCGACGTGGTTCGCGTGTTGAACCGAAGTGGCGAGACCAAATGGACGACGGAGCGCCTGCGCAGAACGGTACGGCGCTTGGTAGCGGAGAAGATCGTCGAGCCAAATCTGCTCGAGCGTGCGGCACGCCAACCCGCTGACGACCGTCTGATCGCGCTCGTGGCCGGCATCGCCACCGCCGCCCCAGAGCGAACCCTGCAGCAAATCGCATCTCAGCTCGAGGCCATGCGCGAACGCACATCACGCGGCGGAACGCGATGGCACCCGTCGTCAGTGCGAAATCTGCTGCTGCTAGCGGAACGGCGAGGACTGACCGGCCAAACCCGGACCTGAGCCGGTAAAGGTATCAGGCCTCTTGCTCCGGCCCTTCTTGCGTCGAGCACTCTTGCCGGGGACTGGGCCGTTGCGGCGACGCGACGACACGTAGCAGGCTGCGCCGCATGCTGGAGACCACTCTCTATCCGACCGTGAAGCGTTTCCTGGAAGAACTCGGCTTTCAGGTGAAGGGCGAGGTGAACGGCTGCGACATCGTCGCCGTGCGAGACGGGGAACCGCCGCGCCTGGCAATCGTCGAAATGAAGCTCGGCTTCAACCTCGATCTGCTGCTCCAGGCGGTCGACCGAATGCGGGCGGCCGATGAAGTCTGGCTCGCAGTTCCGGCGACGCGACGCGGACGCGATCGAGACCCGTGCGTACATCGGCTTTGCCGGTTGATCGGTCTGGGCCTGATGGCAGTCAACGCCAAACACGATCGGATCGAGATACTCGCCGAGCCCGCGCCCTACAGGCCCCGGTCGGATCAGCGCCGACGCGGGCAGTTGTTCAGCGAGCATGCGCGGCGTCGAGGTGATCCCTCCCCGGGCGGCTCAACACGCCAGCCGATAATGACGGCTTACCGGCAACAGGCCCTTGCCTGCGCCGTCGCGCTGCGGGCTGGCCCCGGCCGGCCGCGCGACATACGGGCCGTGGCGCCCGATGCCGGCCGGATTCTGCTGCACAACGTCTACGGCTGGTTCGAGCGCACCCAACCCGGCACGTATCGGCTGACCGGACTTGGCCAGGCAGCTCTGCAGCGCTGGGCAGACAACGCGCTCTGCGAATCCGCCACCGAATCCGCTAGCCGGACGCCAGTCCGAGCTCCTGCCTCAGGTGCACAAAGCGCACCGGATCCATGTAGCGCCCGTCCAGCAGTAGCCGACGAAGCTCCCCAAGCCCCGCCTCGGTGAAGAAGGCGCGCGGCCCTCTTTCGGTGTTGCGGATCTCGACCAGCCCGCGATCCAGCATGGTGCGTACCGCCGGCGGGATTTTCGGCTGGTTCTTCTGCGGGCCGCCGCGCCAGGTGCGCAGGAAAATGCCGTCCGCCAGCCTCGGATACTGGCTGAAGTGGATGCCCATCTCATGGCGGATCAGCTCCCGCTCCTGGGCGGTGAAGGAAATTGGCAAGGCTTCGGCACGACGGCTCATAATCTCGTTCCCTCAGCAAACCGCCAGCAGGACGGCCTCGGCTAGCGTATGCCGCAAGCCGCCGTCCCGCCCAGCCACTTCCGCTCGAGCCCTACGGCTAATTCGAGGCGTCCGCATGCTCAAGCTCTCGGCAATATGCCGGCGCGGTCGTGCTCCCCTGCCCTTCCGGCTTTGCGGCCGCGGTCCGAATTGGCCGCTTCGCGCAAGGCCCAGATCGTCCGTTCAGGTGCAAGTCGCCGGTTTTGGCCTTCGCCACCATGCCGTGGAAATAGCCGCCCGGCG
>JAXDGI010000043.1:0-9932 GCA_034665145.1 Solirubrobacteraceae bacterium
CGGCGCCGATCTCGATCGCCGTCAACCTCTCGGCGATCCAGGTGGGGAGCCGCGGCCTGGCCGACAGTGTCGCCGCCGCGCTGCGCGGCTCCGGCCTCGATCCGGCCTGCCTGACGCTCGAGATCACCGAGAGCATCATGCTGGCTGACGCCGACGGCCTGAGCGACACCCTCGAGGAGCTCAAGGCGATCGGCGTGCGCCTCGTGCTCGACGACTTCGGCACCGGCTACTCCTCGTTGGCCTACCTGACGCGCCTGCCCATCGATGCCCTCAAGGTCGACCGCTCGTTCATCGACGGTCTCGGTACCGAGCCCGAGGACACGGCCATCACCGAGGCGATCGTGGCCATGTCCCACGCCCTCTCGCTGCAGGTCGTCGGCGAGGGGGCTGAAACGGCCCGCCAGGTGGCCGAGCTCGAGCGCGTGGGCTGCGATCTGGTTCAGGGCTTTTACTTCTCGCGCCCCGTTCCGGCCGCTGAGATCAGCCACATGCTCGAGCGCGGCGCGCCCTGGCTGACTCCCGCGGAATCCGCCCGGGCCTGACCCTCAGTCGGCGCCCTGCCGGCTAGGGGTGGGCCGAATGCCCCGGCTGGAGCGGGGAAACGATGGCGTGGCCGCATTCGTAGGCGCCGTTGGTGATCGCGGTGCGCAGCGCGCGGGTGTCGTCAGGCGGGATTACCCGAAGCGCGGCCGCCGTCGGACACCGACCGGGAGTGCCCGATCCGTGGCTGACATCGAGGCGGAAGGAGACGCTGTGGCCGGGGGCGACCGACAGCGATCGCAACAGACTGTGCCCGAAGAAGTCGTCGGTGCTGTGTGACGCCTGGGTGGGCAGCGACTTTCCCATGCGGTCCAGGAACTGAATCCCGGGATAGCCGTAGGTGTGGCAGGAGCGAGTGCTCCTATTACGCAGGGCAAAGCCGAGGTCGCCGTGGCCGGTGGCCCCCAGCCCGCCGAGATAGGAGAGCGTCAGCTGGGCGGCGCGGCACTCGCCGGGGCCGCCCGTCGGTGTGACCGTCCGGCTGGTGCTCGCCGCGCCGGTGCTGCTCGCGTGGGTGCTGGTCGCGTGGGTGCTGGTCGACGTCTGCGTCGCGCTGGCCGCCCCGCCGCCGGCCTCGTTCGTGGCCGTGCTCGTGGACGCGGCGCTCCCGCAGCCGGCCAGCGCCGCGGCGGCCATGGCGGCGACGATGAGCCGCGGCAGAAGGCACTTCACGGGGATGGACATGGAGTGATTCTCGAGCCTCATCCCTCGGTTGTAGCGGAGCGTGTCTTGCCGCCATGACACGATCCGCCCATGAGTCGCTCTGACCCCGAGGTTTCGCCGGGCACCCGATCGGTCAACGTGTCCGCGGACGGGCCCGGGGCGGACTTCCTGCCGGCGCCCGGAACCCAGCATCCGCGGCGCTGGCGGCACTTTGACTGGGAGCTCGTCACCTGTGGCGTGCGTGGCCACGCTCTGGTCGGGCGCGAGGTCGAGCAGGCCCGTGACGGCGACCAGGCCCTGATCCGCGACGCCGGCCCGACGCGGTGGCACCGCTGCCTGCGCTGTGATGCCTGGGTGGCTCTTCCCCGCCCGGCTGCGCCGAGCCGGCCCCATCTGCCTGACCGCAACGAGATCGTCGTGCCCGCACGGGGCCGCGCACTGCGCGATCGGATCGTCCTCAGGCTGATCGCGATCGATCGGGCTGTCCACTTCCTCGTCCTCGCCTTGCTCGGTATCGCCGTGCTCCTGTTCGCCTCTGACCGCGCCCATCTCCGGGCGGCCTTTTACCGCGTGCTGACAGCGATTCAGGGCGGAGTGGCCGGCGGTCCCGTCCAGACCACCGGACATGTCGGAATCATCCATGAGCTCGACAGGCTCTTCACCCTGCGCGCGGGCACGCTCGAGGCGGTGGGGATCGCGCTGATTGCCTACGCCGTGCTCGAAGGCATCGAGGGCATCGGTCTGTGGCGGGGCAGGCGCTGGGCCGAATACCTCACCTTCATCGCCACGAGCATCCTTCTCCCCCTTGAGATTTACGAGATCATCAACCGCGGCACGGTGCTCAAGGTCATCGGCTTTCTCATCAACCTCGCCGTGGTCATCTGGCTGCTGCTGCGCAAGCGGCTGTTCGGGCTGCGCGGGGGCGCGGCCGCCGACGAGGCCGAGCGTATGAGCGATGCCGGGTGGCCGGCCGTCGACCGGGCGACGCCGCCGCCCTTCGCACGCGCCGGCGCGCAGACGAGCTCGCTATGAGCTCGACCGCGGGGGGCCCGAGCGTCACCGCGGTCGAGGCCGAGGTTCAGCGCGTTGGTCCGGCGCTGGCCGGGGCGTTTCCGAGTGCCTCGCGCCACCCGGTGCGTGCTCTCGATGCCCGGGCCATGGCGATGGCCTCGAGTGACCGCGAGCTGCGCGCGGCTCTGTTTCGGTTCGTCGACGTCGTTCCCGCCTGCCGGTCGCTTGACGACCTGGCCCGCCATCTCACCGGGTTTCTCCAGGAGGTCCCCGAAACGCCCCCGCCGATCGCGGCGGCGATGAAGATGTCTCACACTCGCGCGGGACGGACCGCGCTCGGCGCCGCAGCGGCCGGCGGCGTGCGCCACCTCGCCCATCGCTTCATCGTCGGCGAGAGCCCGGCCAAGGCCCTGAGCACGCTGCGCGGGCTCTGGCAGGAGGGTGTGGCCAGCTCTGTCGACCTGCTCGGCGAGGCAACGGTCACCGACGAGGAGGCCGACCGCTACGCGGGCCGGTGTCTGGAGGCGATCGAGGTGCTGGCCGGCGCGTGCGCGGGCTGGCCCGCTCGCGAGATGCTCGAGAGCGACGATGTCGGCCCCCTCCCCCGGGCCAACGTATGCGTGAAGATCTCCGCCCTGACGCCCCTCCTGCGGCCCGACGCCCCGGCCCGCGGCCAGCGTGACGCCGCCGCCCGCCTGCGGCCCCTTTTGCGCGGCGCCAAACACCATGCCGCGCATCTCCACATCGACATGGAATCCCTGGACTCGCGCGAGGCCGTCCTGGAGCTGGTGCTCGAGCTCCTCGACGAGGACGAGTTTCGCGATGGGCCCTCGGCCGGCCTGGTTCTCCAGGCCTACCTGCGCGACTCGCCCGAGACGATGGATCAGGTCGTGCAGTGGGCTCGGGCCACGCCGCGCCAGCCGCCGCTGACCGTACGCCTCGTCAAGGGGGCCTACTGGGATCACGAGTTGGTCCAGGCCCGCCAGCACGGTTGGCCGGTGCCGGTGTTTGAGGACAAGCACGACTGCGACCGCAACTTCGAGGCCCTGACACGGGGTCTGCTCGCGGCGCGGCCGGCGCTCCGCGTCGCCATCGCCTCCCATAACCTGCGCTCGGTCTCGCACGCCATCGCGGTCAACCGCGTGGCCGGTGGCGCGGATCGCGACCTCGAGCTTCAGGTCCTGCGCGGTCTCGGAGACGAGCTCCAGCACGCCCTGGCGACGAGCGGCTTCCGGGTCCGGGCCTACTGCCCGGTCGGCGACCTGGTGGCCGGCATGGCCTACCTCGTGCGGCGGCTGCTGGAGAACACGTCCAACGAGTCGTTCCTGTCCGAGCAGGCGCGCGGGGTGCCCGTCGAGGAGCTGCTCGCCGCGCCCTGATCGCCGCCCCCGATAACGTGCGCTCGGTGCTGTCGCCGTTTGCCAACGAACCCGTGCTCGAGCTGCGCCGCGCCAGCGTGCGCTCCGGCCTCGCTAACGCCTTGGCCGAGGTCGATCGCAACCTCCCGGTCTCGGTGCCGGTGCGGATCGGCTCAGACTCCCGGGCCGGCGACGAGCTTGCCTCAACCGACCCCGGTGCCCCCGCTCGCCTGGTCGGCCGCGCCGCCGCGGCCCGGCCCGACGAGGTGGAGGCGGCGGTGACGCAGGCTGGCCAGGGACTCGCCGAGTGGCAGGCGGTCGGGGCTGAGCAGCGGGCCGAAGCGCTGCTCTCCGCGGCGGCGTGGATGCGCGAGCGTCGCCTCGAGCTGACCGCCCTCGAGGTCCGTGAGTGCGCCAAGCCGTGGCTCGAAGCCGACGCCGACGTCTGTGAGGCGATTGACTTCCTCGAGTACTACGCCCGAGCCGGGATCGAGCTGGGCCGTGGCCGCGAGCTCTTGCAGGTCCCCGGAGAGCGCAACGATCTGCGCTACGTGCCGCGCGGAATCGTGGCCGTGATATCCCCGTGGAACTTTCCGCTTGCCATCCCGTGCGGAATGACGTCGGCCGCCCTGGTCACGGGCAACGCCGTGGTCCTCAAGCCGGCCGAGCAATCCCCGGCGATGGCCGCTCGGCTCATCGAGGCTCTGCGCGCCGGTGGCGTTCCTCCCGCCGCCGTCAACCTGCTCCCCGGTGAGGGCGAGGTGGGCGCGGCCCTGGTCCGCCACCCCGAGGTGGCGGCGATCGCCTTCACCGGATCGCTGCCGGTGGGACGGGAGATCGTGCGCACGGCGGCCGAGACCAGCGACGGACAGCGTCACTTCAAGCAGGTCGTGGCCGAGCTGGGCGGCAAGAACTGCGTGATCGTCGACGCCGACGCCGACCTCGACGAGGCCGTCCCAGCGATCGTCGGCTCGGCCTTCAACTACGCGGGCCAGAAATGCTCGGCCGCCTCTCGCGTTCTCGTGCATGAGGCGATCGCCGATCAGCTTCTGGGCCGCCTCGCCGGAGCAGTCCGGGTGCTCGTCGTGGGCCAGGCTGAAACGCTGGGCACGGATGTGCCGCCCGTGATCGAGCGCGACGCCCAGGAGCGCGTCGCCGCCTACGCGGAGACCGCCGCCCGGGAGGGAACGATCGTGGCCACGGCGGCGGCGCCCGCGTCGGCCGGCTGGTTCTGCCCGGCCACGGTGGCCTGCGATCTTCCCGCTGGCTCAGCCGTGCTGGAAGAGGAGATCTTCGGCCCTCTGCTCGCCGTCCAGCGTGTCGCTGACGTCGAGGCCGCGTGCGATGTCGTCGACGGGCTGGCCTTCGCGCTGACCGGGGGGTTGTTCACCCGCAACCCGGCCGCGGTGCGCCGCGTGCGTGACCGCACGCCGGTGGGCAACTTGTACGTCAACCGCGGGATCACCGGTGCCATGGTCGGCCGCCAGCCCTTCGGCGGCAACCGGCTGTCGGGGACGGGCATGAAGGCGGGTGGACCGGACTACCTGCTGCAGTTCGCCCAGCAGCGAGCGGTGAGCGAGAACACCATGCGGCACGGACTCGAGGTCTGAGTCTGGCCCGGGGTCCGGCGGGTCGCCGTGGCCTCGCGCCGGGTGCGGCCGGCCTAGCCAACCGCCACCAAAAAAAGGCTTGATTTCTCCGCTCAGCGGAGCATGATGAGGACGAGGATGGTGTTTTCGCTGGCAGCAGCGTGGCGGTTGGGGCTCGCGATCGCATTCTGTGTGGCGATCTTCATGAGCGCGTGCGCGCGGGCGCCACGTCAGTCGGTTCCCGGAGCCGAGCTCCGCCGCCTCGTGTACTGCGCCCTCATGCTCTACCTCGTCGGCGGTCTGGCCTCATTGAGCCATCATCAGATCCTGGCCGGCGTCGTCTACGGCTGCGGGATCATCGTGTCGGCGCTGGCCGCCTGGCTGTCGCGCGGACGTGATCAGGAGGACCCGCCGGATGATGATGACGACCCCGCCGACGAGCCTCCGCCCCCCGAGCCCGATGGGCTGCCGCACCTGGACTGGACCGCCTTTGAGCGGGACTTCCGCGCGTACGTGCGCCGCCAGCGCGAGTCGACCCCGCGCTAGGGGCGCGGCCCGAGCGGCGAGTGGCCCCGGCCCTTAGGGACGGGGCGACTCAGCCCCGCGGCGGGAGCCTCGGCCGGCGACCGCGTCGAGGAGAACCGCGTGCAGGCGGGTCTCTCCGCTCAGCTCCGGGTGAAAGGCGACGGCGATCACGTCACGCTGGCGTACGGCCACCGGATGGTCGTCGACGGCGGCCAGAACCTCGACCTCGGGTCCGTGCTCGGCCACCCAGGGCGCGCGGATGAACACAGCGTGGACAGGGCCACCCGCCATGCCCTCAAACTGCAGATCGGCCTCAAACGAGCGCAGCTGGCGCCCGAAGGCGTTGCGCTGCGCCCTGATGTCGAGTACGCCGAGATGATCGCGGTCGAGCATGATCAGCCCTGCGCAGGTGCCGAGGATCGGCGTCCCGTCCGCCGCCAGCTCCCGCAGCGGATCAGCCAGCCCTTCCCGCGCGATCCCCAGGGTCATGACCGTTGATTCCCCCCCGGGGATGATCAGTGCATCGAGATCATCGAGGTCCCCCGGCACCCGCACCTCGCAGGGCGCAGCGCCGAGCGCCGTCAGCACCTTCGTGTGAGCGGCAAAGTCGCCCTGGAGGGCAAGCACGCCGACGCGAGCCGGCGCGTCCTCGGAGGCCACGGCTACCAGCCGCGGGGGGCGAGCAGCTGCTCTGTCTCGAGCTTTGAGCTCTCGAGGCTGACCATGGGCTGGCCGAGACCGCGGGAGGCGGCCGCGACCCGGGCCGGGTCCTGGTAATGCGTGGTGGCCTCGACGATCGCGCGGGCCCGGCGCTCGGGGTCCTCTGACTTGAAGATGCCCGAGCCCACGAACACGCCTTCGGCGCCGAGCTGCATGACCAGCGAGGCGTCGGCCGGTGTGGCGATGCCGCCGGCGCAGAAGAGAACCACGGGAAGCTTGCCGTCGGCCGCGACCTGCCGGACGAGATGAAGCGGAGCCCCGAGCTCCTTGGCGGCGGTGGCCAGCTCGGCGGAATCCAGTGTGGCCAACCGCTTTAGCTCCTTGCGGATCATGCGCAGGTGACGCACGGCGTTGACGATGTCGCCGGTCCCGGCCTCACCCTTTGAGCGGATCATGGCCGCCCCTTCGCCGATCCGCCGCAGAGCCTCGCCGAGGTTGGTCGCCCCGCACACGAACGGGATGCTGAACTGCCACTTGTCGATGTGGTTGGCCTCGTCGGCCGGAGTCAGCACTTCAGATTCGTCGATGTAATCGACCTCGAGCGCCTCGAGCACCTGGGCTTCTGCGAAGTGGCCGATGCGCGCCTTAGCCATGACGGGGATCGTCACCGCCTCCTGGATGGCGGAGATCATCTCGGGGTCCGACATGCGGGCCACACCGCCGTCACGGCGGATATCGGCGGGCACACGCTCGAGCGCCATCACCGCGGCGGCACCGGCGTCCTCGGCAACCTTGGCCTGGTCCGGCGTGACCACATCCATGATCACGCCGCCCTTGAGCATCTCGGCCAGACCGGCCTTGACGGTGAAGGTGGCCTCGTTGCGCGAGGGGTTTCCGTTCTCGCTCACGATTTCAGTGTAGCCAGGCGCTAGCTTCTCGCAGCGATGACTTCAGCTGCCGTGTTTGTACGCGACGGCGACCGCTGGGTCCCTAGCGAGATGGCCCGCGGCCCGTGGGATCCCCGCGCCCTGCACGGCGGCGGGCCGGCCGCCCTGCTCGTCCACGCCTTTGCCACCTGCCAGCCGCAGGAGGGCCTGCGCTTGGCCCGCGTCACCTACGAGTTCGTGCGCCCCGTCCCCCTCGCCCCGCTTGAGGTCAGCGTCGAGGTGGTGCGACCCGGGCGGCGGGTCATGCTCCTCGACGGGGTCATCCGCAACGCAGCCGGAGAGGTTGTCACCCGCGCCCGCGCGCTGCGGCTCCGTCCCAGCGAGCTGGGCCCCACGGCGGATGGTCCGCCCCCGTTTCCCGGTCCCGACGACGGCCAGCTCAGCGACTTCTTCGGCGTCGACGCCGCCTCCCCGCCCATGTTCGCGACCCACGCCATGGAGATCCGCTTCGTCCAGGGCGCGTTCCGCGCGACGGGGCCGGCCACGGCCTGGTTTCGCCTCCGCCATCCCCTCGTCGCCGGTGAGACGACAAGCCCAGCTGCGCTGGCCGCTGCTGCCGGCGACTTCGGTAACGGCATCGCCACCGTTGTCTCCTGGGAGGAGCACGTGTTCATCAACCCCGACCTGACGCTCTATCTGGAGCGCGAGCCCCGGGGCGAGTGGGTGGCCATGCAGTCAGAGACCCGGGTCCGGCCCGGGGCAGCCGCCGTCTCCGAGAGCGTGATCTGGGATCAGGAGGGCCGCGTGGGGCGCGCCATCCAGGCGCTGCTCGTGTCGGCCCGATGACCGGCCCGGCGTGCTGCCCCGGCGCGCCTGGCGCCGGGGACGTTCGCCGGGGACGTTCGCCGGGGTACGTTCGCCGGGGTAGGTGAGCCGGGCTACTTGAGCCGGAAGGCCTTGATGCGGACGTCGTACTGCTGCGCGTCACGCGAGTAGACCCCGTAGGCCAGGGCCTGAATGATCGACAGCAGCGCCGTATGCGAGCGCACGAAGGCCGGCGTGTTGGACGAGTAGTAGAGCCGGATCCGGGCCAGCCGGGCCACCTCGGACAGCGTCGCGTCGGTGATGGCCAGCGTGGAGGCCTTGCGATGGCGGGCCAGCTTCATGGTTCGCGTGATGAGCGGGTGCGGGCGCCCGGCAGACAGACCGATGACGAGCGTGGCGGCGTCGATCCGGCTCAGCCGCCCGAGCGCTTCCTGCGAGGGGCTGGCCACGATCTCCGCGCGCAGGTCGAGCAGCATGAGGAGGTGGCGCAGGTAACTGGCGAAGAAGGCCATCTGGTCGGTGCCGGCGATGAGCACCTTCTCGGCCGAGACGATCGCATCGACCGCGGCCTCGACGTCGGAGCGCGAGAGCTTGTGCGCCGTGTCCTCCACGTTGACGTGGTCGGCGGCCAGCGCCGCCTCAAACTCGGTGTGATCGAGGCTGAACAGGGGCGCGTTGGCGCTCAGGACCTCGGCCGCTCCCGGTGGCCGGCGCCGGTATTCGTCCCGGGCGGCCTGCTGCAACTCGGGGAACCCCTCAAAGCCCAAGGCCTGCGAGAAGCGCACAACGGTGCTGGACGACGTGTTGGCGCGCCGGGCGAGCTCCTCGGCGGTTTGAAAGGCAGCCTCGTCGAGATGATCGACGATGTACTGGGCAACGTCATTCTGGGAGCGCGAGAAGTCGTCAAAGCGAGCCCGGATGTAGCCGGACAGCGCCTGGTGACCCGACGCGGTCTCGGGGTTGGCAACGTGAGTGGTGGGAGGCTTCATGGGCAGGCCTCTCATTCGACGCCGGGCGCCGACGTTCCTCTCAGAAATGTTCGGCCCGGTGTCAGATCGCGCTGAGACGGAGCTCTTGGGGGCCCTCGGCGGGCCGTTGTCGAGGTGGCGGTTTGGCCCTTGGTTCCGGACGCCCGCTGACCCCGAGCATCCTCCCGAGGGCGCCTCGGGGGCGGGTCCTACCCCTCCCGGCCGCGCCTTGGGGGTCCCCACCCCTCCCGGCCGCGCCTTGGGGGGTGCGTCCCACCCCTCCCGGCCGCGCCTCGGGGGGTGCTGTATCTAAGCGTCGAAAATCGTCGGCTAGATACCGCACCCCCCGGGCAACGGAGCGCTCCGACGGCCGATCGCCTCCAGAAGGAGTCGCGATCACGAGCCGCGATCCGGCCTGTCCGTCGAGTGCTACTGCGGGCGTTCGCGAATCGCCTGCATGCGCTCCTGGTTCTGGCGCCGCTCGGCCAGGACCTGAGCCACGGTGTAGGCGATGAGAAGGTTGGCGATCACACCGATGCCGAGGAACGTGATGAGCAGGGCCAGGGTCTGCCCGAAGGAACTCACCGAGTGGCCCAGGCCGAGGATGTCCGCGAACGAGAATGCGTGGGCGATCAGCATCGGTCCAAATCATACATTTGCCGGTCGGCGGCACACCACTTCCGGGCGTCCCACCCCGCCCCACCGCCGATCCGACCCGCAGGCCCCGGTCCAGCCGGTAGCTTGCCCGGTGTCGGCCCGGTAGCTCAGTTGGTCAGAGCAGCGGACTCATAATCCGTCGCGCGCAGGTTCGAGTCCTGCCCGGGCCACTGATCTCCCTGCAAATCGGCACCTTCTGAATCGCCGTCTGTAAACCGTGTCCCCACTGTGTCCCCAACCGATCGGGAC
>JAXDGI010000044.1:0-6890 GCA_034665145.1 Solirubrobacteraceae bacterium
GCCTTGGATCGCCCGGGCGAGGATGAGCAGCCCGATGTTCGGAGCCAGCGCACACGCGGCCGAGGCGGCGACGAATAGGCCCAGGCCGCTCGCGAACGTCTTGCGGCGCCCGAACCGGTCACCGAGCGCGGCGCCGGTGATGAGCAGGACGGCGAAGCTGAGGCTGTAGGCGTTCAGCGTCCATTCCAGCTCGCCGATCGAGGCGTGCAGGTGCTGGCGGATGGTGCTGAGCGCCGTGGAGACGACGAGCACATCGAGGGCCACCATGAGCGAGGCGATCGAGGTGAGGATGAGAACCCAGAGTTCTTTGTGGTTATTGCCGGCGCTGCCGGATCTGTTGACGTTGACGGCGTTGGTGCGCGGTGTCGACACGCGGGCCTCCCGAGGCGGTGATGGTTGGTGCCGGTACAGACACCGCCCTGCCGTCACGATTGAGCGATGAGTTTTTGCTCGCTGGGGTGTCCTTAGGAGTTGCATGACCTCGATTGAGTTCAATCGCCTGGCCCGAGCCCAGCGCGGCGAGGAGGGTGCCTTTGAGGAGCTGACCGCTCCCTACCGGCGCGAGCTCCAGCTGCACTGCTACCGGATCCTGGGCTCGTTTCAGGACGCCGAGGACCTGCTCCAGGAGACACTGCTGGCCGCCTGGCGGGGCCTAGAACGCTTCGAGGGGCGCTCCTCGTTGCGGGCCTGGCTCTACACGATCGCCACCAATCGGTGCCTCAACTGGCTGCGCGACGGCCGGCGCCGGCCTCAGCCGGTGGCCGCCGGCGCCGGGGCGGCCACGGCCGAAAACTTCTCGGAGATCTCCTGGCTTGAGCCCTATCCGGACCGGCTGCTCGAGTCCGTCGTGGATCTCGAGCCCGGTCCCGAGGCGCGGTATGAGGCCAAGGAGACGGTGGCGCTGGCCTTCGTGTCCGGCCTGCAGCATCTGCCCGCGCGCCAGCGCGCCGTGCTCGTCCTGCGCGACGTGCTCGGCTTTCACGCCGACGAGGTGGCCGACATGCTCGGCTCTTCTCCGGCCTCGGTCAACAGCGCCCTGCAGCGAGCCCGTTCGTCTCTCGAAGTTCGGGGTGCGGTGGCCTCGCGCCAGGACTCGCTGTCCTTGCCGTCGGCGGGCGCGGAGCGCGACCTCGTGGCCCGGTTTGCCGACGCCTTTCTCAACGACGACGTCGACGGGGTGCTCGCTCTGTTGACGGATGACGCCGTGATCTCGATGCCGCCCGAGCCGCTGTGGCGCCGGGGGCCGGAGGAGATCGGCGAATTCCTGCGCGCCCGCGCCGCCCGGCGGTACAGCGACTGGCGCTTCGTCGAGACCCGGGCAAACGGGCAACCCGCGCTGGCGTACTACCTGCGGGCCGACGACGGTGATGGCTTTGCCCGCGCCGGCATCTTCGTGCTCGGCCTGGGCGACGGAGCGATCGCCTCCATCACGCGCTTCCCCGAGGCGCCGTGGCTGTCGGAGTTCGGGGTGCCGGAGCGGGTGGACTGACGCCTCGCCTTCCGCCTGGCTCACGGTTTTCGCGTCGCCGTGCTGACCGCTGGGAAAGCATTCGTTTGGCCGGGCAGTTTCCGGGTGATACACAGGATGGATGAGTGCCGAGCACGAGACTCCGGGTTCCACCCGGTCGGGCGAGGAGCCCGACGGCAGCGCGGACGCGCCGTTGGCGTCGCCGTCGGAGGAGAGCTCGCTCGAGCACCCGGACGCGGCTGCCGCTGACTCGGGCGCGACGACCGATCGGGGGCGGGATCGGGGCCGGGGTCGGGGCCGCGACAAGGCGCCCAACATGCTCCCCGGTCGCGAGCGCCGCCGGTTCGGTCTTGAGCGCCTGCTCATGCGCCTGATCGCCACCTGCGGCATCGTCGGCATCGGCGTGGCCGTCGCGGCCATCATGGTCTCCTCAAAGAGCCAGGGCTGGATCATCGGGCTTGTCGTCTCGGTCGTCAGCGTCGTGCTGTCGGCCATCCTCTGGTCCTCGCGCAGCGTGTAGCCGCTCCGCCCCGCCGAGCCCGGCCCGGGCCTGCCCGGGCCTGCCCGGGCCTGCCCGGCCCTGCCCGGCCGCGCTGCCCGAGCCCGTCGCGCTGTCCGGCCCCGCCCAAGGCGTGCGTCTGGGCACGCACCCCGGCCCGATATGCGATGTGCGTGCGGAGACGCGCGGTTTCCGTGCGCCACAGCACACACCCTCCCACCGAGCACAGCGTGCGTGCGCGAGCGCACGGTTCCGCTGCCCGGCCCGGGTAGGCTCTTTCTACTCACGGGTAGGAACCGACTGCCGCCCCACCCCCTGGGCAGCAGAGCGAAAGGACGACGATGGAAGCAGCGACACCGGAGCAGGATGCGGCGGCCACCAACGGCGAGGCCACCAAGCCGCCGTTCTCACTTGAGCTGAGCCAGGACCAGAAGGACATCCGCGACTGGGTGCACGGCTTTGCCGAGCAGACCGTCCGGCCCGCCGCGTCCGAATGGGACGAGCGCGAGGAGACTCCCTGGCCGATCATCCAGGAGGCGGCCAAGATCGGTCTCTACGGCCTCGAAGGCCTCGGCCAGTTTTGGTTTGACGAGAGCGGGATCATGTTCCCGATCGTCAACGAGGAGCTCTTCTGGGGCGACGCGGGCATCGGCATGGCGATCATGGGCACGACGCTCGCGGTGGCGGCGATCCAGGCCAACGGCGCGCCCGAGCAATGGGGCGAGTGGATGCCCCAGTGCTTCGGTACCGAGGACGATCCCAAGGTCGCCGCCTTCTGTGTCTCAGAGCCCGACGCCGGCTCGGATGTCTCCTCGCTGCGCACGCGCGCCAAGTACGACGAGGCCAAGGACGAATGGGTCCTCAACGGCCAGAAGGCGTGGGCCACCAACGGCGGCATCGCCAACGTCCACGTCGTCGTCGCCGCGGTCGATCCGGAGCTGAAGTCGCGCGGGCACGCATCGTTCGTGATCCCGCCCGGCACGAAGGGTCTGGAGATGGGCACGAAGGTCAAAAAGCACGGCCTGCGCGCCTCCCACACCGCAGATGTCTTCCTGGACGATGTCCGCATTCCCGGCTCGTGCCTGCTCGGGGGCAAGGAGAAGCTCGACGAACGCCTGGCCCGGGCCCGGGAAGGCAAGAGCTCGCGCGGGCAGGCGGCGATGCGCACCTTCGAGGTCAGCCGGCCTACCGTCGGCGCCCAGGCCCTGGGCATCGCCCGCGCCGCCTACGAGTACGCCCTGAACTACGCCAAAGAGCGCTCGCAGTTCGGTCGCGCGATCATTGAAAACCAGGCCATCGCCTTCACCCTGGCCGACATGAAGATGGAGATCGACGCGGCTCGCCTGCTCGTCTGGCGCGCGGCCTGGATGGGCCGTAACGGCCACGACTTCGAGAACGCCGAGGGCTCGATGAGCAAGCTCAAGGCCGGCGAGGTGGCCGTGTGGGCGACCGAGCGCGCCATCCAGGTCCTGGGTGGCAACGGCTACACGCGCGAGTTCCCGGTCGAGCGCATGCACCGCGACGCCAAGATCTACACGATCTTCGAGGGCACCTCGGAGATCCAGCGCCTGGTCATCTCCCGGGCCATCTCCGGGATGCAGATCCGCTAGCTAGTCCGGCCCGTCGGCGCTCCGCGGCGTCGTCCTAGTGGTGGATCGGGTCGACGTACTGGCTGAGCGGGACGGCGGTCGGATTGGTGTTGCCATAGCGGTCGCGCGCGCCATGGGCGGGGATGCTCACGTGCGCGGCGACCGGGATCGGGAAGCCGCCTGAGCGGCGCCTGCGCACGGTCCGGCGCCGCCCGTTGACCAGGAAGCGGATCGTGCCGCCGGCCGCGCTGGCCGGCCGGTAGGTCCAGTCGTTGAGCAGAAACGGCTGGGGGTAGCCGAGCGTGACCGTCGTCCCCGACACATGCGGGGTGAGGATGGCGCCGGGGGAGACGGCGAACGGGTGTGAGGTCAGCCGGTAGCTCTTGGCCCTGACCAGGAAGCGGTAGCGGCCCCGGCGCGCGGTGAGCGGCACCTCCCAGTGGGCGAGGTAGTGGCCGTTGGCGTCCGAGGACCAGAGGATCGTCATCCCGAGGTCATCGGTCACCCGGACCCAGCGGGTCCGGCGATGGCGCTTGACCGCGCGCTGGATGGTGATAAAGGCGCGGTCGGCGGGCCGGTCGATCCCGTTGGCTCCGCCCGTCCAGCCAAACGCGGTGTGACCGAGGTGGACGGCGCGACTGGGCTGGGCGGTGGCCGTCGCCGTGGCCGACCCGGGGCCGTAGCCGGCGCCGGTGTCATGCACGCCGTCGTTGGGGTCGTAGGGATAGGCAGCCGGGGCGGACTGGCCGCTGATCGTGTCCTTGGCAAGTGTGGTCAGCGTGCTCTGCAGCACGAGCGAGGAATAGCGCCCGTAGAGGGTGAAGCCGCCCTCGTAGGCCTGCTGCTCGTACTCGGCCGGGGTGGTGAAGTAGCTCAGGTAGTCCCCGGCGTAGCCGACGATCACGACGTGGTGGATCCCCGAGCCGGCGATGGCCGCCGACACGGCGTCGCGGATGGCGCTGCCGGTTCCCACGGTGGGCTCGCCCGGCACGGTGGTGATCAGACCGTCACCGAGTCGCAGGGCGGTGAACGGCACCGCCTGGGGCACGTTGCCCGACTCGTTGAGGGTCGGAATCTTGTCGCCCTGCGGGCCGATGGCCACCGGCAGCTTGTCGCCCTCGTGGGCCACGCCGTCGTAGTAGAAGATGGTGCGCCCCTCCTCTGACCCCGCTCCGGCCGCCTTGCCGATCCAGGGCGTGGAGTCGATCGCTCCGCCGCTGGTCTGCTGGCCGCACATGCACACGCGGGTGAAGCGCACGGTGAGGGCCGGGTGGCGGGTCATGGCGTGCCCGGCCTGGCGCCAGGCGGCCAGCATCGCCGCCGCCTCACGCTGGCCGACGTACTGGGCGGCGGCCGGGCCGTTGTACTGGATCCCGGAGGTCATGTCGCCCGCGTCGCTGTTGGCAAAGGCATTGATGACGTCCTGGGAGGCGGGCACGTGACCGGCGCGGCGGATGGACGCCTCGACCGACCGTTCGGCCGACCCCTGATGGTCGCCGCTGTAGTACTGGAAGTTCTCGTGGTCGACCGTGCCGTGGTTGGCAAACGTCGAGTAGATGCCGGCCGGGACGCGGCGGGTGACGGTCTTGGTGTGCCTGACGCGCCGGCGCGGCCCCGCGGATCCTGAGCGCCGGCTGCGTCCGCGAACCACCACCCGGACTCGCCGGTACTGGTCGATGCGCAGGACGTTGACGGCCGGATCGATCGTGTTGGCGTAGCCGCCCGGGTTCTGGCTGACCTGGCCGCCGTTGGCCCCCTCGTTGAGGCCGTAGTTGGCCAAATGGGCCCCGAGGCTGCGGTTCTGGGTGACGCCGAGCAGCTGGGTCTGCCCCCAGCCGATCGCCCCCGCGCGCAGGTCGGCGTTGGCCCGGCGGATGGCCTGCGCGAGCTGGTGGGTCATGAAGCTGTACATGACCGGATCGGCCTTCGTGTTGGTTACGCCGCTCAGCGTCGGGTTGCTGTTGCTGGGCAGGATCGAGTTGTAACTCGGGAAGTTCATGTAGCCCGACTGCGAGCTGTGGGTGTGGGTGGCCGAGTCGATGACGTTCTGCTCAGAGAAGCCCAGCCCGGGCAGCAGCGCGGTGGCGTCGCGGATCATCCCCGAGCTCAGCGCGAACAGATCCTCGGTGACCAGGGCCACCTTCTGCCCGCCCTCGTCAATGACGACCGCTCGGGCGTACAGCCGCTCCTGCTGACCGATCGCCTCCGCACACGTGCACGACCAGCCGCCCTTGAACACCCCGGTCACCGGGGTGATGTCGGCCCGCCCCACGCCGACACGCAGCTGGGCGCTGGCGGTCTGGGCGGCGCGTGTGGTCCCAGCGGCGCGGGCCGCCCCGGCGCCGGCCACGGCCCAGAGCAGCACAGTCCCGACCAGGGCGGCAACCGTGGCCCAGAGCAGCACAGTCCCGACCAGGGCGGCGACCGTGGCCACGCTCCGCCTGCGCGACAAGCCGATTCTGCTGAGAATGAATGCCTGCTGCATGGTGCCGCCTCCCTTTGCTGCCGGCGGACCTCGCGGGGCCGAACCGATCAACCGCTTTCCGGGGCGCGAGCCTATCTGAATGGGCCCAGGCCGGAGCCAGCCCGGAGGCCGGTCACGCCGCCCCGCGCCCGCGTTTGTAATCAGACCACCGCCGGTTACTAGCCTCGATGAGCGATGACTTCGCTCCCCGCCCTCTCCCTCCGCGGTCTGACCAAGCGCTATGACGGCGGCTTGCTCGCCCTCGACGGCTTCGATCTCGAGATCCCCGACGGGGCGTTCTTCGGCCTGCTCGGGCCCAACGGCGCCGGCAAGACGACGCTGATCAGCGCCGTTTGCAACCTGATCCGGATCACCGCCGGTGAGATCGCCATCTTTGGCCATCCCCACCACGATCCCGAGGCGCGGCGGATGATGGGCCTGGCCGAGCAGGACGTCAACCTCGACCGCTTCCTCGACGTGGAGGAGACGCTCGTCTACCACGGCGGCTACTACGGGATGAGCCGCGCCGAAGCGGTGCGCCGCGCGCGGGAGATGATGGACGTGTTCGACCTTCGCTCCAAGGCCGGGGTCCGGGCGCCGAGCCTGTCGGGTGGCATGCGCCGGCGCCTGCTCCTGGCGCGCGCGCTGATGCACGAGCCGCGGCTGGTGATCCTCGACGAGCCGACGGCGGGGGTGGACTTCGAGCTGCGGATCGAGCTGTGGCGCTACATCCGGCGCCTGCACGAGCAGGGCACCACGATCCTGCTCACCACGCATTACCTGGAGGAGGCCGAGGAGCTGTGCGAGGACATCGCGTTGATCCGCGGCGGCCGCCTGCTCGCGCGCGACAGCAGCGCCGGTCTGCGAGCC
>JAXDGI010000045.1:0-5096 GCA_034665145.1 Solirubrobacteraceae bacterium
GTGCCGCGAGTGCAGCGCGCCGATCACCTTGCCAGTGCTGAGATCCAGTGCGGCATAAAGGCTGGAGGTGCCGTGACGGACGTAGTCGTGACTGGCCCGCGCCGGGGTTCCGGGCAGCATCGGAAACACCGGCGCAGTTCGGTTCAGCGCTTGGATCTGGGTCTTCTCATCGACACACAACACCAAGGCCCGCTCGGGCGGGTCGAGGTAGAGCCCGACGACGTCGCGGACCTTGTCGGTGAACTGCGGGTCCGGTGACAGCCTTTAAGTCCCCGACGCGGCGTGGCTTCACGCCGCTCGCCAGATCCGGCTCACCGCCGTCTGGTTCATCCCGTCGCCCGGGCCATCGGTCGTGTCGACCAGTGCGTCGCGTCTTTCGGGGCCGTCTCCAGCGTGCGCACGATCACCTCCTCGACCTGCGTATCGCTGATCGTCCTGGGCGCCCCCGGACGCGGCTCATCGAGCAGCCCGTCGAGCCCGTTGGCGAGGTAGCGCCGGCGCCACTTCCCGACCGTATTGCGGCTCGCGCCAAGACTCACAGCGACCTCCACGTCACTCCCACCAGCCGCACACGCAAGCACGATCCTCGCGCGCGATGCCAGCGCGTTGGCAGTCGTCGGACGCCGCGCCCACCGCTCCAGCGCCTCACGCTCCTCGGCGCCCAGCACCACTCCGCCCGCGGCCGCCCGCGCTCTCGGTCCGATCGCTCCATCTGCGTCTCCATACTGACGCAAACGCCCCCGACCGCAGAAAATTCCCACCTACTTCCGACTCAGGACACTAGACCCTGATGCGACCGTCACCCGGTATCCCCGAACGTCCGCCAACGGGGTGCTCGGCAGCTCGTGGCCTTCACGCTGGGCCTGGGACCGCTCCCAGTTCCCGAGCCCGGCGCGGAGTTCCTCGGGTGGCTCTCGCGAGCCCTGGCCGCTCAACGGCCGAGCGCTATCGCTCGGCGGCAGGCCCGGTTCAGCGAACCTCGGGCCGTCTACCGTTGGCCGGATGTATGCGTGGCTGGCGTGATGTGGTGGATCGTGCTCCTGGGCCCTCCACTGGGCGCGCTTGCTCTGCCCATCGCTGCGACCGCTGCGCGGTTCTCCTTCGGCCCGACGTACGGGATCGCGGTGCCCGTCGTGCTCCTCGTCGCCGCTGAGTTCGCGTCCCAAGCCCCGCTCGGCGGGTCAGGAGACCTCGACCCGCAGATACTCCTCGCGATTAGCGCATTCTTCGCGTTCGTCGCCGCTCTGATCGGTGCGCTCGCGTCGTGGGTTCTCTCTCGAACGCGCCATCGCCCCCGGCGTCTTGACGAGACGGGGCAAAGCGCCGAGCACACGGCGGGCGAGTAGGCAAACGCCAACCGCCGCCGATAGACGGCCGGGTCGCTCAACGGCACCGCGAGTCCGGCAGCGAGATCCTGGACTGCGCTAGGCGTCTTCCCTGACCCTGTAGTCGCGCTCGACGCGAGCTATGCGCGTTCGGTAGCCGAGATACCACTCATCCTTCCCGAGCCGCTGGGCAATCAAGTGCTCGGCGTGCCGCTTCCAGATGGATCAGGACTTGTCCTTCACGCGCCACGACAGCAGCGCCGCGGCGCTGGCCTTGGCGTGGCGCAGGGAGCGGCCCTGGTCGGCGCTGCCGCCGGGGCCGCTGTCGCTCTCGATGATGTAGTTGCGCTGGTTCTGACCCTTCAGGTTCTCGAAGAGGGCCTTGAAGCCGGGCTCGTCGGGGTCGGCGTTGGGATGCCCGGCCACCGGCCCGGCGCCGAGGTCGCCCTCGCCCGAGATCACCGCGTCCGTGAAGGTCGGCGTGCGTAGGAACGTCTGGAAGTACGGCGCACCGCCGGTCTCGGGCGGGCCGCCGGTCCACGTTCCGGTCTGCGCCGTGTTGCGGAACCCGTCCTTGATGTGCCAGCCCATGACGCGCTTCGCCTCGGCCTGGATCAGCGCGTAGACACTGATGTCCGGCTGGTGCGTGGTCGCGTTCAGGAAGCGGACGCGGCCGGACCAGTTGTGCAGGATGTCGATCTCCCACCCGAACAGCTTCGGGTCGGTGTTCGCCAGCACCCACTGGATCCGGTGCACCGTGCTGAGGGACGGGTTGGCCGGGTCGTCGAAGTAGCGGTAGTTGTCCTGCTCGGGGTGGAAGAAGTACTGGACGCCGCGATCCCTGAGGATCTCGCCGATCCGGTCGACGTGCTGGGCGCGGGCGGCGAAGCCGTACGTGATCGCACCGGTGACGGGGTCGACCGAGTCGCCGAGGGTGCTCAGGCTGGACAGGTTGCCCGAGAAGCCCATCGTCCTCATGCCGAGGGTCTGCAGGAAGGCGAACAGGTTCTCGCCTGGAGCCGTCGGCGAGCCGGCGGGATCCGCCGCGATCAGGTTGCCGGTCTGGACGTCGAGGTTGGTCGGGCCGAACTGGTGCGTGCCCTGCGCCACGAGGCCGGCGCTGTCGAGGTATGACCGGATCTCTGCGGCCGTGGGCTGGCGGCCCAACTCGTTCACGTTCTGGGTCGACTGGAAGAACTCGAAGCCCGCGACGCCGACCGAGGCCAGGTACGCGAACACCTCCGCGAAGCCCCCGGGGAGCGGGACGAGCGGGCCGAGGTCGGTCGGATCCGCCGGGTAGGCCGGGCCGCCCAGGTAGCCCATCGTCGGCGTCAGGCCGAGCCTGCTGCTCGACGCGATGCCGAGCCGCGCCGTGGCGTCGCGCACCGAGAAGTGCTGGACGCCAAGGAGGTGCGGCTGAATCGTCGGCGTGCCGCCGCCCGCGGTGCCGCCACCGAACGCCCGGCTGGCACCGCCCAGATAGGCCGCGGCACCCACGCCCGCGGTCGCGCCGAGGAACCGGCGCCGGCTGATTCGCTGATTCATCCCCTGCTCCTTCTCGTTGCGAAAAGCCGGGAGGGGAAGCGGGCGACCGAGATCGACGCGCGCAGCGCAGCCCGATCATGCGCCTTCGTCGATCTCGAGTCCACGTGCCTCCTCCCGGCAGACGACCGTGCACGGCCCCCCAACGACGCGCGAAATGCTAACAAGGCGCGCCGCTCAGCGGGAACGGGCAAGCAAGGGCGTGCGCAGAGGGCGGCGCGGACGGCGTTCAGAGGAAGCCCCTGCGGAGCCCCGAAATCCTGGGGAAACCGCCATTTCTAGCGGATATGGGAGCAGTTGGATTCGAACCAACATAGGCATAGCCAACGGGTTACAGCATGACGTGGCCTTCGACCGAGACGCAGACAAGAGCCTGCGACGCCAGATGCAGAGCCTTCAGGACGTCAGCCGCGGCCGTCATGCGCGCACGCGACGCGGACGGGCGGCGCGCGGGCGCTGCCCGTCCGCTCCGGTAGCAACTAACCGCGCGCGAGTTGCCCGCGGATCTCGCCGCCCGGGTTCTTCGCGGTGTGGACGTTCACATAGAGGAGATGCTTGTTGAAGGCCGACAGCAGCTTCGGGGTAATGGTCGCCGTGCCGGTCACGCCGCTGGCGCAGGGGGCGCAGAGCGGCACAACGACATTCCCGGACTTGCCCTTCGCGGCCATGTGAATGTGCGCCATGGTCGCCGGCCCCGTCAGCTTCGCGAACGTCAGCTTCCACTTGAGCGTCTTGCCGCTGAGCGTCGCCTTGAACAGGCCGTGCGCCGCGCTGTCCTTGACGACCTGCTTCGGCACCTCCTGCCCGGACGAAAGGGCGGCCGTCCAGACCGTTGTTCGCGTGGCCGCAAGCGACGGCGCCGAGAGCGCCAGTCCGCAAACGGCCCCGGCAATGAACAGTGTGACGAGCTTCCTCATAGTCTCCTCCTTGCGGTTGCTTGACCCGCCGCGACAACCGATCGAGCCGCGGCGCCATCTCTCCAACCGGTCGCCGCCGCCATCGGACGACTGCGACGGTTAGCACCCGACCATGGTCTCAGTCGACCGGTCACAAGTCATCGCCGCCAGCCAGCAGTTCCGGTTCCTGCTAGCTGGCGTCTCCGACGTACCGCTACCGAGAAGAACGCACCGGCAGTGTTCGACGCCGTTAACGGAGTTGCCCGACCGGGCAAACCCCAAGCCGCCTACGCGACGCTGAGGATCAGCGTCTCGCGAGTAGTCGTCGCGCTGATCGATGCGCGCTCGTCGCTTGTGAGGGCTGCTAGCCATTCCGTCAGGGCGTCAGGCACGAGAACGCGCGCCTCGAGCGTCGGAGCGCACGTGATCACGCGAGGCAGCACTTCAATCGAGGCGCGAGTCCAACCGCCCTCATCGCGCTCGAATATCGCGTGGAACTCCATATCCATAGGGTATTCCGCTCGCGACGGGCAGGTCGGCTCGAGCCGATGACCTCTCTACGGGAGCTTGAGCGCCATCTTCTTGCGCACGGCTGCGAGCGGGTGAGGCACGGCGCGCGCCACGACGTTTGGCGAAGCGACAACGCGAAGCGGCCGGTGACTGTGCCGCGGCATCGCGAGATTCCGGCCGGTACCGGTCGAGCCATCTGCAGTCAGGCGTTCCCGAACCGCCCGATGAACGCCGGCCGATGTCTCTACGGTGCCGGGAGTGCGAGGCGGTTGAGTTCGGCCTGTACCGCAGCGAGCAGCGGTTTGCTGGGATGCTGGGTCCCGAAGTAGACGCGCACGTCGAGGTTCCAGGCGCCTGCTGCAATCCATAGGAGCCGTTGTTGGATGCGGGGCAGCGGTTGTCCCTCCCAGCCGTGGTCGAGGCGGAAGTCGACCAAGCGCGGCGGCCACGCCACATGCTTGAAGGCAAAGGGGTGTCCGCCCTTGCTGATGGTCGTGGCCCAGATGAGCGCGCCGCTTGCGTCGAGCCTCTTCAGGCCACCGAAGACGTCGAACGGCGTGAGAGCGTGCGCGTCCGAGTTCCATCTAGCGGTGATCGCGAAGAGCTGTGGCGGTTCGTGCTGTGAACGGTTCGTCGGCCCGGTTGTCACGGTGAGCCAAGCCGGGTTGCTGCGGATGCCTGGCGGCGGAAGCGTGCCGGATCCTTGCGCCGCGGCTGCGGCAGGTACGGTCACGAGCGAGGCCACGAGGAAGACGCGGTTCAGATAGCGCGGAACCATCTTCTCAGGCTACGCGCGCCGACCTGCGTGAGGTCCCGCGGATTC
>JAXDGI010000046.1:0-28567 GCA_034665145.1 Solirubrobacteraceae bacterium
GTCAAGGGCACCCGGGTCCAGGCCGTACCGCAGATCGAGCTCGGAGCGGACGGGGCGCGGGGCGACCGCGCCTTCTACGTCATCGACGAGCGCCAGCGCATGCAGAACGGCAAGCAGCTCGGCGAGCTCCAGGCCGTCGTAGCGAGCTATGACATGGCCGCCGCGCGACTGTGCCTCGGCTTCCCCGACGGGAGCCGGGCCGAGGGCGCGATCGAGTACGGCGACCCGATCGACACGCGGTTCTTCTCCCGGACCGTGGCCGCCCGGCCGCTGCTCGGCCCCTGGTCCGACGCCCTGTCGTCGTTTGTGGGCCGGCCGTTACGGGTCGTGGCCCCGGAGATCGCGGCCACTGATCGCGGGCCCACGGCCGCGGCCTCGCTCATCTCCCGCGCCTCGCTGCGACGGCTGGCCGAGGAGGCCGAGACCGATGGGGTGGATGGCCGGCGCTTTCGCATGCTGGTCGAGGTCGACGGGATCGGTGCCCACGAGGAGGACGACTGGATGGGCCGCCAGGTGCGCGTCGGGGACGCGGTCATCGCGGTGCGGGGCAACATCGGCCGCTGCCTGGTCACCAGCCGTGATCCCGACACCGGACAGATCACCCTGCCGACACTTGACCTGCTCGGCCACTATCGCCGCGGACTCACAGCGACCGAGCCGCTGCCCTTCGGGATTTACGCCGAGGTGATCGAGCCCGGGTCCGTGCGCCTCGGGGACACGGTCGCGGTCCTCTAGGGTTGGCGCGCATGAGCGCCACCACCGACACCGAGCAGCGGGTCACGATCGAGATCGCCGACCACGTCGCCGTGGTCGCCCTGACCCGCCCCGAGAAGCACAACGCCCTGGACCTTCCGATGTTTAAGGGCATCCTGGCCGCCGCCGAGCGGCTGCGCACGGAGTCCGGGGTCCGCGCCGTCGTGCTGCACGGCGAGGGCCCGAGCTTCTGTTCGGGTCTGGACGTGATGAGCATCATGGCCTCGGGCAACGGGACCGAGGGGCTGCTCGAGCCGCTGCGCGGCGAGAATCCCAACTGGTTTCAGCGCGCCGCCTACGACTGGCTGCGCGTGCCCGTGCCGGTCATCGCCGCCCTGCACGGCAACTGCTTCGGCGGCGGGCTGCAGATCGCCCTCGGCGCGGACATCCGCCTGGCCACCGCCGACGCCCGGCTGTCGGTGATGGAGGTCAAGTGGGGCCTGGTTCCCGACATGGCCATCACGCGCACCCTCCCCCGTCTCGTCCGTCTCGACGTGGCCAAGGAGCTCACCTACACCGGCCGCGTGTTCGACGGCACCGAGGCGGCCCAGCTCGGCCTGGTCACCCGGGTCGCCGCCGATCCGCTCGCCGCGGCGCGCGCGCTGGCGGCGGAGATCGCCGGCAAATCGCCCGATGCGGTGCGCGCGGCCAAGCGGCTACTCGACGAGAGCTGGACCGGCTCGGCCGAGCAGACCCTCGCCCTCGAGGCCGAGCTTCAGCTGGGCCTGATCGGCTCCCCCAACCAGCTGGCCGCGGTCTCGGCCGGGTTCACGAAGGAGCCCGCGGAGTTCGTGGATCCGTAGCCCGGATATCGGGAGCGATTCGCCGCCCCTTGTTGCGTCCGCCCCTTGTTGCGTCCGCCCCAGGTATCAGTCTGGCTGTGGCAGTTGGGGCAAAGGAGCCGGAGGTTCTCAAGGCGGTTGTCCTCCCCTTGCCCGTTGACATGATGCAGTTCCAGTGAGATGGGACTTGAGCGCCACTCGGTGAGGCCACACTCCTCGCAGCCCGCCCCCTTAAGGTCCGCCATCAGCAGCCGAGCCTTGACGTGCGTCCGGTTGCGCCGACGACCCTCGGCAAGGATCAACTCAATCGGTTCGGCTCGCGGTCGCGGATTGATCACGCCCCTCCGGATCGCGTCCGCCCATGCATTGCGGCTGAAGCCGAACCGGACTCGACACTCCGTGAACGAGTGACCAGCCGCGTAGAAGGCGGCAATTTCGGGCCAGTGGTATCGGCGAGCGAAGTCCGGCTGCGCGCGAACTCCGAGCTTGCGCATGTGGAAGCACACGGTAGGACGTGAAACACCGAGGGCGGCGGCGATCTCTGCCTGGCTAAGGCCCTCGTCGACTAATGCCTTGACCCGCTTGCGGGTCACCCCTCGTTCGGGGCGCGACGACCTTTCGCGTTGGACGATGTCCCCACGCGCGACGGCTCGGTGCCAGGCTCCCCGAGAAACGCCAAAACGCTCCTGACACTCACCGGCGCTGTGGTCGGCGTCGTAGAACTCCCGAATCGCAGCCCAGTCGTGTTTTCGGCGCCGGTCGGGCACGAACGTATGTTCCCTCATTTGTCGGACAGAAACCCGAGGCCTCGGGCTATCCTGTCGGGAACACTGCGGGGTCGTCTAATGGCAAGACGCCAGCCTCTGGAGCTGGTTATCGGGGTTCGAGTCCCTGCCCCGCAGCTGTTCGTGTCGCCGCGCCCGAACCTAGAGCTCCTCCAGGTCAGTCGACAGTTCTGCGAGTTCGTCCTCGCGCCCGCTGATGTCCTGGCCGGAGACGATCAGGCGCCGCGCCGCCTGCAGATCGTTGGAGCGACCGACCGAGAGGGCGGCGACGACGCGGCCGCCCTCGAGGTAGAAGACCGAGAATTTCCCCTCGTCGACCGACCCGCGGATGACCTCGCGGTCCCAGCTCTGGGCGGGTCCGACGTACTCGATCGACGCCCAGTCGCTCAGGTCGGAGAAGAAGTAGGGCACGACGTCGTAGTCCTGCTCGCGCCCGAGCATGTTGAGCGCCGCCGTCTTGCCCTGGTTGAAGGCGACATCCCAGTGCTCGACGCGAATCCGGCGACCGCCGTGGATGACGCTCTCGTACTCGGCCACGTCGCCGGCCGCGAACACGCCGGGGGTCTCGGTCTCCAGTCGGGCATCGACCCGGATGCCGCCACTCTCGCCGCGGGCCAGGCCGCCGGCCCGGGCGAGCATCACGTCCGGCATCACGCCGGCGCCGATGATCACGGCGTCGGCCTCGAGCTCGTGGCCGGACTCGGTGATGACCCTTGTCACCCGTCCGTCGGCGCCCTCAAAGCGGGCGAGTGATTCCTCGCTGTGGACCTCGATCCCATGGTCGACGAGCAGATCGTGAAAGAAGCGGGCGGCCGGCTCACCGAACGTGCGGCTGAGGACGACGGGCTCGAGCATGATCAGCGAGCACTGGCTCCCCAGCTCGGTCAGCGACGCCGCCACCTCGGCGGCGATGTAGGAGCCGCCGACCAGCACCACACGCTTGCCGGCCGCATCGGTCCGGATCGCGTCGCTGTTGGCGAAGGTGCGCAGGTAGTGGATCCCCTCCAGCTCGGCCCCGGGGACGTTGAGCCGGCGCACGTTGGCGCCGGTAGCCAGCAGCAACCGATCAAATCCGATCTCCTGCTTGTCCGACAGGCTGACCAGGCGGCGCCCGAGATCGAGCTTCATGGCCGAGGTCCTGGTCAGGACCTCGATGTCATTATCGGCGTAGAACTCGGGGGGCTGGGCCAGAGCGGCAGAGCGGTCCTGTTCGCCCCGGAGGTACTCCTTGGAGAGCGGCGGCCGCTCGTAGGGGAGGTCAGCCTCGCGGCCGACGAGCAGGACTGACCCCTCAGCCCCGGAGCGGCGCAGCCAGCGGGCGCAGTTGGCCGAGGCCAGACCCCCGCCCACGAGCAGGAAGTCGACGGAGCGATCGGCCATCCCGGCGGCCGGCTAGTGAGAGGCGGCGGCGGGATTGGGGGCAAAGCGCGGGGTGATCTCGCCCTCCAGACCCGGATCCAAGATGAGCAGGACCTGATCGCCGGCCTCGATCACGCTGTCGGCCTTGGGGACGAAGCCGGTGCCGTTGCGCAGCACCGAGATGATCAGGGACCCATCCGGCAGGATGACGTCACGCACGCGCAGCCCGGCCGAGGACGAGCCCTCCCCCACCTCGACCTCGATGATCTCCAGATGCTCCTCTTCCAGAGCCAGCAGCTGGACAAGGCCGTACTCAGGGACCTCGTGCTCGATGAGCCGCAGGATCAGATCGGTCGCCGACACGGCCGGCTGGACCCCCAGCAGCTTGAAGTGACTGAGGTTGCGCGGGTTGTTGACGCGAGCGACGATCCGCTCGCAGCCGTACTTCTCCTTGGCCACCTGGCAGATGAGGATGTTGTCCTCGTCGTCGCCGGTTACGGCGATGACGAGATCGGCACGCTGGATGCCGGCGCGCTCGAGGACCCACAACTCAGTGGCGTCCCCGTACTGGACGGAGTGTTCGAGCTCCTCCTCCACGATCCGGTAGCGACGGTGATCGCATTCGATCAGCGTGACCTCCCGGTCCTTGGCAATGAGCTCGCGGGCGAGGTTCCATCCGACCTTGCCGGCCCCGGCGATGATCACGTACATCAGTCCTTGACTCCCTTCAGGGTGCGAGCACGACCTGCTCGGCCTGGTCAATCGCGTGCTGGGTGGGACAGATCGTCAGCAGCCCCTGCTCGGCATACCAAGCGGCGCGGGCCGGATCGGCGACGCGAACTACGACGCGATCCACGTTGTAGCGGCGACGCGCGAGCTGAGCGATCACGAGGTTGGTGTTATCGCCACGCGTGGCGGCCATGAACACGTCCGCCCGCTCGATGCCGGCCGCCTCGAGGCCGTCCGTCTCCAGGGCGGCCCCGACCGTGAAGCGACCCCCGGCGTCCTCCCAGCTGGTCGACTGATCCTTATCCAGTCGCTCGTGTGAGAGCGGGTCGCTGTCGAGCACGGAGACCTGATTACCGGCCTCGAGAGCCTTCCTGGCCACGGCCGAACCAACCCGGCCGGCGCCGACGATGAGGATGAACATGGCCCGCACTCTAAACAGTTGCCGAGCCTGACCACCCCTGCCAGCGTTGGTCCCCGGGACATCCGACCCTGGACCGCTGCGAGCCGCCCCCGGACCTAGGTTCGGGCCGCCCGGTCTGCGGCCGGGGGCGGAGTCATGGCGGCGGCCACGATCACGCAGGCGAAGGCGAGCAGACGGACCGCCAGACCCAGCCGGCTGCCCGGCAAGGGTTCGGCGAACACGATCGGTCCGGCGGCGATCGTCGTGAGGTTGGCCGCCGCCGAGGTCAGCGCGATCATCGGGACGGCGTCGCCCAGCTGCAGGCTCCGCGCCGAGATCAGGAGCCCGACGAGAGAGGCGACGAGGATCACCACGGCCAGGGGATGGAGGACGACCCCGATGCCCAGTCCGCCCAGATGCGAGCTCAGGGCCTTGATCGACGTGTCCGAGGCCGCCCAGAGCAGGCCGGCGGACACGGCCAGGAGGGCCGGGCGCTTCGGGCGCAGGGAGAGCGCGAGTCCGGCCAGGCCAACCCCCGACAGGAAGATGGCCAGCGTCAGCGGGTCATAGCGGGAGTGAGCGGCGTTCGCGTCCCCGCTGAGCGTCGCGGCCAGGAAGGCCAGCCCGGCGGCGGTGAGGATCACCCCCGTCCACTCCCGTCGCGTGACCTCGATCCCGAACAGCCGGTCGGCGACGAAGGTCAGCAGCACGAGCCCGCCGGCGATCACCGATTGCACGAGCGAGATCGGCGCCAGGGCCAGCGCGGCCACATGCAGTCCCCAAGACCCCAGGGCAATGAGGATCCCGAGCGTGTAGAGCGGCGAGCTGAACAGGGCAATCGAGCTCTTCAGCGGCCGGCGCAGATCCACCGCCGGCGCCTCACGGGCGCCGCGGAACTTGTAGAGGAAACCCGCCACCGACCCGAAGGCGGTGAGCAGAGCCAGGATGAGACCGAGCTCGACGGAGAAGGTCATGCCGCGCGAGGCAGGCTATCGCGCGGTGAAGCGTCCACCGCCGACCAGGGCCCCAAACGTTGCCGTCGCGGGCGGGCCGAACCGTTGCCGTCCCGGGCCCTGGTCAGCGGGGGCGGCCCAATCAGGTGATCAGGGGGATGATGAGCAGAGCGACAATGTTGGCGACCTTGATCATCGGGTTGATGGCCGGCCCGGCGGTGTCCTTGTAGGGATCGCCGACGGTATCGCCGGTCACCGCGGCGGCGTGGGCCTCAGAGCCCTTCCCACCGTAGGCGCCGTCCTCGATGAGCTTCTTGGCGTTGTCCCATGCGCCGCCACCGGCGGTCATCGAGATGGCCACGAACACCCCGACGACGATCACGCCGATGAGCAGCCCACCGAGGGCCTCGACGCTGATCACGCCGACAATCACGGTGAGCACGATCGGGATGAGGGCCGGCACGATCATCTCGCGTTGCGCGGCCGCGGTGACCAGGCTCACGCAGGTCCCGTACTCGGGCTGCTCAGTGCCGTCCATGATGCCGGGCTTCTCCCGGAACTGGCGACGCACCTCCTCGACCACGGCGCCGCCGGCGCGGCCGACCGCCTCCATCGACAGGGCGGCGAACAGGTAGACCATCAGGCCGCCGATGAGCAGACCGATGAGCACCGGCGGGTTGCCGATGGCGAAGTTGACCACGGTGCCCTTGCCGATCAGCTCCTGCTCGAAGGCGTTGAAGAGCACCAGGGCGGCCAGGGCGGCGGAACCGATCGCGTACCCCTTGGTCACCGCCTTGGTCGTGTTACCGACCGCGTCGAGCCGGTCGGTGACGGTGCGCACCTCCTCGGGCAGCTCGGCCATCTCGGCGATCCCGCCGGCGTTGTCGGTGATCGGCCCGAAGGCGTCGAGGGCGACGATCAGCCCGGTCAGCGACAGCTGGGCCATGACGGCGACGCCGATGCCGTAGATGCTCTGTCCGGACAGCTTCCAGGCCCCGAAGATGCCCAGCGCGATGACGATGGCCGGCAGCGCGGTGGCCTGATAGCCCTGGGCCAGGCCCTGGATGATGTTGGTGGCGTGGCCGGTCTGCGAGGCGCGCGCGGTCGACTTGACCGGTGAGAAGCGCGTCGAGGTGTAGTAGTCGGTGATCACGAACAACAGCGCCGTGACGCCCAGGCCGATCAGAGCGCACAGGTAGAACTTCCACCAGTGCGGGCCAACCCCGCCGCTCTTGAACGTGACGCCGTCCATCAGCCACTTGGTGACCGGAATGAAGGCCAGCGCCGAGAGCAGACCCGAAACGGCCAGCCCCTGATAGAGAGCTCGCTCGACGTTCCCGGTCCGGGATTTGACGGCGAAGGTGCCGATGATCGAGGCGATGATCGAAACCGCGCCCAGGATCAGCGGGTAGATGGCGACGGCTGAGATCTGCTTGAAGGTGAGCACCCCGAGCAGCATCACGGCCACGGCGGTGACGGCATAGGTCTCGAACAGGTCGGCGGCCATGCCGGCACAGTCACCGACGTTGTCGCCCACGTTGTCGGCGATCACGGCCGGGTTGCGCGGGTCGTCCTCGGGGATGCCGGCCTCGATCTTGCCCACCAGGTCAGCCCCGACGTCGGCGCCCTTGGTGAAGATGCCGCCGCCCAGACGGGCGAACACCGAAATCAGCGAGCCACCGAAGCCGAGCCCGATGAGGGCGTCGACGGCGTGGCGGGTGCTCTCACCGGCGATCCAGGTGAGGATGCCGTAGTAGCCGGCCACGCCGATCAGAGCCAGACCCACCACGAGCATGCCGGTCACGGCACCGCCGCGGAAAGCGACATCGAGCGCCCGGCTGATACCGGTGCGCGCGGCCTCGGCCACACGGGCGTTGGCTCGCACGGAGACGTTCATCCCCACGTAGCCGGCGGCCGCCGACAGCGCCCCGCCGATCGCGAAGCCGATGGCCACGCGGATGTTCTGGAGCGGGATGAGGACGATGAACAGGATCACGCCGACCCCGGCGATGGTCGTGTACTGGCGGTTGAGGTAGGCAGAGGCGCCTTCCTGGACCGCGGCCGAGATGGCGCGCATGCGCTCATTCCCGGGCGAAAGCGCCAGCAGGGCACGTGAGGTGACAGCGCCGTAAACAATGGCGGCGGCGGCGCAGACCAGCGCAACCAGGACGCCGTGATGCGTCAAAAAGCTAGACAAGGGGCCCTCCGGAGAAGCTCTCAGTTAAAAAGGCGCGGTCAGTGCGCAACAACACCAAAAGGGGCCGCCGCGCGAAAGCTGCGGTGACCCCGGCAGAAGCCGGCCGCGAGTCTAGCGTTTCGGCGTCCGGAACGCCTCGCGGAGCGCCCCCGGGGCGCCGTGCCCGCGCTACTGCCCCGGTATCCAGAGTCGGCTGCTGCGCTGAGCCGCTCCCGGCTCGCCCGGCCGATCGGCCGGGGCGGGCGCGCTGGGTGGGGGGTCGCCGGAGGCGCCGGGGCCGCTCGCGGCCGCGGGCGCATCGGACGGCGAACCGCCGAGGCGGACGTAGGCGAGCTGCAGCTGAGACAGCGCGTCGCGGATCGGGCCGACCTGCGCCGGGGCGCTCTGCTCGATCAGGGGAAGCTGAACCCGGATGGCCTCGATGGCCAGGCGGACCTGGTCGAGATCGCGCTCATCCTCGGTCCCGGGAGCGAGGCCGGTGCGCCGCATGCCCAGGTTGATCAGGGTTACGACCTGCTCGAGCACGACCTGCTCGAGGCGGATCTTCTTGATCTCGGCCTCGTAGGCCGCGCGCAGCTCGTCCTCGGTCGGCTGGCGGCCGCCCGCGGTCGGATCGGATGGATGGATCGGTCCGGTATCTCCAGTGCTCATGCTCAACCTCGAGTCAGTCGCGGGGATTCCAGCACCCCAGAATAAGTCTCCCGAGTCTCCGCCTGCACTGCGCCGTAGGCCTCGCGCAGGCTCATTCCAGTATCGAGCATCCGCCGCTGGCGCTGGGCGCCGTTGAGGGCGGGCAGGGCCACGTCGATCCCGAGCTCTCCGCGCATGGGGGCCGTCCAGGCCAGCAGCCGGTCCCGGGCACCGGCGGCGGGATAGGGCTCGAGCCGCTCCAGGTCGAGGAGATCCCCGTCCAGGCCGAAGCGCAGCGCGCGCCACGTGTTCTCCTCGATGAGGCGCCCGGGAAGCTCGACAGCGGGCACGCCCTCGTCAATGTCCCGGGCGGCCTGGGCCACGCAGGAGACGATGAGGGCAGCGAGATTGTCCGATTCGGCCGCGGTGAACTGCGCGTCGCAGATCCGCACCTCGACCGTGCCGAAGGACAGATGGGGGCGGATTGACCACCACACCTGCGTGTACTCCACGATCGAGCGGGTCCGGTAGAGCATCTCGATGTAGTCGGCAAAGCTCGCCCAGCTACCGAACGGGTCGGGCACCCCGCAGCGCGGAAAGCTCTTGGTGAAGATCTGCGTCCGGGCGCTGTGCAGACCCGAATCTCGACCGTCCAGGAACGGGGAGTTGGCCGAGATGGCCAGCAGAACCGGCAGCACGGGACGCAGACGGTCGCACACCGCGACCGCCCGGTCGGCGCCCCGAATGCCGACGTGGACATGCAGCGAGAAGGTGTTGTTGCGCCAGGCGACGTATTTCAGCCCTTCCTCCACCCTCCGGTAATGGTCGGTCTGGATGATGTGCTGCTCGCGGTAGTCCGAGAACGGATGCGTGCCGGTGGCGCCCAGCGCGACGTCATGGTCGGCGGCAAACGCGAATAGGCGCCGGCGTAGATCGTGCTGGGCGGCGCGGGCTTCGTGAATGGTCGCCCCGCGGCCTGAGCGGATCTCGATCTCGGACGAGATCAGCTCCCCGGCGATCGCCTCCGCCAGCGCCGGATCGGCCACCGACGCTCGCTGCAGCTCCTCGAACCGAGGGGTCAGTTCGAGCGAGCCGGGGGCGAGAAGCGCGAACTCCTCCTCGAGGCCGACGGTGAAGTCGGTCGAGACGTCAAAGGCCGCGCGAGCGGTGTCGAGGTCAGACGCCACGGCTCAGACCGGATCACGTGAGATAGAAGTACAGCGCGTAGAGAAGGTCGACGGCGGGGCTCGACGTGTGCACCGTGACTTCGGGCGGCACCTGGAGCTGGGCATCGGAGTAGTTGAATATGATCTTCACGCCGGCGTCGGCCAGCTCGTCGGCCAGCGTCTGAGCGGCGGCCGACGGCACGGCCAGGACGGCGACGACGATGTCCTGATCGTCGACCACCGTGCGTAGCTCATCCTTGTGGCGAACCGTCAAGGGTCCGATCTGGGTGCCCACCCGCGACCGGTCCACGTCAAATATGGCGACGACGCGGAAACCGTGGTCGGCAAAGATGTCCGAGGTGGCGATCGCCGTGCCCAGGTGGCCGGCTCCGAACAGGGCGATGTTGTGCTGGCCGGCGGTGCGCAGGATCTTGCGGATCTGGCTGACCAGCGACTCGACGTTGTAGCCCACGCCCCGCTTGCCGAACTTGCCGAACCCCGAGAGGTCACGGCGGATCTGCGTGGAGTTGACGTGCGTGTAGTCAGCCAGCTCCTGAGAGGAGATGGTCTCCTTGCCGATCTTGCGGGCCTGGGTCAGGACCTGCAGATAGCGCGACAGGCGCGCGGCGACCCCGAGTGAGAGTTTTTCACCCGGCTCCAGCCCCGATTGGGCCGGTTCAGTGCCACGGCCGACGGTGTAGCTCATGCCGGCCTCACTCTAGTGCGGCCTGCTGGTCCAGCCGCTGCGCCAGCTCGGCCGGATCCACGAAAAGCTCAAACGCCTCCACGCCATCGATCGTAACGACTGGGATTCGTTCCAGATAGGCGCGAAGCAGGCCCTCGTCGTCCTCGATGTTGCGCTCCTCCAGCGCGAATGGCCGCTGCGCGCTGACCCCAGCCAGGACCTCACGCGCCTCGTCGCATAGACAGCAGCCCGGCCGCCCGTAGAGGATCACGCGCCTCACGCCGCCTCCCGCTCGGCCGACTCGCCGGTCGCGTACACGTCGATACCCAGGTAGTCGGGGTACGGAAGAGCGGGCACATAGCGCGCGGCGCTGGCGATCATCGCCGCGTTGTCGGTACATAGCTCCCGCGGCGGGACCGACAGCCGCACGCCGAGTCCGGCCAGCCGTTCGCGCAGGGGACCATTGGCGGCCACGCCGCCACCGATGGCCAGGCGATCCAGGCCGGTCCTGTCCAGGGCACGCTCGGCCCGCACGGCCAGCGACTCGACGATCGCTCGCTGGTAGGCGGCGGCGAGATCGGCCCGCCGGCGCTCGGTTTCGGTCTTCCCCAGGTCGCGTACCCGGTAGAGCAGCGAGGTCTTCAGTCCGGCAAAGGAGAAGTCCAGGCCCCGTAGCCGCGCCGCAGTGGGAAAGGCGAACGCCTCGGGGTCGCCGTCCCGGGCCAGGCGCTCGAGGGCCGCGCCACCGGGATAACCGAGCCCGAGCAGCCGCGCCCCCTTGTCGAAGGCCTCGCCCGCGGCGTCATCAAGCGTCCGGCCGAGAATCTCATAGCCGGGACTGCGATCCTCGACCCGGGCCACGAAGGTGTGGCCGCCGCTGGCCACCAGGCAGACGAACGGCGGCTCGAGGATCTCCGGGCCGAGAAAGCCGGCGGCGACGTGACCATGAAGATGGTCGACGGGAGCCAGGGGCAACTCGTGGGCGGCGGCCAGCGCCTTGGCGGTGGCCAGTCCGACCAGCAGCGCGGCGACCAGGCCCGGTCCCCGGGTGACCGCGATCAGATCCAGGTCGCCCAGCTGCACCTGGGCTTGGGCCAGGGCGTCGTCGACGGCGGGGCCGATCAGCTCGAGGTGGTGGCGCGAGGCGATCTCGGGCACGACGCCGCCAAAGCGGTCGTGGATGCCCTGGCTGGAGATGACGTTTGCGCGAATCGCTCCCTCGGCCGTGACCACCGCCGCGCACGTGTCGTCACAGCTGGTCTCCAGGGCGAGGATCACGCCGCGCCCGGGGCGGAGATCTCGTCGGCCGTGCGCCACATGATCACGGCGTCCTCTCCGGTGTCGCGGTAATAGCGGGGGCGCATACCCGCCGAGCGAAAACCGAAGCTCTCATAAAGGTGAATGGCCGGGGCGTTGGAGGTGCGGACCTCGAGCGTGAATTGCTCCTCAGGGCCGGCCCGCTCGATCATTTCGGTGAGCAGGGCGCGTCCGATACCCCCATGCTGGTGGACAGGGTCGACGGCGACGTTCATCAGATGCCACACCGTGTCGTAGCGGGCCAGGACGAGATACCCGACGAGCCGTCCGCTGGCGCTGTCGGCGGCAGCCAGGCACAGCGACGAGGGCTTTGACAGCTCGAGCACGAACATGGCCAGGGACCACGGGGTGCTGAAGGCCCGGCGCTCAATCGAGATGACCTGGGGAAGATCGCCGTAGCCAAGCGGCCGGATCTCGAGCGGGACGGAGGTCATGAAGGGGCGCGAAGAGTCAGTTCGGCGTCGGGACGACGCAGGTACTCGGGTGAGACGGCCCCCTCCCCGCTCAGCGGCCGCCCGGCGGCCAGCCGGCCGTGCACGGCCGCGCTGACCCGGTGAAGCCCCGAGTCATCAGCGGGAATCAGGGTTCCGAGGCGCTCAAGAACCGACCGAAATTCTATCGCCCCGTCGCCGATGGCCAGCTGCCTGTGGCCCAGCTGGGCGGCCGCCTCGGCGAGGGCCATCGGACTCATGGCCGCCGCGGCCAGGAGGGGATCGCCGGGGCCCGGACCGGCCGGCCACGCGGCCGGGCCCGGACCGGCCGGCCACGCGGCGGCAAACACCTCCCGCCGCCGGGCGTCGAGCACGGCCAGCACGACATCACGGTCGCCGCCGCGGGCCGCCGGGACAGCTCCGGCGGCCAGGGACTCGAGCGTCGAGACGCCGACGAGCGGAATCCCGCGGGCGCGGGCCAGCGCACGTGCCGTGGCCACGCCGATGCGCAGGCCGGTGAACGTACCCGGCCCCGTGCCGACCGCGAGCAGATCGATGTCCGGCCAGCCGGACTCGGAGTCGCGCATGACCTCGGCGATCAGGGGCATCAGCCGCGACGTATGGCGCGGCCGCTGCCCGGGATCGGGATCGTCGCGGCGCTCGATGGCGGCTCCGCCCCCTGGGTCGAGCACCGCCACGGTGGTCGCGCGCGTCGCGGTGTCGAAGGCGAGGACCCTCACTCGACGCTCACCCGCCGCCGCTCGCCGCCCGCGTGCTCGAGCCGGACGCGCGCCGCGATCCGGGCAAAGCCGGCCACCAGCTCCTCGCCGCCCTCCGGCCACTCGACAAAGGCGATCGTGTCGGGCCGCAGGTAGTCAGAGAGGAGGTCGGGGTCCTCGCCGGCCAGGCCGGGCACCCGGTACAGGTCAAGGTGGGCGACCGGGACCGGTGCCGGGTAGCGCTGACCGATGGTGAAGGTGGGGCTCGTCACGGGCTGGCGCACGCCCAGGGCGCGGGCGGCGCCCCGGACGAGCGTCGTCTTGCCGGCTCCGAGCTCGCCCCGGATGAGGACGACGTCCCCGGGCGCGAGCTCCGCGGCCACCCGGGCGCCGATCTGTTCGGTCGCCTCCGCACTATCTGAATCGAACTGGCCCCGCATCAAGAGGTCACCACCAACTCAACCACACGGTGGACACTGTAGACCGGGCTCGACGGCGGCCGTGACCTGCGCTTCCGCTACCGTCCCTGGCGTCATGACGCCTCCCGAGACCAACGCGGCTCCGGGTCGTATCGCCATGCTCATCAACCGTGTGGCCGGTGACCGCGGCGTCCCGACCTCGCTGAGCGAGTTGCGGAACTCCGAGATGGCCAAGGCCGCTGGGTTGGCCGGAGCGATGATCGCCAACAACGTCATCGCGCTCGGCTCGACCGTGGTCTTCGCCCACCTGCTGTCTGATTACGGCAGCCTGGCCGCGCTCATCAGCTACTTCCTGATCCTCTCGGTGGTCGGCCAGGCGCTGCAGGTGGCCACCGCCCGGGAGGGGGTGCTCGGGCACCTGGGCGTCGGGGCCGGGCTGGCGGCCACGGTACGACGCTGGACGATCAACCTGCTCGTGCTCACCGTCGTGATGGCCATCGTGTCGGTGCTCTTGCGTGACCCGATTGCCCAGGCCGTCGGCGTGCCGGGGAACAAGTGGGCCGCCGCCATCGGCCTGCCCGCCGCGGTCCTCTGGCTGGAACTCTCGATCCTGCGTGGGGCGCTGCAGGGCGTTGGCGACTACAAGGCCGTCGGGCTGAGCCTGATCGGCGAGCAGGCCACCCGGCTCGTCGTCGGAGCGGCGCTGGCCGGGGCCGGCCTGGGTGTGACCGGGGCTTATCTTGGCACGCCGATCTCCTTCATCGCCGTGGGGGTCTTCTGCGTGATGCGGCTGAGGCGTCACGTGGCGCAGACCGAAGCCGAGGGCCTCGGCGCCGTCACCACGGCCCCGTCGGCGATGAGCCTGTGGGCGCACGTCAAGCGGGCCTGGGCGCCGATCGCCGGCCTGATCGTGATTGCCGTGCTGCAGAACATCGACATCATTGCGGCCAAACATCAGTTCGACACGAAGATGGCCAGCTCGTACGGAGCAACGGCGGTGGCGGCCAAGGTGCTCATCTGGGTGGCGATCGGCGCCGGCTTCTACCTCGTGCCCGAGGTCTCGCGCCGCCGGGCCGGCGGCGAGGACACGCGGCCCATTCTGTTCCGAGCCCTGGCCATCATCATGGTTTGCGCGGTCCCCTGCCTGCTCATCTTCGCCGTCGTGCCCCACCAGCTGCTCAGCGCCGTGTTCGGGGCCAGACGGGCGACGGCCTCGGGCTCGCTGCCGGTTCTCGGGGCCGCCTTCACGGTGCTCGCCGCCACCTACCTGGCCATCCAGTACCTGCTGGCCCTCAAGCGCACGTGGTTCTTGGTGCTGATCGGCGCCGTCGCGGTGGCCGAGCCGATCCTGCTGCTCAACGCCTCGCGGCAACCGACCGGCTTTGCCGCCGTCGTGCTGGCCATCCAGGCGGTCGGCGCGCTGCTGGCCTTCGGGCTGGCCCTCAAACCCGACCGGCGCCCGGGAACTCCGTCGCCGGGTGAGCCGGGTCCCGGCCAGGCCCGGGTCGAGCCCCACCCCGCGGAACCCCTGGCCCACGCGGGCTGAGCGCCTAGAACAGGCCCATCTGCGACGGAGGCGGCGGCTCCGGTCGCTGCTCGGGCGGTGGCGGCGAGACCGGTTCGGTCTCTTCGAGCGCGGGAGCGGTCTCGGGCGCGGTCTCGGGCGCGGTCTCCGGTGGGGCGCGGAGCGGCTCGGGCTGCTCGAGGTCGGGCAGGGCCAGCAGCTTCGGAATACGCACGAAGTCGGCCCGGAGCGCCTCCAGGGTGCGCGGCGTATAGAGCGCAGCGGCCGGGTGATAGAGCGGGTACAGACGGATCCGCCGGGCACCGATCGATCGCTCCTCCACCTGACCGTGGAGTCGGGAGATGCCGGTCGTGTCCTCCCGCAGCAGCTTGGTGGCGAAATTCCCGAGGGTGCAGATGAGCCTGGGCTCGATCAGCTCGACCTGTTGTCGCAGGTAGGGGTGGCACGACTCGATTTCGTCGGGTTGCGGATCGCGGTTGCCGGGAGGCCGGCACTTCAGCGTGTTGCAGATGAAGACGTCGGAGCGCTCGAGCCCGATCTCAATCAGCAGCTTGTCGAGGAGCTTGCCCGCCTGGCCCACGAAGGGCAGCCCGAGCCGATCCTCGTTGGCCCCGGGAGCCTCACCGACGAACATCAAATCGGCATTGGCGTTGCCCGAGCCGAACACGACCTGAGTGCGCGTCTGATGCAGCCGGCAGCGGACGCACCCGCGGGCCTCCTCGTACGCGTTTTTGAGGAGTTCTCGCCGTTCTGTGGCGCTTGTCACGAGAGTCGATGCTAATCAGGTTGCGCGACGGGGTATCCTGATAGGTGAGGTCGTCACCGTCAGGGACGCACCTCGCTGTGTAGTACCCATTCACCCTCTTTTCCGACCGGTATCCATGCGGGAACTGGAACGGCTGACCGACACCCCTGTTGCGCCCCGGCCCCTCGTGGGGATCGTCGGCCGTGGTCGTCTCGGTCCCCTTCTGTGCGCCGGGCTTCGCTCCGCGGGACTCGACGCCTCCGCTCCACTCGGTCGCGACGCCGACCTGGCGCCGTACCGGATCGTGATCCTGTGCGTACCCGACGACCAGATCGCGGCGGCGGCCGCCCGGATCGCTCCCGGCCCGCTCGTGGGGCACTGCTCCGGCGCCACCGGACTCGGCGTGCTCGCCCCGCACGAGGCGTTCGGACTGCACCCCCTCATGACGGTGACGCTGCGCGACACTCCTGACCGGCTGCACGGAGCCGGCGCCGCCGTCGGCGGCAGCACTCCGCGGGCACACCGGGTGGCCGGCGAACTGGCCGAGGTCCTGGGCATGCGCCCGTTCGCCCTCAGCGACGAGCAACGGGCGGCCTACCACGCGGCCGCCGCGATCGCCTCCAACTTCCTGGTCACCCTCGAGGCGGCGGCCGAAACCGTTGGCAGCGGCACCGGCCTGGACCGAAATCTGCTTGCCCCGCTCGTCCGCGCCACGGTCGAGAACTGGGCCGCACTCGGTCCCGTCGATGCGCTCACCGGCCCGGTGGCCCGCGGCGATGAGCTCACGGTACGCGCCCAGCGTTCCGCGGTGGCCCAACGGGCCCCGCAGCTGGTCGGGCTGTTTGACGCGCTGGTCGGCGCCACGCGTGATCTGGCCGCCGCCGGCCATGGCACCGTCGCCGGGCAGGCAGCGGCGGTGACGGCATGAAGACGGTCAGCACCATCGTCGATCTGCGCGCGGACCTCGCAGCTCCGCGTCGCCGCGGGGCGACGATCGGTCTGGTGCCCACGATGGGGGCGCTCCACGCCGGGCACATGTCGCTTGTACGGGCGGCCCGTAGCCACTGCGATGTGGTCGTCGTCTCGCTGTTCGTCAATCCGACCCAGTTCAATGATTCGGCTGACCTCGTCGCCTACCCGCGCGATGCCGACCGGGACGCGGGCCTGCTCAGCGCCGAAGGGGTCGATCTGCTCTTTGCCCCCTCCATCGACGAGGTCTACCCGGCCGGGTTTGCCACGACGGTCTCGGTCAGCGGGCTGACCGACCGCCTGGAAGGGGCCAGCCGCGGCCGGGGTCATTTCGATGGCGTCACCACGGTGGTGAGCAAGCTGCTGAACATCGTCGGCCCTGACCGCGCCTACTTCGGCCAAAAGGATGCCCAGCAGGCGCTGGTCATCCGCCGGATGGTGCGGGATCTGAACCTCCCGGTGCGGATCGAGGTGTGTCCCACCGTGCGCGATGCCGATGGCCTGGCTCTGTCGAGCCGCAACGCTCTCCTCTCCCCCACCGAGCGTGAGCAGGCCACGGCTCTCAGCCGCGCCCTGGCCGTGATCGCCGAGACAGCCCAGGGTGGGGAGCGACGCGTGAAACCGCTGCTCACTCCGGCCTGGGCCGAGCTGGCGGGCAGCGGCGTCACGCCCGAATATCTCGAGCTCGTGTCCCCCGACACGCTGAAGCCCGTCCTGCAACTCGACGGCGAGGTACTCGCCGTGGTTGCCGCCCGTGTCGGCAGCACCCGATTGATCGACAACATCTCGATCCACCCGGTCGCGGCGTCCGTGGTGGCCGACGGCGAGGAAAGGCCCGCATGAATCGCACAATGCTCAAGTCGAAGATCCACCGGGCGACGGTGACCGATAGCGACCTGCACTACGTCGGGTCGATCACCATCGACCCGGACCTGCTCGAGGCGGCAGACATCTTCGAGTTTGAGCAGGTCGCCGTCGTCGACGTCGACAACGGAGCCCGTTTTGAGACCTACACGATCGCCGGCGAGCGCGGCTCGGGAGCGATGAAGGTCAACGGTGCCGCTGCCCGCCTTGTCCACCGCGGCGACACGATCATCGTCATCTCCTACGGGAGCTACGACCCCGCCGACCTACGGCGCTATCACCCGCGTGTCGTCCACGTGGACGAGAACAACGCGATCCGCACCATCGACAGTGAAGTGGCCACCCTGCTCAGGTCAGAGACCGACCGGGTCCACACGACGACCACGGCCTAGAGGAGTCAGTCCAGATGTCCACCGCCCCCATGCAGTTCAACGTTCCGGCCGACGCCTCGCGGCTCCCGGTCACGCTCCCGATTCTCCACGAGAAGAAGCGGCTCGGCGAGCCTCTCGTCATGGTCACCGCCTACGACTTCCCCAGCGCCCGGGCCGCCGAGGCGGCCGGCGTGGACCTTGTCCTGGTTGGCGACTCCGGGGCCATGACCGTGCTCGGCTACGACTCGACGGTCCCCGTAACCACCGATGAGCTCCTCGTCCTGGCCCGCGCGGTCCGACGGGGCCTGCGCACCCCGTTTCTCGTCGGCGACCTCCCCTTCGGCTCCTACGAGGTCTCCGACGCACAGGCCATCGAGACCGCGCTGCGGTTCGTCAAGGAGGCCGGCTGTGATGCGGTCAAGCTCGAACGCGGCAACGAGACCTCGGTGGCCCGCGCCCGGGCCATCGTGCAGGCCGGCATCCCGGTGATGGGCCACATCGGGCTGACCCCGCAGACCTCAACCGCCCTGGGCGGCTACCGAGCGCAGGGGCGCAGCACCAGCGCCGCCACCCGCCTCGCCCATGAGGCGCTGGCCCTGCAGGAGGCGGGCTGCTTCTCATTGGTGTTCGAAGCGATCCCGTCCGCGGTGGCGGCTGAGCTCATGCCCCACATCGACATTCCCGTGATCGGCATCGGGGCCGGACCGGCGACCGACGGTCAGGTGCTCGTCTTCCATGACCTGCTCGGGATCCGGGAGGGCCGGGGAGCGCGCTTCGTGCAGCGCTACGCCGATATTCAGAGCGAGATGAACGCCGGCGTGACCGCCTTCGCCGCTGATGTCCGCGGCCGCCGCTATCCGCAACCCGAGCACAACTACTCGATCCCCGAGGAGGAGCTGGCGCGCTTCCGGGATGATTTGGCCGCCTTGTGAATGTGATGTGAACACCGTGAACGCTCGCTGAGCGACCGGGCCGCGGCCACGGTCCTTTACCATGCCGACCGTGGCCCGCTTCGCCCAGGTGTTTTCACCGCGCGACCGCATCTACTTCGAGCTCTTTGAGGAGGCGGGGGCCAACATCCTCGCCACGTGCGAGCTGCTGCACCGGATGCTGTCGGATTATCCCGACGGTGCGCATCTGGCCTCGGAGATCCTCGACCGCGAGCACGAGGGCGACCGGATCACGCACGACATCATCGATCGGCTCAACCACACCTTTGTCACCCCGATCGACCGCGAGGACATCCTCGCGCTGGCCTCAGCCCTGGACGACATCGTCGACTACACCGAGGAGGTCGCCGATTACCTGGGCCTGTACAAGATCGAGGCCCCCATGGAGCAGGCCATCAGCCTCGCTCGGGTGCTGCACGAGGCGTCGGTGCAGATCGCCGAGGCCATGCCCCACCTGCGCGGCTTTGAGGACATCTCCCGCTACACGGTCGAGGTCAACCGGCTCGAAAACGAGGGCGACCGGATCACGCGCGAGGCGGTCGCCTCCCTGTTTGACGGCGGCATCGACCCAATGGTGGTCATCCGCTGGAAGGACATCTTCGAGCGCCTCGAGGCCGCCATCGACTCCACGGAGCGGGTGGCCAACATCCTTGAGGGGATCGTCATCAAGAACTCCTAGCAGGCGGGTTGCGGGTCGGCGCCGGTGCTCACGCGACCGCCGCACCGCCGCACCGCCGCACCGCCGCACCGCCGCACCGCCGGACCGCCGCACCGCCGCACCGCCGGGGGTGATGTATCTGAGCGTCGAAAATCGACGCTCAGATACAGCACCCGGGCCGACGCTAGGCTTCCCGTCGTTCACACACCACTGAGGAGAGGGAGAAACGATGCGGATGATCTGGCCCCAGGCCTTGAGCGGGCTCCTCGTGGCGGGCGTCTGCGCGGCCCTGGCTCCGGCTGCCTCCGCCTCGATCAGCCCCACCCTGACCCTGAACCAGAGCGCTGGCACGCGCGCAGCCTCCATCGTGAACCTGGGTCTGGACCTGAAGTTCGCGCCCAATCCGGTCAGCGACTCAGCCAAGGACATGACGCTGAACCTCCCGCCCGGACTGCTGGCCAATGCCGCGATCGACGGCGGGGCCTGTCTCAACAGCTCGGCGCCGAACCCGGCCTGCCAGGTGGGAAGCGGAACGGTTACGGCGACCCCGTTCGTGCTCGGCCTCCCCGGGCCGGCGGTACCCGTGACCGTCTCCTTCGACCTCGTCGCCCCTCCGTCTCCCGCCGACCTCGCCGGGCTGATCATCATGGCCAACAACCCGATCACCGGCGTTCCCGCCCAGCTTGGCTCCCCGGGCGAGATCACGGTGTCCCCGGCGGGGGCCGTCAGCATCGCCTTTCATGGCATCCCCAACACCTACGCCCTCCTCGGGCCCGTGGCGGTGCCGATCGCGGTGGACGAGATCAAGAGCACCTTCAACGGACTGCGCATGCCCACCCGATGCCCCTCCCCGGCCGCCCGGTTCGGCGTCACCGCCGACTCCTACGGGTCTGCGTCCCTGAAGTCGGCCTCGGCCCCGCTCCAGGTCACCGGCTGCTCAGGTCTTCCCTTCTCGCCCCTGCTCAGCGTGAGCGCGGTCAAGGACAGCGCCGACAACGGAGTACGGCTCACGACTGACGTCACCCAGAGCACCGGGCAGGCGACCTCCCGCATCACCGGTCTCGCCTTCCCCGCCGCCGTCGTCTCCCCCAACGCCGCCGCGGTCGTCACCGGTGGCCTGTTGTGCACCAATCTCAGCTTTGCCTCGTGCAAGACGATCGGCATCGCCAGTGCCAAATCCCCGCTGTATCCGCGGGTGCTGGCCGGGAAGGTCTACCTGACCGGAAGTCTCGCCGCCCCGGCGATAACGGTCACCTTCCCGCCGCCGTTCGCGCTCACCCTGAACGGCAAGGTCAGCCTGGCCACGAACACCACCACGTTCTCCGGCGTGCCCGATCTGCCCCTGTCTGACCTCAAGGTTCAGCTCAGCGGCGGCCCCGAGGCCGCCTTCGCCACCACCTGCGCCACTCCGTCGGGAGATGCCGTAGGCAGCTTCACCTCCCAGGACGGGGATCTACTGGCGACGAGCACGGCGCCGTTTACGGTGACCGGCTGTCCAGCTTCGTCGCGCGGCGGCGGGTCGAGCGGCGGCGGATCGGGCGGTGGCACCGGGGCCGGCTCCGGGTCGGGTCGCCCCACGGTCGCCCCTCTCGGCCTGCCCAGCCTGGCCTCGGCCACGCTGACTGGCCTGAAGCGGGGTCGCCCGGTGATCAGCTTCAAGCTCACCACCGGCCCGGGTGCGCCCAAACTGACCTCCCTGACCGTGCCCCTTCCCCGCGGCCTCGCCTATGTCCGTCATCGCGTTCATCGCCGCTCTGTTCTCCAGGGCGTGACGGTCGGCAACGCCAAGGTCAAGTCCCTGTCTGTCAAGTCGGGGCGGCTGACCATCACGCTCGTGCGACCGTCGGCCACGGTCCTGGTCAAGCTCGCCACCCGCGCCCTGCACGAGACGGCCGGGCTGCGACGCAAGGCCCGGCGCGGGCACGTCCGCTTCCTCAAGCTGACCGTCGCCGTGACCAACACCGCCCACCAGCACGTGACGCTGACCCGGGCGGTCAAGCCGCGCAGCTGACCCGCCGGCCGGCACTCCGCGCTGGATCAGCGCGGAGCCGGGGTCGGCGCCGACGCGCTGTCCCCCGGATACTCGATGCGCTTGAGGACCCGGGCGGGCGCCCCGGCGGCGATTGAGTAGGGCGGTATGTCGTCGGTGACGACCGAGTTGGCCCCGATCACCGACCGTTGGCCCACCGTGACGCCGCTTGTGATGACCACCCCCGCCCCGCACCAGACATTGTCGCCCACCCGGGTCGGGCCCTTGGTCGTGAAGCCCTGCCAGGGCACGGGCAGATGGGGGTCGGCGAAGCGGTGCGAGCCGTCGCTGATGAAACACCCGTTGGCGAACATGCAATGATCGCCGATCTCGACCAGGTTCATCGAGGCCACCATCACGCCGAGGTTGAGAAAGCAGCCCGCCCCGATCCGGATCCGCGCCTGGTCGGGGGCGGTGATCCACACGCCGGGCTCGAACATTGTCTGCGGGCCGATCTCCAGCCGGCCCTCCCGCAGCGCCACGAGCACGTTGCCGTGCACTGGCCACCGGGCAAACGCGCCGCGGCGCATCATCTCCCAATGGATTCGTGCCCGGTTCCAGGGCAGCGAGTTCTGCTCATACCAGAGCCACTTCTGGGCCCAGAGCCGTAGCTGCGCCGCGCTGCCCGGCGGCCGGGCGCTCAGGGAAGCTCCAGCCGGAACGCGGAGTGACAGGGCTCGCTCACCGGGCCGATTCTCCCACGCAATGGGGTCCCCGCCATTGAACCCGCTGGATCACCCTCTCTGGGCAGAGCGAGGGTTGTGGGGCCGCCTAGCGGGTTGAGGCGGCCGTCTTGCGTCGCGCGCGCTTGGCCGGCGCCTTCGTGTCGCCGGCGGACGCGGCTGCCCCGTTGCCGTTGCCGGTCTTGGTGGCCGCGCGACCGTTCTTCTTGCCGTTCGCGCTCGATCCGGCGCGGGCGGCCACGCGACGGGGCCGCCGCGCCTTGATCGGGAGCATCTCGGCCAGGAACTGGCCCGTGTAGGAGCGCTCGGTCGCCGCCACCTGCTCCGGGGTGCCCTGAGCGATGATCTGCCCGCCCTCGTCGCCACCCTCGGGCCCGAGATCGATGAGCCGGTCAGCGACCTTGATCACGTCGAGGTTGTGCTCGATCACCACGACCGAGTTCCCGGCGTCGACGAGTCGCTGGAGGACCTCGAGCAGCCGCTGGATGTCGGCGAAGTGCAGCCCGGTCGTCGGCTCATCCAGGATGTACATCGTCCGCCCGGTGGCCACCTTGCTCAGCTCGGCGGCCAGCTTGACGCGCTGAGCCTCGCCGCCCGACAGCGTGGTGGCGGGCTGACCGAGCCGCATGTAGCCCAGCCCGACGTCGACCAGGGCCTCCACCCGGCGCCGGATCTTGGGGATGTGGGCAAAGAACTCGAGCGCCTCCTCAATCGGCATCTCGAGCACATCGGCGATCGTCTTGCCCTTGAAGCGGACCTCGAGCGTCTCCCGGTTGTAGCGCTTGCCGTTGCACTGCTCGCAGGGCACGTACACGTCGGGTAGGAAGTGCATCTCGATCTTGATCTGACCGTCGCCGCGACACACCTCGCAGCGGCCGCCCTTGACGTTGAACGAGAACCGGCCGGGCTTGTAGCCGCGGGCCCGGGCCTCCTGGGTCTTGGAGAACAGCTCACGGATCTGGTCAAACAACCCGATGTAGGTGGCCGGATTGGACCGCGGCGTCCGGCCGATCGGTGACTGATCGACCGAGATGATCTTGTCCAACTGGTCCAGTCCGGTGATCCGCTTGTGCACGCCGGCCCGCTGCCGGGTGCGGTGCAAATGGTTGGCGACCGCCTTGAGCAGCACCTCGTTGACGAGCGTCGACTTGCCCGAGCCCGAGACACCGGTGACGCAGCTGAGCACGCCCAGCGGCACCTTCACATTGATCCCACGCAGGTTGTGCTGGGCGGCGCCCTCAATCGACACGTACCCGGTTGGCGTCCGGCGCCGCTCGGGGATGTCGATCACACGCGTACCGGCCAGGAACTGGCCGGTGAGCGAGTCGGGCACCTTGGCCACCTCGGCCGCGGTTCCCTGGGCGACGACGTGGCCGCCATGCTCACCCGCGCCCGGACCCATGTCGACGAGATGGTCCGCGGCGTTCATCGTGCCCTCGTCGTGCTCGACGACGAGGACGGTGTTGCCCAGGTCACGCAGCCGCTCGAGGGTGGCGATGAGCCTCTCGTTGTCGCGCTGATGCAGGCCGATCGACGGCTCGTCGAGGATATAGAGGACCCCGACCAGCGAGGAGCCGATCTGCGTGGCCAGGCGGATGCGCTGGGCCTCCCCGCCCGACAGGGTGGCGGCCGCGCGTTCCATCGAGAGGTAGCCAACGCCGACGTTTTCGAGGAACTGCAAGCGCTCCTCGATCTCGCGCAGGATGAGCCGCGCGATCCGCCGGTCGTGCTCACCCAGCTCCAGGCCGCGGACCCACTCGAGCGCCCGCCGGGCCGAGAGGGCGGCGAATTCATGAATCGGCGTTCCGGCGACGAGCACCGCGCGGGACTCGGGACGCAGCCGCGCGCCCTTGCACTCCGGGCATGGGCGCAGCGTCATGTACTCCTCGATCTTCTCGCGCGAGAAGTCGGATTCGGTCTCCCGGTAGCGGCGCTCCAGGTTGGGCACGATGCCCTCAAAGCGGGTGGCGTAGGAGCGGCGGCGCCCAAATCGGTTGCGGTAGGCGACCTGGACCCGCTCACCGCCGGTGCCAAACAAAAAGAAGTCCCGCGACTCCTCGGGGAGATCCTGCCAGGGGGTGTCCAGCTCGACCTCGTAGCGCTCGGCGATCGCCTGGGTGAGCTGGTCGTAGTAGTTGGAGGCGCTGACGGCCCACGGGGCGATGGCGCCCTCACCGATCGACAGCCCCGGGTCGGGTACGACCAGATCGGGATCGATCTCCATCTGGGAGCCCAGCCCCGTGCAGCGCGCGCAGGCTCCGTGCGGTGAATTGAACGAGAAGATGCGTGGTTCGAGTTCGACGAGGCTGGGGCCGTGCACCGGACACGCGAAGCGCTCGGAGAAGGTGAGGATGCGGTCCTCGCGGCGAGCGCCTGGCCCGGGCTGGCCGGCGTCCACGAGCTCGATCTCGACCAGGCCGTCCGCGAGCGCCACCGCCGTCTCGATCGAGTCGGCCAGACGCTTGCGCAGCTCCCCCTTCATGACCAGGCGATCGACCACCACGGCGATGTCGTGCTTGAACTTCTTGTCGAGCACGATCTCCTCGTCGAGCCGGCGCAGCTCGCCGTCGACCTTGACCCGACCAAAGCCCTCGGCGCGCAGCTCCTCGAACTGCTTGCCGTATTCGCCCTTGCGGCCACGGACGATCGGAGCCAGGACCATGAAGCGCGTCCCCGCGTCGAGCTCCATCACCTGATCGATGATCTGCTCGGCCGACTGGCCACTGATCGGCCGGCCACAGACGTGGCAGTGCGGATGACCGATCCGCGACCAGAGCAGGCGCAGATAGTCGTAGATCTCGGTCACCGTCCCCACCGTGGAGCGGGGGTTGCGCGAGGTGGTCTTCTGGTCGATGGAGATGGCCGGCGAGAGCCCCTCGATCGAGTCGACGTCGGGCTTGTCCATCTGACCGAGGAACTGGCGGGCGTACGCGGAGAGTGATTCGACGTAGCGCCGTTGGCCCTCGGCGTAGATCGTGTCGAAGGCCAGCGAGGACTTACCCGAGCCGGAAAGCCCGGTGATCACGGTCAGCGAATCCCGAGGGATCGCGACCGTCACATCCTTGAGATTGTGCTCCCGGGCGCCCGAGACGACGATTCGATCCACGTATGATGAGGATAGTGGACCGAACAGACGTTCCCATGGCCCCTGTGGCCCTTCTTCCTACGGTTCTCCGCAATGAGCGAGGAACATTCTCGTCGTGGGACCGGCGCCGGGAACGTTCGGGGCTCGGATGCGGAACGCGAGCAGCTGAACACGGAGCTGCACGAGCATGCCGTGGCCGGGCGGTTGACCACCGAAGAGCTCGAGGAACGCCTCCAGGTCGCCTACCCCGCCCGCACACCCGGGCACTCCAGCCCTAGCCCTCGACGCTGGCGTACACCTCGTCGAGCAGGCTGTCGCGATCGGCGAGCTGGAAGTTCTCTGACAGGTAGCGGGCGGTCTCCTCCCGTGGCGTGCCGTTGAGAGCCATGTTCAACGCGATGAGGCGGGCGCCCTCGGAGTCATCGGTCTCCTCGCCATCCCCGCCGTCATGCCGGGTGGTGGTGGCGTCGTGACCCTGGTCTGCGAAGGAGGCGGAAGACGGCTCGCCATAGGGAACGCCCGCCCCGCCGGGAGCGCCCGGTGGCGCCGGCGGCGCTGGGGGAAAAGACTCCGATCCGAGCTCGGCCGGCGCAGGCTCAGCTGAGCGCGCCTCGGGTGGGTTCGGCCAGCTGTCGGCGGGGGCCGGATCGGGCGCGCTGTAGGACTCGGATGATCCAAAGTCCTCGCTGGGCGTGTCCGGCGCCCCGTCGCGTGACTCCGTCTCCCCGCCGGAGCTGCCCCAGCCCGGAGATGAGGCGCCGGCGTCCCAGCTGGGCGCACCGGCCTCACTCGACTGTGCGCCCGAGTCCCATCCCGACTGGCTCGGGCTCGGGCTCGGCTCAGGGGCCTCCCAGCCGGTCTCCGAAGAGGTCTGGGCCGAGCCCGACGTGGTCGAGCTGGACGCCCAATCGCCGGTGGCGGTGCTCGAACCCCAGCTATCGCCGTCCTCGACGGCCGCCGGCGGCGCCTCGACGGGCTCGGGAGCCGGCGGCGCGTCGGGCTCGAACTCGACCCGGGCGGGGGGCTTGACCTCTCCACCAACATGCTCGAGCTCGGCCTCGAGCTGGCGCAGATCGCCGTCGAGCCGTCCCGCCCCACTCCGCAACGACTCCAGCAGGCTCGAGAGCTCGGACTCCATGCCGTCCAGGCGGCCGAGCATCGCCCCGGTGGCCTCCGAGACGCGGCTGACGTGCTCGCGGACCTCGTCGGCGGCGCGCTCACGCGTGGCGTGTGCCTCGTGGTGGGCTTCCTCGCGGATTTCGTGGGCCTCGGCCTCGGCCGAGCGCTGGATTTCGGCGGCACTCGCCTCAGCCGCGTCGATGATGGCCCGTACCTGCTCGCTGGCCGCCGAAGCCATGGCCTCCGAACGGTGGCGGGCGGCGCTCTTGAACTCGGCGATCTCGTCAGCCAGCGCGCTCAGGTGAGCATCGACCGCCTGGGGATCGTAACCGTGGCTGCCGGTCGGAAAGTCCTGCTTCTGAATGCTCTGTCTATCCAGCGCCACGCGGAGTACCTCCGTTTAAGGATTCGAGAGCGATGCCCAGCCCTAGCGGACAGGCGAACGCATCAGCACCAGCTCCAGCTCAGTATCCCGGAACCTCCGGACGGGACCACCGGCCGGCACAGACGCCCACGGGCCGGGCGTCTCAGCCGGCGGCGACGGCCTGATCGAGCTCGCGCTTGAGGTCCCGGATCTCGTCGCGGAGCTTGGCCGCGTACTCGAAGCGAAGATCCTCGGCGGCCGCCAGCATCTCCTCCTCGAGCTCGACGATCGTCTTCTCGATCTCCGCCGGGGCCATCGTGCCCTCCCGGCGTTGCCGGCGGCGGCGCGACTTGGGCACCTTGGAGTCTGATTGGAGGAATTCGGCGATGTCCGAGATCCCCTTGACGATGGTCTCCGGAGTGATGCCGTGCTCCGCGTTGTAGGCGCGCTGGATCGTGCGGCGCCGGTCGGTCTCCGAGAGCGCCGCCCGCATCGCCGCCGTCTCCTTGTCGGCGTACATCAGCACGGTGCCGTCGACGTTGCGCGCTGCGCGGCCGATGGTCTGGATCAGCGACGTCTCCCCGCGGAGGAAGCCCTCCTTGTCCGCGTCGAGGATGCCCACCAACGACACCTCAGGGAGGTCGAGGCCCTCGCGCAGGAGGTTGACGCCGACGAGCACGTCGTACTCGCCCAGACGCAGCTCGCGGATGATCTGGATCCGCTCCAGCGTGTCGATCTCCGAATGCAGGTAGCGCACCCGGAAGCCCATTTCGAGCAGGTAGTCGGTGAGGTCCTCCGACATCTTCTTGGTCAGAGTGGTCACCAGCGTGCGCTCGTTGCGCTCGGTCCGCACGCGGATCTCGTTCATCAGATCATCGATCTGGTTACGCGTCTCCCGGACCTGGACCTGAGGATCGATGATCCCGGTGGGACGGACGATCTGCTCGACGATCCGCGGCGAATGCGACCGCTCATATTCACCGGGAGTGGCCGAGACGAAGACCATCTGCGGCGTGATCGACAAGAATTCCTGGAAGGTCTGCGGGCGGTTGTCGAGCGCGCTCGGAAGCCGGAAGCCATAGTCGACCAGCGTCTGCTTCCGGGACCGGTCGCCCTCATGCATGCCGCCTATCTGGGGCACGGTCTGATGGGACTCGTCAATGAAACAGACGAAGTCGTCGGGGAAGTAGTCGAGCAGGCAGTAGGGCCGATCCCCGGGCTGGCGGCCGTCGAGAATCCGCGAATAGTTCTCGATCCCCGAGCAGAACCCGAGCTCACGCAGCATCTCCATGTCGTACTGGGTGCGCTGGCGCAGCCGGTGTGACTCGAGCAGCTTTCCCTCGGCCTCGAGCTCGGCGCAGCGCGCGTTGAGCTCGCGTCCGATCTCCGCCACCGCGTCGTCGATCATGCCCTCGCGCACGTTGTAGTGAGAAGCGGGCCAGATCGCCACATGCTCGAGGTCGTCCTCGATGATCTCGCCGGTGACGGCGTCGAAGTGCTGCAGATGCTCGACCTCGTCACCGAAGAGCACGATCCGGTAGGCCGTCTCGGCGTAGGCGGGCCAGATCTCCAATGTCTCGCCGCGCACGCGGAACGTTCCCCGAGCCAGCGCCGTGTCGTTGCGCGTGTACTGGATCGAGACCAGTTTGCGCAGCAGACGATCGCGGTCGATCATCTCGCCCTTGTTGATCGTCTGCAGGTTCTCGTCGTAGGTCTGCGGCGAGCCAAGGCCGAAGATGCACGACACGCGGGCGATGAAGACCACGTCCCGGCGGGCTAACAACGCGGCGGTCGCCGCGTGACGCAGGCGGTCGATCTCCTGGTTGATGGCCGAGTCCGATTCGATGTACAGCTCCTTGCTGGGGACGTAGGCCTCGGGC
>JAXDGI010000047.1:0-11328 GCA_034665145.1 Solirubrobacteraceae bacterium
GTGATCGCCTCAAAGCAGATTCGGGTCAGCGTTACTTTGTTCTCATCGCCCAACCTGTTCGGCGTCTTCCAGTGGCCGAGGTAGGCGACGTCCAGCACCACTTGACGGGTGATCGCACGAATCGTCAGGTCGGCTTGGGCCTTGAAATGGGTGTCGCCGGTCCGTTCTGTCAGCCCACCGACGAATGTGATCCTGGGGTGCTTCTCGACGTCGAAGAAGTCCGCGCTGCGTAGATGGGCGTCGCGGGCGGGTTCTCCGGTCCAGAGCTTGGTGGCGTCGATCTCACCCGCGAAGCGCGCCGAGAGCGGATCGGACCAGTCCAGCCGGAGGTGGCCGTGGATGTCCTTGAACAGCCCGTGCACCCAGGTGACCATCATGTGGCGGGCGCGAAAGCCCGCCTCGGTGTGACCGGGCTCGAAGGTCCATCCCGGCAGCTGGTCCGCTGCGGGAACGCTGTCCGCCTGTTCTTCGGTCGGGCCGGTAGTCATCAGTTGCTGCTCCTAGGTTGAAACGGGGATACGAGCTCGGAGGCTAGGCAGAGGATCGGAGCTTCGCTTGCGTCAGGTGACTACGCCTGTGCTGCCGCCGTGGCAGTCGGCGCGGGCAGCGGCACGGACGTCCGCTCGCGCCCGGCGTCTAGGGGCTGGCCGGCGAGCTGGCCCCCGGCGCAATCCTCACTTCGCACGACGCGCCGCGGGTTGTGAATACCGGCGAGTCCGAGCAGGCCACCGAGCGCGACGAGCGTCGCGGAGATGCCGATCCCGACGTGGAATGCCTGCACCGACGCCGACTGCACGGCCCGGGCCACGTAGACGCCGGCACGAGCGGAGTCGACCCTGGAGAGCGTCTGGCGGCGGGCTTGCGCGACGGCCGACCGGGCGGCTGGTGACAGCGTGCGGCCGACGAGCTGCCGGTCAAGCGTGGAGGAGAACTGAGCGGAGATGACAGCGCCGACCGCGGCGATCGCGAGCAGACCCGCGACACGAGCGATCGCGTTGTTGACACCCGAGGCTATCCCGGCGTTGGATTCCTCAGCGTCGGACAGCACCGCGGCGGTGAGGGGGGCGACGGTACAGGCGAGCCCGATCGAGAAGATCAGCAGCGAGGGGAGCAGATCGGTGAAGTAGTTGACGTGTGCATCGAGGCGGAGCATGAGCGCCAGGCCGACGGCCGCGACCAGCGGGCCGAGGCCCATGAACAGCCGCGGCCCATGGCGGTCTGCGAGCCGTCCCATCCGCTTGGAGAGCACGAACATGACGATCGTCGAGGGCATCAGGGCGAAGCCTGCCTGGAGCGCGCGGTAGCCGGCGACCTCCTGCAAGAACAGCACGAGTAGGAAAAACGTGATGCCGAGACCGCCGTACTGAGCGAACGTCTGAAGGTTGCCGATGACGAAGTTGCGCCGCTTGAACAGACCCAGCGGCAGCATCGGCGCCGGGGTGCGCCGCTCGTGGACCAGGAATAAACCGAGCAGCGCCGGGCCGCCCAACCCCGGACCCCATACCTGTGGACTGCTCCAGCCAACAACCGGCTGACGGATCAACGCCAGCACGGGGCCCGCGAGGCCAAAGAAGGTCAACGCGGCGCCGAGCCAGTCCACACGGGCGTGCGCAACGCCCCGCGCCCGCGCGGGGACCGCCGCTGAGACGAGCACCAGCGTGAGCACGACGAACGGGATGTTCACGGCGAAGATCAGCCGCCAGGAGACAGCGTCGACGAGAAAGCCGCCCGCCAGCGGACCGACGACAGTGGCGATCCCGGCCCACGCCGTCCACGAGCCGATCGCGGCACCGCGCTCCTCGTGCGGGAACGCCGCGACGATCACCGCCAGCGCGCTGGGTGTCAGCAGCGCCCCGAACGCGCCCTGCAGCGCGCGGCACGCGATCAGAACCTCGATGCTGGGAGCGATCGAGCACAGCAGCGAGACCGTCCCGAAGCCGGCCACGCCGATCGAGAACACGCGCCGCTCGCCGAACACGTCCCCGAGCGAGCCTCCGACGAGGATCAGCGAACCGAGCGCCAACAGATAGGCATTGGAGACCCACTGCTGGCCCGCGAGGCCGCCACCGAGGTCGGCACGAATCGCGGGCAGCGCGACGTTTACAGCGGTTGCGTCGAGCCCCGCCACGAACGAGCCCATGATCGCCGCGACGAGGGCGAGCCGCTTGCGGCGATCAGGCATTCGCCCCTCAGGTCGTCTTGATCAGGCCGCCGTCGATCACGTAGTTCACGCCAGTGACGTTAGCCATCCGCTCGGAAGCCAGCATCGTAATTAACGCAGCGACCTCCTCAGGTCTCGTGAACCGTCCCGTGGCGATGCTGGCCACGGCCGTCTCGCGGACCGTGTCGGCATCGACGCCCGTGGCCTTGCCGATCGTCTCGGCGACTCCGTGCTCGCCGAGCTACAGGTCGGTGCTGACTTGGCCCGGCGAGACGCAGTTCACCCGGATGCCCTTGGGCCCGAACTCCTGCGCGAGCGACTTGCTCAGGTTCACCACCGCGGCCTTGGCCACTCCGTAATCGATCGTGGCGGCGTCGGGCTGGAAGAACGAGTTGACCGATGCGACGTTGACGATCGATCCCGAGCGCTGCTCGAGCATCGGACCCAGGGCGGCCCGGGTCGCGCGCAGGCCGGTGAAAAAGTCCATCTGCAACGCCCACTCGAACTCCTCATCGCTGGTGCCCAGAAACCCCTCGGTGCGGATGCGCACTGCCCCGACGTTGTTCACCAGGACATCGAGCCGTCCGTGCTCGTCGATGGCGCGCTGCACCAGCCGAGCCGGCCCGTCCGCCGCCAGCAGGTCCACGGGTACCGCGGTGACGGAGCCGGTCACTGCCCGCTCGCCCGACCGGCTGAGGCAGTGTGCTCGAGGATCGCGCGGGCGATCGTCTCCCAATCGGCTCGATCGACACCGTGGCCGGCTCCCTCAAGCCGGAGCAGCCTCGCACCGGGGATCTCCCCGGCGAGCGCCTCGCCGTGCTCGAGCGGGAACATCGGATCCGCGGTGCCGTGGATCACCACCGTGGGCACTCTGACCGAGGACAAGGGCCTGCTCGGGGGCTCGCCGTCAGGCAGAACGTCATGGTTCTGCGCGGCAGCGAAGTTGCGCGCGCGCTCGACGTCGCGGCGAACGAGCTCACGCGCCGCCGCCTCATCGAACGGGCGCCGACCTCCCGCCAGCAGTCGCGAGTAGGCCACGAGATAGTCGATGACCGATTCCCTGTCCGACCGGTCAACCTCCGCGGCTGACACGAACTGCCCGAACGCATCGGTGGGGGGCGGAAGGTCGCGATCGCCCGGGGTCGCCGGCGAGGTACTGATGATGACGAGCGACAGGATTCGCTCGGCGAACTCGAGCGCGAGCAGCTGCGCGAACGCCCCGCCCGCTGAAACGCCGACCACGTGCGCGGCCGAGACTTCATAGGCCTCGAGCACGCCGACAGCGTCGGCGACCAGGTCCGCGCCCGTATATCCGGGGCGCCCGGGCTCGTAGCTGACCGACCGGCCGGTATCGCGGTGGTCGTAACGGATCACGAACCGTCCGCCGTCAGCGAGCGTCCGGCAGAAGCCCTCCTCCCACCAGAGCATCGACGCGCCGATGCCCATGACGAGCAGGACCGGTGGGTCAGCCGGGTCGCCGAAGGACTCCGTGCAAAGCTCAACTCCGTTCGCTTCGATCCTTCGTTCGCCACCTAGCCATCTTCGTTCTTCGCTGATCTCGTGCTCCCTTGGCGATGGCGAGGACGCCTGTCTATCAGACCGGACGAACGCCCAGGATTCATCGCCAACGAGAGCCCTCGTGGCAGGACGCCTAGGCCAACCCTCCGGGCCTTGACACATTGACCGAGAGCACTATCTAGCCATCCTGCGCGGCAGCCTGCTTCCGAGCGGCCACCGCCGAGCCCTCTCGTCCTCACGGAGCCCGGAGAGGCATGCCCCCCCGTGCCCGCACGCTGAGGCGGGTCGCCGCGGCCTTGCGCAATCAGGGCACGGGCCCCCCGGCCAGCGCGACGATGGCGCCGATCACGCCCGCGGCGAGCAGCGTTTGGACGACGCCTCGACGCAGTGCGAGGAGCGCGATCGCCGCTGCGGCGAGGACCGCGAACTGCCAAGCCTGGCTCAGTGCGCCGGCGAGCGTGATTGCCGCGCCCAGGATCGCGCCGATCGCGGCCGGCCCGGCGCCGTCGAGGAACGCCCGGGCATGCTTGCTGTCGCGCATGTGCTCAAAGCTGCCACCGCCGAGCAGGATGAATGAGAACGAGGGCGTGAAGGCGACCGCGGCGGCCAGGACGCCGCCGGTGAGTCCGTGAGCGCCGTAGCCGACCGCCGCGACGGTGGCGACCACCGGCCCGGGGGTGACCTGACCCAGCGCGACGGCGTTGAGGAACTGGCTGTTGGTCATCCAGTGATAGGTGTGCACGGCGTCGCCCTGCATCAACGGGATGATCACGAACCCGCCGCCGAAGGACAGCGCGCCGACCTTGAGCGCCGTCCAGGCCAGCGCGCCAAACCCACCCGCTGACGCCGCCGGCGCGAGGGCGCCGAATGATCCCCAGTGCACTGCGGCGGTGATTGACGAACGATGACGGCGAGCGAGCTCGAGCAGACCGCAGCCCAGCAGCACCAAAACGAGGGAGGGCCCGATCAGCGCGGCGGCAGCGATCCCGGCGACCAGATAGCCCAGCCACGCCGCCGTCCGGGCTCGGTCTTCCCTGGCTCGCTGGAAGCTCGGGCCGAGGAGGCGCCGGGCGGCGTAAACAGCGACCGCAGCCACAGCCGCGCCGGCGCCGGCTCCGGCGCCACGCACCCAGAGCGGCGGGGCGTTAGACAGGAACACGACCGACAGCGTCAAGACCAGGACGACGGCGGGAACGATGAATCCGAGCCCTCCGACGATCGCGCCCGGCGCTCCCGCGACGCGATAGGCACAGAAGATCGCCAGTTGGGTCGAGGCCGGACCTGGCAAGAGCCCACAGGCGGCGTTGGCGTCCTCAAACTCGCGAGCGTCCATCCATCCGTAGTGGTCGACGACCAGCCGGCGCAACAGGGCGATATGCGCCGGCGGGCCGCCGAACCCGGTGATGCCGATCCGCATCCACTCCCTGGCGACCGTCGCGAGCGAAGCCCGTGCCGTTGCTGGCTCCTGCGCGCCGTCAGTCATCACCTGGTCTCAGGTCTCCGGCGAGTCGCGACTGCGCGCCGGCCGATGAGCACGTACCTCACCGATCTACTACGCGGAAGCGAACGAATCGTCACGCACGACGACGGCACGAAAGGTGAGCGGTGCTCCGACTCCCGCGTGAGCAGGTTCCGTGCTGGTGACGATGCGCCGCCCTTGAGGCAGCAGGCATCATCCGTACAAACGTTAGGATGTAGGGGTGACCGCCTCCGATACCTGCGAGCTGCTGTGTCTTGACTTGCCGCGCGCTGAGGCTTTGCGGCATTCCCGTACGCCTGTGGTCGCGCTGGAGAGCGCAGCTGAGAGGGCGAAGGCCCTGGGCGATCCGACACGCCTGGCTGTCGCTTTGGCGCTCCGTGACGGCGGGGAGCTGTGCGTCTGCGACCTCGCCTGGGTCTGCGAGCGCTCCGACAAGCTAATTTCCCATCACGTGCGCCAGCTGCGCTCCGCGGGGCTGGTGCGGTCCCGTCGCGAGGGCAAGATGGTGATGTACACGCTGACCGACGGGGGAACCACACTTCTCGAGGCCGTCGTCGAGCCATTGATCGAGGTCGACGCATGAGCCCCGTCGAACTGCCGACTCTCCCGCTCGTATCGGCACAGCCGAGTGAGCGGCCCCGCAACCCGGCCTGGCTGCGTACAGCTCGTCGGGCACGCTGGCTGTCGTACTTCAGTCTGGGGTGGATGATGGCTGAGGGAATCGTCGGACTCGTCGCCGGCACGGAGGCGCGCTCCATCGGCGTTGTCGCCTGGGCGATCGGCTCGGTCGTCGAGGCGGCCGCCGCGGTGATCGTCATCGTCAGGCTGACAGGTAGAAACCGCTTCTCTGAAATCGCAGAGCGGCGAGCGCAGAAGTGGGTGGCGGGCAGCTTTTTCGTCCTTGTTCCGTACATCCTCTTGGAGGCAGTCAGCAAGCTCATCGATGAGGGTCACCCGCAGCGCAGCTGGTTGGCCATCGGCCTTCTCGTGTCGAGCATCGTGTTGATGCCTGCGCTCGGCTGGGCGAAGCTCCGTTTGGGCAAGCGGCTTGACTCGGGCGCGACCGCGGGCGAGGGCACCCAGAATCTTTTCTGCGCGCTTCAGGGTGCCGTCGGCCTGGTCGGATTGCTGCTGGGCAGCGCTGGAGCCGGTTTTCTTGACCCGGTGGCCGCGATTGCCATCGCCGCCATTGCCGCCAAGGAAGGCGTTGAGCTCTGGCGCGGCGATGATTGCGCCTGTTGCTCGATGCCCGGGCTGGAAACGTCGGGCGCGAGCTGCGCTGACGAGAGCTGCGAGTGCTGCTGATGGCTCACGGCCCTGACGTTCGGGCTCAATAGCCGCTGGGCGCGGGCGGCCATCCGCAACTTGCAGGATCAAGCGATCCTCGATCAGCACAGCCAGCTGAGCACGCTCGGCGCGCTACGCGTTTATCGTCGTCGTCTCGAACCTGGTCCCGACCGGGCTTGTCCAAGAACCGGACACAGCGAGACAGGCACTGCGCAGCTGCGTCATTCGATTTTGCGTGATCAGGCGAGTCCGCGGCCTTGATGACGCTGGAGGCGATGGGCGTCCGCGTGGGCGGTACGCGGACGGCCGGCTGGAGCGTGGCGGCGGTCGATCCCCCGAGGCTTGGTCAGCGGCTGACGGCCGTTGTCTCGGGATTGGGTGGCGATCGCCCAGGCGACCAGGCCTACGATGGCGGCAAAGATCGCGGTGGCGAGGATGAGGTTGAGGATGATGGCTGTGGTCATGGGGGCTCCTTTTTCGTCGTCTGGCTCACCATCTACGGAGCTCAGAGACCACCCCCAGACTTCTCCGGTCTGGAAGGGAGGTGATCGTGTCCTTTGTGATCTTGGCCGGTAGCGGTTAGGGGACGGCAAGGTGTTGGTAGCGGCTCGGAAACGGTCTGAAAGAATCGGCCCATGGCCTCCAGAGGGCGGGTTTTGGTGGTAGATGACGAGCGTCCGACGCGGCGGCTGCTGCGCCTCTACTTGGAGCGCGAGGACTACACCGTGCTTGAGGCCGACAATGGTCTGGACGGCCTTTCGCTGCTGCGCCAGGGCGCGATCGACGTGGCGCTGGTGGACGTGATGCTCCCGGGGCTTGATGGTTTTGAGCTGGTGCGGCGCATCCGTAGTGAGTCAGATGTGCCGATCATCCTGCTGACAGCTCGGGGTGAGGAGACCAAGCGGGTGACCGGCCTGGAGATCGGTGCTGATGACTATGTCGTCAAGCCCTTTTCGATGCCGGAGGTCATCGCCCGGGTGGGGGCGCAGCTGCGTCGAGCCAACGGCTTTCAGTCCTCCACTCTCCTGCGCCACGGTCGCCTGGAGCTCGACGAGCAGGCCAGGCGAGTCAGCGTCGACAACACCGAAGTGGAGCTCACTCGCCGTGAGTTTGATCTTCTGGCCGCGCTTTTGCGAGAGCCTGACCACGCTCACAGCCGGGACGCGCTGCTCAATCTCGTCTGGGGGTCATCCTTTGTGTCCGCCAAGACGGTGGATGTTCATATCGCTGCGCTTCGTCGCAAGCTTGGCGACGCGTTCCAGGTCAAGGCGCTGCGCGGGGTGGGCTACCGCCTGGAGGGGTGATGATCGCCCGGCTGCTCTCGCTGCGGCTGTGGCTGCTTGCCGCGATGATCATCAGCGCGGGGGTCGGGCTGACCGCCGCCGCGGTGCTGTACGGCGAGGTTGAGCATTCCCATGAGTTCAACGCCGATCAGGCCAAGGCGCTCTCGGAAGCCAGGACGGTCGCCCGCCAGGTGCAGGCTGGAGCCGACCGCGAGGATTTGAGTGCGCTGCAGCAGTTGCTCACAACCGATCAGTTGACGGTCGAGCGGGCCGGACGCGTCATCTTCAGGGGGCCCAACCCCGGCAGTCAGCTCGAGCTGCGGGCACAAGCCCCGTTTGCCGGCGGAGTGGTGCGCTTGGCCGACTACAGCTCGCCGGCAGCGGGCACGACGCTCGATCTCATCCTGATCACTGCGGGCGTGCTGGGCCTCGTGATTGCCGCCGCGCTCGTGGCCGCAAGCTTGGTCACCCGTTCGGTCCGCACCCCGATCAACCGGGCGATCGTTGCCGCTGACCGGGTGGCAAGCGGGGATTTCAGCGCTCGGATGGGGGCCGAAGGACCGCAGGAGCTCAGCAAGCTGGGCGAAGCGTTTGATGACATGACCGTGCGCCTTGAGCGTGCCGATGCCGACCAACGCCAGTTTCTCGCCGACGTCGCACACGAGATCGCCACCCCGATCAACAGCGTCTCCGGGTTTGCCCTCGCGCTGGCTGACAGCGCCGCCACCACTCCCGAGCAGCGGGCGGAGGCCAGCGCCGTCATATCCGCCGAGACCGAGCGCCTAGGTCAGTTGCTTGCCGATCTCCGTGAGCTCACCAGCCTTGATCTCGCTGACGGTGTTCGACTCGGGCCGATCGCTCTTGAAGATTTCGCCCGAGAGCTCGTGCGGCGCTTTCGCCCAGCCGCCACCAACGCCGGCGTGAAGATTGAAGTGGACGTACGGCCCGCCACGATTACCACCGATGCTCGACTCTTAGAGACGATCGCTTCGAATCTGCTCTCCAACGCGATCCGTTACACGCCAGCGGGAGGCGAGGTGCAGATCCGCGTACGCAAACACCGCAAGGAGCTCGTGCTCGCAGTCCGCGACAGCGGCGTCGGGATCTCTCGAGAACATCAACCGCGCATCTTCGAACGCCTCTACCGAGTCGACCACACCCGTAACCGAGCCACTGGCGGGCTCGGCCTCGGCCTAGCCATCGCCTCCCGCGCCGCGCACAGCCTGGCGGGCCGGATCGAACTCGATAGCACGCCCGGCCGCGGAAGCGAATTCCGGGTGATCGTGCCACTCGACCGCGAAAGTGAGCATCGTGAGGACGAGGATCTGCAGAGGACCGCCCAGGGACGTCATGGATCCACGAAAACGAAAGCCGACGGTAGCCAAAGCGGCAGCCCGGCGTCCTGAATTTGGCCAGGAGCAGCGAAGGCCACCATGGTCGCCCCGCGTGCGTTGGCTGGGGCTAAGCGGCTACCGGCACTTCTCCTTCGTGCTTGACGTAGCAGAGGTTGGCGTTGCCGTCGGTGACGTTCATTTCAATCTCGGTGCTCGACCGCAGGACGGTGGCGAGCGCGACCTCAGAGGATTCATCGTCGCTGAGATACTCGAAGCCGCCGGGGATGTGCACCCGAATCCGGTAGGGATCGGGCGGGTCGATGCCGCGCAGAGTCTCGGCCGTGGTCTCGAAGATGTCGCCGGCGGTTATGTGCGCGGAGCGGCTGTCGAGGTCCCATTCGAAGCTGATCGGTGTCCGAATCGGGTCGTGCTTGTGCGGGCAGACCGCGTCGAGGATCTGAAAGATCGTGCCGCCGGCTGCGCCGGAAAGGATCGTTCCCAGCGCCTCGACCTGATCGTCGTCGCAATCGAGGATTGCTTGGATATGGCCGTCGCCTTCATCCATCCGTCCCGGCCAGCTGACCAGTCCAATCCACTTCGCGCCCGAAAGGTCGACGTCGCCGAAGTGGCCCCGGTCGATCTTTAGAGCGGCGACGCCGTGGCAGTCACCGTGCGTTGGTGCTTGATTGAAGTCACACGGACACCCGGGATCGCAGTTACACGTCTTGAGGTAAGGACCTTCCATCGCCCAGCTCGCCATGGCGGCGCTCCTTGCTCGTGTGGCGCCGGCCCCGTGTCGACGCCTAGGGCGACAGTATTCCGGTCCGGGCGCAGTTGCAAACCTGGTTGGGCGGCCCTAAGGTCGCCGGGATGGGCACGGTGATGATCGGGTCCAGCCCGACTCGGCGCCCGGTGTGGCGCGCACAGTTTTTCCTCGTCGTCGCGCTGTTGGCGCTGGCCGCATTCGGCTGGCTTGTGACCGACGCTCGCATGCGCGGGATGGACGCGGGCCCTGGCACCGACCCTGGCGCGGTGGGCTTCTATGTGACGGCGTGGGTCGTGATGATGGTCGCGATGATGTTCCCGTCGGTCGCGCCGATGGTTCTGGCCTACGCGCGGATCAGCCGGCGCATGCACGCCGCGCATCCCCGCCACGGGACCGTCGCGATGTTCGTCGTCGGCTACCTGGTGGCCTGGACCGCGTTCGGGCTCGCGGCGTATGGGCTGTTTGCCGGGGTGCGGGCGGTCGCTGGCCCCGAGCTCGGCTGGCACCAAGCCGGTCCCTATGTCGCCGGCAGTGTGATCGTGCTCGCTGCGCTCTACCAGCTCACACCGGCCAAGGACGCGTGTCTACGCCGGTGCCGCGCCCCGTTTGCCTTTCTCACCGACGAATGGCGCGATGGGCGCCGCGGTGCGCTCGTGATGGGAACGCTGCACGGCGGCTGGTGCGTCGGATGCTGCTGGGGGCTGATGGCCGCGCTGTTCGCGGTGGGTGTCATGAGCCTAGGGTGGATGGTGTTCGTGTCGGTCCTGATCGCGGTCGAGAAACTGATCCCGTGGCCGCGCACAGCGAACTACATGATCGCCGTGGTGCTGATCGTTCTCGGACTTGGCGTCGCGCTCGCCCCGGACCGCGTGCCGGGTCTTACGCTGCCGAACTCCCCGCGGGCAGGATCGGCAATGTCAGAGCTGCACTGAACGTCGCACCGCTGCCATCCCGATGCGGGGGATGCCCGGCAAGCCTGGGAATTGATACGCGCGCAGTCGCCACGACGCGGAGCGCCGCTGATGCTCGCCGCTTGGTGTCGTACCGACAGGTCGATGTAGCGGTGCACCTGATCGGCGCTGGGGCCAGCGCCTCCTACGCAGCAAGGTTCTGCATCCGCAATCCGCACGACCTGCCCGCACGCGGCCCGGGTCGGGTTCGGGACCTGAGGTCCCTCGCCGACCCAGCGCCCCGTGCGCCTGCTACATCGGGATCGCCTCGTAGACGTCGACCGCGCCGCCGATCTCGAGGACCGGGCAGCCCTTCGCGAGCTCGACCGCTGAATCCAGGCTGTCGGCCGCCACGATCGAGTAGCCGGTCAGGCCACGCGAGCCGCCATCGCTGACCGAGCCGCCCGGGCCGGCCGTCTTCGCTGTCCCGGTCGCGGCGCCGCCGTCGACGACGGCTGAACCGAGCCCTTCGAACCACTGGCCCCACTTGGCGTACTGCGCGTTGCGTTCGGCCTCGTCGACGGCCACGCCGTTGCCGCCGCTGTACGC
>JAXDGI010000048.1:0-2654 GCA_034665145.1 Solirubrobacteraceae bacterium
AGTGGCGTTCGTCGCGGTTGGCGGATCCGAGGAAGAGGTTGAGTCCTCGACCGGCCGGGATGTCGATGCCGGCGAGTTGCGTGTCCCGGATGCATTGGCGCGGGATCAGTACGAGTGGCGTTTCCCAGCGCAGGCCTTCTTCGATCGCGGCGCTGCGCAGTTCGGGCTTCTGCGTGACTTCGTCGAGCTGGTCGGGGTGCGTGAGGAGCGCGAACAGAAGGTTGCCGAGCGAGCGGTAGGTGGTCTCGATTCCGGCCGGGAGCAGCATGATCAGGAAGGCAAAGATTTCGTCGTCGGAGATGTGCTGCCCGTCGACTTCGGTCTCGACGAGTTCGCTGATGAGGTCGTCTCGCGGTTGTCGGCGACGTTCGCCGACACGCTCTGCGAGGTAGCCGCGCAGTGCGTCCGTGGCGGCTACGCCTCGGTCCCAGTTGACGATCATGCTGATGAGCTCGAGGGACCAGCGCTGGAATTGTTGAGAGTCGCGTTCGGGCAGGCCGAGGATCCGGGCGATGACGCGTACGGGAAACGCGAACGTCAGTCGGCGGACGAGGTCGGCACGACCGAGCGGGGCGAACGCGTCGATCAGCTCGTCGAGGACTCGTCCGATGAGCTCGTGCTCCCAGCGGGCGAGGAGTCTGGGACGGAACGCGGGGGCGACCAGGGCGCGGTGAGCCCGGTGCTCGGGTTCGTCCATTGCGATGATGGTGTGGTCGAGTGCGGGGCCCATGAGCTCCGCGAGGATGGTCGACGAGTAGGTCTCGTGGTCGCGCAGCACTGCGACGACTTCGTCGTGGCCGAGCACGCTGATCCACGGATCGCCATCCAGTGCCGCGGCTGCTCCGTCGTCCGCAAGCGGCCACTCGAGCGCCACCGGCCCGTTCCGGCGAGCGGCCGAGAGAAGGGGATAGGGATCGTCGACGCTGCCGAGCTGGATCGTGTCCGGCAACTCGAACGGGTCGAAACTCGTAGCTCCGGTACCCATCGGGACCACTCCTCAACTCGCCCGTGCGACGGATGCGAGCGCACGCTCGACGCGGCACCAGCCGTGGCGGCCGGCCCGCGGACTCCGGACCGGTTCGGTGGGCTCGCCGGAACGGGCCTCCAGAGCCCGCAAGCGATCTTCCCAGTCGAGACGTCCCGCGAGCCACGCAAGTGCGTCCGCCCGTGTCGCGGCTACCCTGAAGCTCGTGAGATTCCGGGTCGTAGAATGCATACCCGAGAGTATTCGCCGTAACGACGGGTACGTCAAGGGGGTTTCGCGGTGACTTTCGAGCCCCTCACCCCCGAGCGTCGACGAGCCATGACCCGCCAACACCTGCTCGACGCCGCCGCCATCGTGTTCGCCCGCGACGGCTTCCACGGGTCCACTCTCGACGAGGTCGCCTCGACCGCCGGCTTCAGCAAGGGCGCCGTGTACTCCAACTTCAAAAGCAAGGATGACCTGTTCCTAGAGCTCTTCCACGAACGCATCGATCGTCAGTTCGCGGTCGTGGGCGAAGCGTTGGAGACCGGCTCACACGACCAGGCGGAGCAGTTCCCGCGCATCCTGCAAATCTTGCGAAGCGGCACCTCCCCCTGGGATGACAGCTTCGTCACGCTCTGGCTCGAGTTCATCCTGTACGCCAGGCGCAATCCGGACGCACAGAAGAAACTGGCCGCCAGTGCGCAACGCGCACGCGTCCAAGTGCAAGCGCTGATCGAACACGAATACCGAGCTGTCGGTGTGTCCCCGAAATACCCCACCGCGGATCTGGCCGAGATCGGGCTGGCGCTCTTCAACGGCCTCGGCATCGATCGCCTCGTCGATCCGTCCGCCGTCACGGATCACTTGCTCGACACCACCCTGTCGTTCCTGTTCGACGCGATGGGCGTGGATCGGCAAGAGGAGGCAACATGACTGCGTAGTCGTCTTCGGCGGGGGTTTCGGTAACCGACACGGCGGAAGTCGACGTCGATCACGGGGTCCCTCAACGTTGAGATGAGTCGCCGGGATCAGCCGGTGAAGGGCGGTGTGAGCGGCGCGTTCAGCCCGTTGGTGGAGTAGCGGGGAGCGAGCCGGCTGCCTGCCGCGACCGGGAACGGGAATCCAAGGACAGCGAGGCGGCCCTGCACGCGGTTTTCGGCCGGGCAGTTCTGCACACATGCGGTCGGCGGGTTCGCGACTTCGGTGGCGTCCGCGCCTGTGACCATGCCCATGCGCCCGCCGCTGGCGACATCCCAGATGGTCATGCCGCCGCAGTGGTCCTTGGTCTCGCTCAACCCAAGTGTGTTTGTGAAGTCAGGCCCGCACTCCGCCTGCGGGATGCGGGTGGCGACCTGCGCGCTGTCCCGAACGACGAACCTCGCGGAGAGACCATTGGCGATGTTCACTCGTGGGGTAACGCGCACGCAGTAGGTGCTCGGTGGGCCGGTCGTGGGGTTCTGGCAGTCGGCGCCGAGGAACTGGCCGAGCTTCGCCCGGAATTTCGCGTTGTCGAAGTAGAAGGCTGTGCCTGGCGCGGCTGTATCGGCGCCGGCGAGCCGGTGAATGATCCGTGTGCGGGCGTTGTCCCCCCTCGCCGGCTCCATCTGGAAGATCCCGCCTTGGGCGCAGTCCTTCGCCTGGATCTTCATGCTCAGACCGCCGGTGCCAGTGCGGGACAGGAGGATGT
>JAXDGI010000049.1:0-3082 GCA_034665145.1 Solirubrobacteraceae bacterium
CCCGAGACAGATTCGACGAAACTGCCTGCAAAGGCCGCTCGCAGCGTCGAGACCGGGGTCCGGACCCCATCACTCGCGCGCGATCAATGATTGTGCTGTCGTCGCGAGCCGATCACGCCGGAACATAGCCGTTTGCAGCGGCTTCCTCGCCCCGAGCAAGCCGACGCGGGGACTCGAACCCCGGACCCCATCATTACGAGTGATTGCACGCATCCCTGAGGGGCGCATGGTTGAGCCACATCGGACGCCGAAACAGGCTCCATATGCCACCCGTGTGCCAATCTGCAGCGGCCACGGACGAGCGGGGGGTCGAAGGTCGCCGGCATACGGGCCGCCATCGAGCCCACTGCGGGCTAACCGCGAATAGCCGCCGGATTGGCGGAGCTGCTCGACGCGGCAGCGAGGAAAGCTGTCCCGAAGAACAGCTCGCTCCAGGAGAGATCGTCAAGGGTGTCCTGCATCGCTGCGCGAACCGCCTCCCACGGACGGCGCGCCATCCACTCGTGGATGGAGCCGACGGGCCGCGCAAGCCACCGAGGCGTGTTGTCAGGAACCTTGAGATCGAGCACGACCCACCGCCCACCGCGGGAGAGGGCCGCTGCGCCGTGGGCGATGACATCTCGGCATTCAGGCACGTGCGACAGGGCGTATGTGGACAGGATCGCGTCGACCTCGGCCGGGAAGTCGAACCCGGCCGCATCGGCTTCCACGAGGTCGATATTGCTCCAGCCGTTGCTCTCAATCCGATGCTGGGCTTGGGCGAGCATGGCGTCGGTCAGATCGACGCCAACGATCCGGCCGTCGGGACCGATCAGCTGCTCGATCAGCGAGAAGTTCAGACCGGTGCCGCAGGCGATGTCGACCACGCTGGCACCAGGGCGAAGCCCGAGTGCTTGTACGGCCCGGAGGCGCTGAGTCCGCTGGGGGTAGCCGGGCACGGGGTAGAGCCGGGAGGTGATGTCGTAGTGCCTCGCCTTCTTGCGGTACGTCTCGATCAGGCGCTCTCGCGCACTGTCGGTCTGGCTCACGGTGTGCTCCTCGGTCTGGGTAGCGTCGCGGTAGAGCAGGTCACGCGGAAGTGGTCGCGCACCCGGCCGTCGACCGTCTCGTAGCTGAAGCGCGCCTCGCGAGGCGCCACGTCGACCCTCAGTGCGCCGAATCGGCCTTGGACGATGCGGGCTAACGGAATGGTCAGTTTGCGCGTCATTGTCCAGCGTGGCTCCGCCCGTGCCGACGGCCACGTACACCACCCCGTGACGCGGACGGCTTCGGGCGTAGGCATGCAAGTGGCCGACGAAGACCACACGAACACCGTCCTTCTCGACCAGCGGGACGATGTTGCGGCGGAGATCTGGACTGTAGGGGCGTCCAGGAGGCTCCCAGGGCGGGTGATGCCAGGCGGCGAAGCGGAGGCAGGAATCGAGCGCCAGCGACCTACGGGCGAAACGCAACTGTGGCGAGCCGGGCCGGACCGAGACGTCGGAGTCCAGCACGACGACGGCCGCACTCCCCCACGTGAAGCGGTACCAGTGCCCGTTGCCGAGCGAATGGAACGCCTCGAGCTCCGGATTCCCACCGTTCGCCTTGACGTCGTGGTTTCCCAACGCCGGGAACCAGGCCGACTCGCGCATGACCGCCGCGTAGGGACCGAAGATGTCGCGATCGAGCAGCGCCGACGCGCCGAGCGGATAGGCGTTGTCGCCCACGGTGAGCACGAAGTCCGGGTGCCATCCCTCGATCATCGAGGCGACCGCCCTCTCGTCCCGCGTCCCGCTGCCGAAGTCGCTCACGACGGCGAAGGTGAACCTGGCGGCTGGTGCCGGCGCGGCCCGCAACCTGCCCTCCGCGACGAGCCCGGAGTTTGTCTCGACCATGTACCTGTAGTGCATCCCCGGCGTCAGTTGGGTCAGCCTGACGACGTGGTCGACGCCGGCGCCGGCGTCGATGCGGGCGCCGTTCCGCAAGACGACGAAGGCACGGACGGCCGCGGTCGTACGGAAGGAGATGATGGCGCTGCGTTGCGTCACGCTCTCGACCACAGGGCCGCGGGCGAGAGCGACCGCGGCGGCCGCGGCGGCGATCACCCCGGCGTACCGGACTCGACGGCAGCCTTGATCGCCGCCATCTCGATATCCATGACGCGCTGAATGCTGCCGTTGAGAACGCGGCCGGGGATCGCGCGCATGACATTCTTGCGCTCGACCTCAACCCACATCATGGCGTCGGTCTGCGTATCGCCGATCGGCTCGAGCTCCATTCCCCAGCTCGCCGCGGAAGTGCCCATCGGTCCGGCGAACGCCACGGAGCGGGGCGCCTCGACTGCGGTTACGTTCTGGGCCCGGTGCCGAGTGGACCCGAATGGCCCCTTCGCCCGCTGCTCCAGCCGCGAGCCGGGCTGAAGCGGGCCTCCTCCGTCAACCCAGCATTCGCGAACCGTCGGCGCCCACTCCTGCCACCGTCCGACGTCACAGACATACGCCCACACCTCAGGGACGCTGCTGGCGATTGTTACGCGACTCTCGGATCTGATTACCATCGCGCGTACCCTCCGGTTGCTTGAGGCCGTCGGCGAGGCTACATCGTTACTGACGCTCTCCAGTAGAGCGATACGGCCTCTCGCGGTTGTAATGGTCGACGTAGACGCGTACCACGTGTTCTAGATGGCGATGATTTAGGATCAGCAGCCAGTCGAGACACTCGGCGCGCACGGTCCGGACGAAGCGCTCGGCGATCGCGTTCGCCTTCGGCGCGCGCGCCGGCGTCTTCACGATCCGGATGCCTTCGGTGCCGAAGATCTCGTCGAAGGGTTCGGTGTACTTGCTGTCGCGGCCGCGGATCGGAAAGCGGACGCCTTGGGTCGGAGAAGTGGAGGCCGAGGTTGACGCGGCTACCACCCGACCTGATCGAACGGCGGTGCGGCAGCTCACAGGAGACGGATGCGGCGCTGGCAGCTACCGCGATAAAACCGAGATCGCCCGCGCCCCGTAGTTGGACCATGTACGGGCCAGTCGACGAGGCGCGCGCGTTCTGGCTACGTGCACCCGGGTACGGCGAGATCCGGCCGGCCAGCCTCCCCGACCCG
>JAXDGI010000050.1:0-34223 GCA_034665145.1 Solirubrobacteraceae bacterium
CGCGATCGTGGGCGGTCTGTTGCTCGCGGTTCCCGGCCTGCACGGGGTGGCCGTCCGCGTCGGCAACATGAACGCCGGTTGGCTCCTGCTGGCCGTCGGGCTCGAAATCCTGTCCTGCCTCAGCTACGTGGTCGCCTTCCTGCAGGTCTTCGACCGGGCCCCGGTCCGCTTCGGAGCCCGCGTTGCTCTGAGCGAGCTGGCCTTCGGATCCGCCGTCTCCCTGGGTGGCGCCGGCAGCATCGCGGTCGGCGCATGGTTGCTCGTGGACCGGGGCGGTGACCGCGTGCGGATCACCGAGCGGTCGGTGGTCCTGTTCCTGCTCACCAGCGCCGTCAACGTGGTCACGCTCGTACTGGCTGGACTGGGCCTGTTTGTCGGCATCCTCCCCGGCCCGGCCAATCCCCTGCTCAGCATCGTGCCCGCGGGCGTGGGCACGGTGGTCCTGATCTTCTTTCTGCTCCTGCCGCGCTTCAGCGAGCGGCTGGCCGCCCGGCGGGAACCAGGACGGCTGCGAACCCTCCTGGTCGAGACGGCGGCCGGCATCCGCCTCACCCAGCGGGTCATCCGCGAGCCGGACTGGCGGATCCTCGGCGCGATCGGCTTTTTGTGGTTCGACATCGGCGTGCTGGCCGCGTGCTTTGCCGCGGCCGGTGTGGTCCCGCCGATCGCGCCGCTTGTGCTCGCCTACCAGATCGGCTACCTGTCGAATGTCATTCCGGTGCCAGGGGGTATCGGTGTACTGGACGGAAGCTTGGTCGGCATGCTCGTCCTCTACGGCGTCTCGGCGACCACAAGCACCGCGGCCACGGTCGTCTACCACGCCATCGCCCTGTGGATACCGGCCATGTGGGGAACGGTGGCCTTCATCATCCTGCAGCGCAGCCGCGGTCGGCCAATCACGCTGCGACCGCCGCGAGCCGAACGTCGCGCCCGGCAGGCCGAGGGCGGCGCTCGCGAGGACTGAACGCCAGGCGGCGCCTGACCCCCTAGCGCCGGCGAGCCAGCGCGAGCGCCTGTGCAAAGGCAGCGGCCATCGCTGGGTACGTGTAGGCCTGGGCGACCCTGCGTCCGGCCTCGCCCAGGTGCCGCGCGCGGTCGGGATCGGCGAGCAGCCGGTCGATCGCGGCGGCCAGAGAGGACGGGTCCCCGGGCGCCACCACCTGCCCGCTCTCGCCGTCCCGGACCAACCCACCCGCCACCGCCCCCACGGCGGTGGTCGCGATGACGGGAGTGCCCTGATGCAGGGACTCGTTGCAGACCAGGCCCCACGGCTCCCGAAAGCGGGGGGTGGGGATCGAGGGCAGCACCGTGACACGCGCCGCCCGGTAGGCGGCGGGAAGCTCAGCTCGGGCCAGCGGGCCGAGCATCATCACCCGCGGGAGCCCTTCGAGCCGGTCGCGAAGTGGCCCATCGCCGACGAGCACCAGGGTGGCCGGACGCCTGACCTGTGACCAGGCGCTGGCCAGGACCGCGAGTCCCTTCTCGGCCACGAGCCGCCCGGCGTAGAGAACCACCGGACCGTCGGGAATCGAGTGCGCATCGCGGAACGCCGCGGTCTCCGTCGGAGTCACCTCCCGACGGAACATGTCCTCCACGCTCTGCGGAGCGATAAAGATGTCCGTATCGCGCCCGCGGATGTCGGCCGCGAAGCGGCGGGCGTGTTCGCCGTAGGCCACGAGCGCATCAGCATGGCGGTAGATCCAGCGTGTGGCCGGCACCGCCACGTCATTGGCCAAAGAACGGGGCCGGGCCCAGATCGAGGCCCATAGCACGAAGCCGTGGCCCCCAGCCCGCGCGCCGGCGTAGGCGGCCGGAAGGATCGACCCCCCGGCATAGGTGGCGATGACCGTGTCGTAACGCCTGCCGGCGGCAAATGCGTCGGCGGCCCCGCGTATGCGCCGGGCGGGGAACCGCGCCGCCCTGAGCTGAGCATCCAGGTCGCCGAACCACGACGGTAGGTAGCGCCCACCGCCCCAGCACAGGACCTCAACCTCCTCGTCGGCGGCCAGGCGCTCATAGAGCGGAACCCGGTAGGGAACGAGGTTGTTGGTCAGCAGGGCGACAGCCACGGGTCAGGCGATGATGTCGGACTCAGCTGGCGTACACGCGCATGAGCGCCGTGTAGTAGCCCTCCTCGGCAAACCGGGACCGCGCCGTGGCCAGGTTCTCACGGCCCCGGCGTTCGCGCTCGGCGGGGTCGCGCCACAGCGCGCCCACCGCCTGCGACCATGCGCCGACCGCGCGTGGGGAGAGCACGGAGTCGCGCCCGATGAGCTCGGGTAGCGCGCCCAGATCGCTGCCCAGGACCGGAAGGCCGCTGGCCATCGCCTCCAGCGCGGAGTAGGGACACGCCTCCTCCGAGCGCGAGGGCACGAGCGCGGCGGCGGCACCCGCGCGCAGCTCGGCCAGCTCGCCGGCGGGCAGGCGGCCGGTAAAGCGGATCTCGGCGCCGGCGGCCAGACGCTCGAGGCGGGTTCGGTCAGGCCCGCTGCCGGCGATGATCAGTGGCGCCGCGGCGGCGCGAGCGGCGGCAATCGCCGTGTCCATGCCCTTCTCCTCCACGAGCCGGCCGCTGGCCAACAGGTAGGCCCCCCGGGCCGCAGGCGACCGTGGCGCGAAGCTATCGCCTTCCAGGCAGTTGACGAGCGTGGAGACGCGATCGCGGGGCAGGCCGAGCCCGAACAGGCGCTCCTTGGCTGCGTGGCTGACGGTGACGAAGTGGTCGACATGATCGAAGATGTGCGGCTGCTGCAGCGCCAGTCCAGCCGCATAGACGACGGCCTCACCGACTGTGCCCCGACAGCGAAACCGCACCCCGGGGCGGGTGTCACGTCCACGGCAGGCAAAGCACGGACCCCCGTCCCGGTAGGCCACGGCGATGGCACAGAACAAGCGGAAGTTGTGCAGGTGAAGAACGGTCCGAGCGCCGGCCGCGCGAGCCGCGGCCAGCGCACGCCAGCCGAACAGAGGATGGAGGTTGTGGGCGTGCACCACGTCGGCGCCGAACTCGCGCACCGACCGGCCCACCTGCGCGCTGTCGACTCCCCCCGCGAGCAGCCCTCGCGCCGCGTGGGCCCGGCTCGTGTCCACGCTCGAGCGCTCCAGCCGGCGCACTTCGTGACCGCGACGGCGAAGCAACCCCTCGATTCCGTTGACCGCCCGCTCCTCCCCGCCCTCGGCGCGGTAGCGGTTGTGAAGCATCAGGACGCGAATGAGGAAGCCCTAGCGCAGATATCGCACCGGCACGGGGCCCTAGCTTAGATCAACCGCGTCGCGGTGCAGTTAACGTTTCTGGACAACCGCGTCACGAGAGGACGGAGTGAGGAATGGCGAAGGCGATCTATACCGCGCAGGCCACGGTCACCGGAGGACGCGCACAGGGACACGGGGCCACTTCGGACGGTGCCCTGGACGTCGAGCTACGCACCCCCCCGGAGATGGGAGGCGAGGGCGGCGGCACGAATCCCGAGCAGCTTTTCGCCGTCGGCTACGCGGCCTGCTTCGAAGGCGCCCTCGGCGTCATCGGGCGACGCGAGCGGGCTCAGGTGGGCGACGTCTCAATCGACAGCCGGGTCTCCCTCATACCCAATGAGAATCGAGGCTTTGACGTTGCCGTCGAGCTCAGCGTCACCCTGCCGCAGGTGACCGACCCTGCGCGTGCCGTGGCGATCGTCGCCGCTGCCCACGAGGTGTGCCCGTACTCCAACGCGACACGCGGGAATATCGAGGTGCTGCTGTCGGCAAACGGTCAGGAGGTTCGTACCCCGGCGCCACGGTGATGAGCTCTGCGACGGCGCCGACCGGCGGCCTCAGCAACAGGCTCCGGCACTTTCTACGATGCCCATCGTAATAGCCCAACGCTGCTACCATGCGTCGTAGATGGCTCTCCGCAAAGGGACAAAGCCGAGCCGTGACCCCGTCCCCCCTGCCCTGCATGAGCTGGAGTCCGAGGTCATGGAAGCGGTGTGGCGCTCCGGCGAGTCCTCGGTGCGGTCAGTGATGGATGCGCTCAATCCCGTCGCGCCCAAGCCGCGCGCGTACACGACCTACATGACCATCATGGCGCGACTGCACAAGAAGGGCCTGCTCAGCCGTCGCCGCGAAGGCAAGACTGACTACTACGCGCCGCAATTCAGTCGCGATGACTACCTGGCCGTGCGGGCGCGGTCCGAGGTCGCGGCACTCGTGGATCAGTACGGGGACGTCGCCCTCAGCCACTTCGCGCAGCAGATGGCTGAACTTGACCCGGCGCGCCGTCGAGCCCTTCAGCGCCAGGCCCGCAAGGCCTGATCCGGCGCCCTGACGGGCCAAGGTTGCCACCCGCCAGACGCTCTACTATGCTTCATCGTAGATTATGTCGGGAGGCGGACAGGCGAGCCATCGATCAGCCCGAGGGCCGGGCCGAGGCGTCGGGCCAGCTGGAGTCCTTGTCGCGCTGCTGGGGGGCGTCGTCATCAGCGCGTGTGGGAGCACTGCCGGCGGCCGAATCACCGCGGCGAGGGCGGCCAGGCCAGCGCGCTGGACCGAGGTCGCCCGGGTTCAGCGCCCCCTGGACCTAGCCGGTCCACTCCGGGACGGGTCCCTCGTCCTGGCCGCCAACGCCCGGCTGTCCCTGCTCGCCCCCGCCGGAGGCGTCGCTCCGCTCGGGTCAGGGCCCGGTCGCTATCGCAGCCCCGGCGGGGAGGAGCCGTACATCGCAGTCTCACCGGGGGGTTGCTATGGGAGCGCAACGGTCTACGCGCTGCGCCTCACCGCCGGCCGGGGGGTGGTGGCCATCAGCGCCGGCGGCAGCGTCCGCCGCTTCGCCGGGCTGAGGGTTGCGGGCCTTCTCGACGGGATCACGTTCGACCGGACTGGCGGCTTTGCCCACCGGATGCTCGTGACCAGCAATGCCGGTTCGCGAACCGCCGTCGAGGCGATCGACTGCCACGGTGGGGTACGCACACTCACCCGCCGCGCACCCCGGGTCGAGGGCGGCATCGCCGTTGCCCCCCGCACGTTCGGTCGCTTCGCCGGAGACCTGATCGCTCCCAGCGAGAACGCCGGGCGGGTCTATGCGATCACCCCGCAGGGCGAAAGCCGGCTCGTGGCCATCTCCCACCTCCCGCACGGAGGCGACATCGGCGTCGAGAGTGAGGGCTTCGTGCCCCGCGATCCGCGCGCGGCCGCTTTTCTTGCCGACCGTCGAACCCCCGGCAACCGACATCCCGGCGATGACATGGTGCTTCGGATCCTGGCCGGGGACCTCCGCAGGGCCGGCGTCCGGCCCGGAGATCTCCTCGTCAGCACTGAGGGCGGCGCGCTCACCGACGCGATCAGTTGCTCGGCAACCGGCTGTCGGACCCGTCTCGTCGCCCTAGGACCGGCGATCGCCCACGGCGAAGGACACATCGCCTTCGCCAGACCCGGATGACCCGGAGCCGACCGACGGGGACCTGGAGTCCGCCCGGGAACGTGTCAGGGAAGGTTTGCCCCGGGTTGGCATCCAGGTAAGGGAGAGCCGTACTCGGCCGTTCGTAGTCCGCCCGGTCGTCGATCCAGCCAAGCAGGAGCAGCGAACATGAATCTGAGGAGACCGCCGCGAAGCCCGCAGAGTCGTGTCGATCAGGGCGGCGTGCGCCTTGATCTCCTCGACGCGGTCTTCGACAGCTACCTGGAGTGGCGCGATGAGAGTCGCGCCGTAGCTGAGTCCTATCGGTGCTGGCAGACCTCCGCGCGCGCGGATCGCGAGGACGCCTTCGCCCGCTATGTCGCAGCGCTCGATCGCGAAGAGCATGCCGCGAGGGACTACGGAAATAGTGTCGAGCAGGCGCGGGGGTAAGGCCACGCCGCGAACCATCGGTTCCGGCGCTGAGCGCCACCGCACACACGCCGATGGTCATGCCGACAGACGCTGCACGGCCTTCTCGCGGGCGCCTCCGGAGGACCCCTGGTAGGCGCGGCGGTAGGCGGTGGGGGTGGTGGCGGCGTCGCGGGCCAGATGTAGGCGGAGGTTGGCGGCCGTGCCAAGGCCGCAGCGGGCCGCGACGTGTTCGACGGGCAAGTCGGTGACCTCCAGCAGTCTGCGCGCCTCGAGGAGGCGCTGCGCGATTAGCCAGCGCAGGGGGGCGGTGCCGGTCTCGGCCCGAAAACGGCGAACAAAGGTACGCGGTGCCCAGCCGGCGTGGTGGGCCAGGTCAGCGACGGTCAGCGGCTCGGCGAGCCGCTCCAGCGCCCAGGCGCACGTGGCGGCCAGCCCGGTGCCGCGCGACGGGAGTGGCCGCTGGAGAAGCTGAGCTTGGCCGCCGTCGCGGTGCGGAGCCACCACCATCCGGCGGGCGATGCGGGCCGCGGCCTGCTCGCCGAAGTCGGCGCGTACCAGGTGCAGGCACAGGTCGATGCCGGCGGCAACGCCCGCGCTGGTTAGGACCGCACCGGCATCGACGTAGAGGACGTCGGCGTCGACGTCAACGTCCGGATAGCGGGTGGCGAGCTCGTCGGCGTCCTTCCAGTGCGTGGTTGCCCTGCGGCCGTCCAGCAGGCCCGCGGCCGCCAGCGCAAACGCCCCGGTGCACACCGATACGACCCGCGCGCCGCGATCGGCTACAGCACGCAACGCCTCCAGAACCGAGGCGGGTGGCTCCGCGTGCGGGGCGTACCCGGGCACCACGACCGTGTCGGCCACATCGAGCGCCTCAAGCCCGAACGAAGCTTGCACCGCGTACCCCGTGGTCGAGGGCACCAGGCCCGCCGCGGGGGCGCAGATGGCAAAGGAGTAATGCTCTCGTTCGTCTCGATGGCCGAACACCTGAGCGGGTATGGCCAGATCGAAGGCCACGACCTCCGTCAGCGTGAGTGCCACGATGCGGTGCACCCGGCCATGATGGCAGCATCCTTGCGCATCGCGGCGTTTCTGCCGCTTGCCGCCCCACCCTGTCCCCGCCAGACTGACGCCATGACCTCGACATCGGCGCCCTCAGCGACCAGTTACCCCCGCCACATCGGGATACTGCTGTTCAACGGTGTGGAGGAGCTCGACGCCACCGGCCCCTGGGAGGTTCTGGCTCACTGGACGCGCTCGCACCCGGAGGACGGCTGGGCGGTCTCCTGTATCTCCCGAGACGGGCGCCCGGTCACCGCCGCCAAGGGCCTGGCCCTGGGCGCCCACAGCGGTATCGAGGACGCTCCAGCCCTCGGAGTGCTCGTGCATCCCGGCGGTCAGGGCACACGGCCGCTGCTGCGCGACGCGACGCACCTGAACTGGATCCGCGCCCAGCGCCAGACAGTGCCGCTGATGACCAGCGTGTGCACCGGCTCCCTGGTCTTCGCCGCCGCAGGGCTGCTGGCCGGACGGCCGGCGACCACGTACTGGGGGGCGCTGGACGAGCTCCGCGGGCTCGACCCAACCGTGCAGGTCCGTGAGAACGACCGCTGGGTCGATGACGGTGATCTCATCACCTCGGCAGGAGTGTCGGCCGGGATCGACATGGCCCTGCACCTCGTCGTCCGCCTCGCCGGATCAGACCGCGCTCGTGAGGTGCGCCGCGCGATCCAGTACGACCCCCAGCCACCCATCTGAGCCAGGAGAGCCTTGATGTAGCCGAGGTTTCAATCGGGGCGCCCGGATTTGAACCGGGGACCTCACCGACCCGAACGGTGCGCGCTACCAGGCTGCGCCACGCCCCGATAGGGCCAGTATCCCACAGGCGCTTCCCAACCCGCGTCCGCGCGCCGGGCGCCGACCTCGGATTCGGGCGCCGGGCGCGTGCTGCTCAGCCGCGCGGGGGAAGATCCCCGACGGTGCCCGCGACGTTCTTGGTGACGCCCGTCACCGTCGATGACGCGGCACCGGGAACCCTGACCGGAGCGGAAGGGGCGCTGGCCGGGCTTCCGGCGCCCGACCCGGACCCGGACGTAGGGGGCACGACCGGAGGCGGGGTGGCGAGGATCTTGCCCACCGTCTTGGCCACCGGGGTCCCGCCGATGCCCGAACGCGCTGTCTGGTTGACCGCGCCCACGACCGGGTTGACCGTCGCCTGCACCCGCTGCCCCGCGCTGGCCGCCAGCGACCCGCCCGATGGAGCGACCGGGTGACCGGCGGCTACGGGCAGCTGGGCGGCTGGACTGTTCACGCCGCCGGAACCCGCGGCGGGTCGCTTCGCCGTCCCGGACGCGGGAAGCCGCGGGTCGGGCTGCGCGGGGACGCCGGCGCCGAGGTGAAGCCCCGTCCGCACGCCCTCGACCGGCTGAGCCGACCGGGCGCGGCCAAGGCCGGGAGCGGACGGCGAATCATACGTGCCGCCCGAGCGGGCTGGGGCCGAGTGGGCCGAGATGCCGGGGGCGACGGAACGCGTGGCGGGATGAGCCGGATCGGCCTGATTGGCGGAGCCGGCGATGGCCAGAGCGACGGCCACGGCGGCCCCGCTGAGAAGCGCGGACGACCCCGGCTCTAGCGTCCCGGCGGCGGCCTGCAGCCCCGGATGAGAGCCGGTCCGTGCCGCGGCACGGGCGGCACGACCGAACGGCCACCAGCGCAGACCTGGGAGGGGCAGCAGCGCGGCGATCTTGGCGCCGGCGCCCGAGCGGACGAAGCTGCCGTCGACCCCGGCCGCATGGGCCTTGACCCGGCACGGCTGGCAGTGAGCGAGGTGGCGCGCCAGCTGACGGCGTTCGCGCACGCCCAGCGAGCGGCGCGAGGTCAGCTTGCCGGCTTCGATCGCCGTCTGAACCTGCAGGCAGCGGCGGCCGCTGGCCAATTCCTCATACTCAACGCCGAGCTTGCGCCGGGCCCGGAACAAGGCGCTCTCGACCATCTGACGCGACATCCCGGTGCGGCAGCCGATCTCGTCGTAAGTCAGACCCTCGAACTCGCGCATCACCAACAGCTGGTGATGGCTCTCAGACAGGCCCCCGAAGGCCCCGCGGAGATCGTCGAGCTTCTGCTTGCTCTCCATCGCCGCCGGTGGCGTGGGAGCGATCGAGAGCAGGGCGCCCTGGCCTTGTGGCAGCTCGGCCTCGGCATCGAGCGGAACCTCGCGGCTGCGCTGGCTGCGGCGGTACTCATCGATGCAGGCGTTCTTGGCGATCTCGTAGATCCACGGCTTGAACACGATCTGTTGCTCGCTGCTGCGGAGGCGGCGGAGAGCCGAGATGAACACCTCCTGGGCGACGTCTTCAGCCCTCGCGTGGTCGTGCAGGCGCGACCGGATGAAGGCTGCGATCCGCTCGCGGTAACGCGCGTACAGCTCGGCAAAGGCGCGGTCATCGCCCAGCCGAGCTGCCTCGATCAGCTCCCGCTCGGTGGTCGCCGGAGCGGGTGAGGCGGAGCCAAGCATCAGTGCCATACGGGCCTCATTTGGTCGAGAAAACCGCCCCCTACCGGGCGCTTGAATAAACTTTAGCGTTTATTGGACGTTTGTCCAGCCCCCCTTTTTACCCCCAGGACTGCAGAAACACAGGCAAGTCAATCAATGCTGCGTCGAAAATGCGCTCGTTGCGTTTGCTCGCGTCCGGTTGACGCGGCATACTTAATGTCACCTTGTGAACGGCAAAGGAGAAGCGAAGCGATGGCCAATCACCTGACGCCCACCGAACTCGCCCGCGAGGCCGGATTGGAGCGGCGCGATGTGATCGTCAAGTGCCTCGAATTAGGCGTCCCGATATTCAACGGTCGGATCGACAAGACCCTCTTCCTCTCGAGCCTCCGCGAAGTTCCCGCGTCGGCGATGGCTCAACCCCAGGCCGCCGGCGCCTGACGCGGCGGTGGACCGCCGCGTCCCGCTGAATCCCTCGGCGCGGCTCTTATTTCGTTACTGCTGAGCTGACTGGCGCAGCAGCGTCGAGGTCGTCTGTTCAAGGATCTTTCGCCAGGCCCGGGTGGATTCTCGCTCGGCCGCGAAATGGCGCACGACCTTGTTGACCCGCGTGGCCGAGATCTCGATCCCGTGGCGGGCGCAGATCCGCTTGTAGTAGGGATAATCCTGGGCCAGCTTCAGCGTTACCGACTGGAATCCGTGGCGGGCGATGTCGACCCGTGAGGTGAAGTTCATCACGCTGGTCTGGAACATGAGTTCGTCGCTGGCTTCGGGTTCGATGAGGAGGATGTCCACTCCCGGATAGCGCTCCTCCCACCGCTTGGCCAGCTCATGCAGCCGCTGGTGGGCCAGCAGCTTGAACACCTGATAGCCGATCTGGGGAAAGCCCATATCCGAGACCCGGCGCGGGCGCAATCCGGTGAGCGTGGGGATGCGTTTCTCGAAGTCGTTGACGTAGGGGACCAGGGGGTTGACGACGACGATGAACTTGGCCCCCGCCTCCACCGCAAGGTCAAGATTGGTGGTCGAGACGATCCCACCGTCGACCAACTCGCGATCGCGGACCTTGACTGGCTTGTAGATCATCGGCAGGGCGCTCGAGGCGCTGACCGCTTGCGAGATGGTCACGTCATCCCAACCAGGAGAGCCGAGCACGATCCGCTCGCACGTGTCGAGATCGGTCGCGGTCAGATACAGCTCATTGTTGAGGAGGCGGAAATCATCAGTTCGGTCGGGGTCAGCGAGGATGCGGCGCACATAGCGCTCAATCCCCTCTCCGGAATACAGGCCCGATGGGAGGATTTCGGCCAGACCCAGGGCGATGTCGACCGTCGACACCTGGCCCAGGTCCCCAGCCAGCCCGCGCAGCAGCTGGACGAGGCGGATGGGAAAGGTGATTCCTCGGCTGACGAACTCCCGGTAGTTGGGCTTGAGCAACGCGCTGACCCGGGCATCGGGAAACGGGGTCGGCACCTGCTGGACGATGACCCGCATCATCTCCTCGGGCGTGACGCCATTGGCCACGGCCGCGGCGACGAACGCGCCGGCGCTCGTGCCGACGTAGACATCGAACTCGTTGACCGTCCTATTGACGGCGAGGAGATCGATGGCACGCAGAGCACCCATCTCGTAGACGCCGCCGGTGAAGCCACCGCCGCCGAGGACGAGCGCGGTCTTGGAGCGCTTGCGCCGCCGAGCGGGGCCCGACGAGGCGGACGCGCGCGCGCCGGACTTGCGGTCCGGGCCCGCGGCGTCGAGCTTGACGACCTTGCCCATCTGGCCTCAATTCTAGGGTCTTCTCCACCCTGATCGGGGTCGACGGGGCAAACCACGGGCGCGGCGACCGCAGCTTTGGCCGCTCTGACCGGTTACATACTCCCGATGCGACGGCTCAGCGTGCTGCTGGCAGCCCTGCTCTGGCTTCTCCCGGCGACGGCCCGGGCCGCCGTGCGTCATTCCCGTGCCCACGTCTCATCCGCGGCCTCCCTGGCCAGCTCCCTCGGCCAGGGTATGCGCCGGGTCGGCCGCGCCAGTGGTGCCTATGTTCAGGATCTGACGACCGGCACCCAGCTCTACGCCGACCGCGCTCGCGTGGGCCGCCTCCCGGCGTCCGTTGAGAAGCTCTACACCACCTCCACCGTCCTGCTCAAGTTCGGCGCCGCCGCGCGGCTCAGTACCCAGCTTCTCGCCGCCGGCCAGCTCCAGAACGGCACCTTTGCCGGCACCCTCTACCTGCGCGGCGGCGGTGACCCTACATTCGGCTCGGCTGGCTTCATCCGCACCAACTACGGGGCCGGCGCCAGCGTCCAGCAGCTCGTCGCCAACCTCGTCGCGGCCACCGGCATCAAGGGCTTCCGGGGGACCGTGATCGCCGATGAGTCACAGCTCGATTCACTACGGGGGACTCCGCCCTACGGCTATAGGCCATCGATCGACGTCGAGGGCGAGCTGAGCGCGCTGGCTTTCAACCGCGGCTGGGCCGACGCCCACGGCAACGTGTACTTCGCCCATCCGGCGGTCGAGGCCGGCCAGCAATTCGTGGCGGCCCTCAAGGCGGCTGGGGTCCATGTTCCCGGCACGACGAGGATCCGTGCCGGGCGCACCCCGTCCACCGCGACCTCGCTGGCCACCGTTGCCTCACCGCGAATGGCGACCCTGGTCGACCTGACCAATGCTCCGTCGGACAACTTCTTTGCCGAGACGCTGCTCAAGGACCTCGGCGCTCGCTACGGAGGGGGCGGCACGACCGCCGCGGGCGCCGGCGTGGTGCGGGCGACGATCGCGGCACAGTTTGGGCTGCGCCCCCAGTTCGATGACGGCTCAGGGCTGTCGCGCGTTGACCACACGAGCCCGCTCGACATCGTCTCCCTCCTGCGCCAGCAGGCCGGTAACGCGACCTTCGTCAACTCGCTGGCCGTGGCCGGGCGCACCGGCACGCTCAAGGACGAGATGCGGGCAAGCTTTGCCCAAGGACGCTGCCGGGGCAAGACGGGCACGCTCATCGACGCGTCCAACCTGGTCGGCTACTGCCGCGCGCGCGACGGTCACACGCTCGCCTTCGCCTTCATGATGAACCGGATCTATCCCGGCTACGCCCATCCCATCCAAAACGCGATGGTCAACGCGGTCGCCCGCTACAACGGCTAGTCCCGGCCGGAGGAGCCCCGGCCACGCGGTCGCCCGCGACCACGGCTAGCCCCCGCCCGAGGTGACCAGGCCCTTGAGGCCGTCCTCGTCGAGCACCCGCACCCCCAGCCGTTCGGCCTGGGCCAGCTTGGAGCCCGGACTCTCACCAGCCACGACGTAGTCGGTTTTGCGGGACACCGAGCCGGTCACGCGTCCGCCGGCGCCGAGGATCATCTCCGTCGCCTGCTCGCGCGTCAGGTCAGGCAGCGTCCCGGTCAGGACGAGCGTCCTGCCGGCCAGCGGCCCCTCCCCGGGGGGCGGTCCCTCCTGCTCGAAGGTCAGCCCCTCCTGGCGCAGGTCGGCGATGAGCGCCTCCATGATCGGGTCGTGCAGCTGCTCATGGATGGTATGGGCCATCTTCGGCCCGACGCCGGGCGTGGCCTCGATGCCTGCGGGGTCGGCGGCCAGCAGCGCATCGATGGTGCGGAACTGCGCGGCGAGATTCCGGCCGGTGACGCCGCCCACCTCCTCGATCCCCAGTGCGAACAGCACCCGGCCGAACGGCTGCTGCCGGGACGCGTCGATCGCGGTGACCAGCTTCTCGGCCAAGACGGGACCGAATCCGGTCTGACCGGCAATCCGCTCTGCCTCAAGACGGTAGAAGTCGGCCGCCGTGTGCACCCAGCCGAGGTCCATGAACAGGCTCACCTGCTTCTCCCCCAGGCCGTCAATGTCCATGGCCCCGACAAAATGCTTGAGGAGCTGCCAGCGCCGCCCCGGACAGTCGCGGTTGGGGCAGCGCGTGAACACGGAGCCCTCCGGTTTGACCGTCGGGGTGTCACAGACAGGGCAGCGCTCGGGAGGGCGTGGCGGGGACGGACGGTCCTGGCTCTCGGCCACGTGCGGCGCGGGCGACAGAACCTGCGGAATGACGTCCCCGGCGCGCAAGACGATCACGTCCTCGCCCTCGCGGATGTCCTTGCGCCCGAGGTCCTCCTCGTTGTGGAGCGTGGCGAGCTTGATCGTCACGCCGGCCACATGGACGGGCTCGAGCATGGCGTAGGGATGCAGATCCCCGAACTTGCCCGGGTTCCAGCCGATGGACCTCAACTTGGTGACCGCGGTGGTGGGTGGGAACTTCCAGGCGATCGCCCAGCGGGGGTCGCGCCCCACCACCCCGAGGCGGCGCTGGAGCTCGAACTGGTTGACCTTGACCACGACGCCGTCGATCTCGAACTCGAGCGAGCCGCGGCGCTCCTCCCACGCCTGGCACTGGGCGACCACCTCGTCCTCGCTGGTGAGCTTCTTGACGTCAGGGTGGACGGGAAAGCGGTGAGCGCGCAGCCATTCGAGCGCTTCGGAGTGGGAATCGAAGGCCAGGCCGTCGGTGACGCCGATTTGGTAGCACCACAGCGACAGAGGGCGATCGGCGGCCAGCTTGGGGTCGAGCTGGCGGATCGTGCCTGCCGCGGAGTTGCGCGGGTTCATGAACGTCGATAGCCCGGCCTCGGCACGGCGCTCGTTGAGCGCGGCGAAATCCGGCAGTGACATGTACACCTCGCCGCGCACCTCGAGCCGCGGTGGTGGGGCGTCCATGTCCAGGCGCAGGGGGATGGAGCCGATTGTGCGCAGGTTGTGGGTGACGTCCTCGCCCACCTCGCCGTTGCCGCGCGTGGCCCCCCGCTCAAACATGCCGTTGCGGTAGAGCAGGGAGATGGCCAGGCCATCGATCTTCGGCTCGGCGACGAACTCGAACTGGGGGGACTCGATGCCCTCGCGGGCCAGGTGATTGCGCATGCGCTGAACCCAAGCCCGCAGCTCCTCGGCTGAGCGAGCGTTGGCTAGCGACAGCATCGGCTCCGGATGCCGCACCTTGACCAGATCCGAAACCGGCTCTCCCCCTACGCGCTGAGTCGGAGAGTCCGGCGTCAGCAGCTCGGGATGCTCGGCCTCGATGCTTCGCAGCTCATCGAGCAGCGCGTCATAGGCGTCGTCGCCGATCTCCGGATCGTCGAGCACGTAGTAGCGGTAGCCGTGATGCTCGAGCTGTGCGCGCAGGTCGGCTGCCCGCCGGGCCGGATCGCGGCTGGCGGTCATGGCTCGATCACCTCGTCGGCGGCCGGAGCGATGAGGCGGGCCAGGTCATGGCGCTCCAGGGCATCGAGCCCGTCTCGGTCGGTGAGGTCGAAGTGGATCGGCGTGACCGCGATCTGGCCCGCGGCGACCGCCGCGAGGTCGGTCCCGGTCTCATCGCGCTCAAAGCTGGCATCGCCGTAGATCCGGTACAGCTTTCGCCCTTGACCACCCTCGTCGACGAGGGCGAGCTCATCGCGGTAGATGCGCTTGCCCAGGCGGGCCACGGCGACCGCCTCGGGGGGCGAGCCGGGAACATTGATATTCAGCAGTGTTCCGTCGGGCAGGGGCACGGACTCGAGTTCGGCGACCAGACGGGCGGTGAAGTCCGCGGCGACCGTGAAGTCAAAGCCCGAGCCAGCCCGGAAGTCCAGCTCGAGCGAGCTCGACTGCTGCGAGACGGCGATGCCCGGTAGACCCAGCACGATTGCCTCCAGCGCCGCGGCGACCGTTCCCGAGTACGTGATGTCGTCACCCAGATTCGAGCCATGGTTGATGCCTGAGACGACCAGATCGGTCTGGAAATCCTCGATCAGACCGAGATTGGCCAGGCGGACACAGTCGACCGGGGTCCCGTCGGTGGCAAACCCGATCGTTCCGTCCTCGAATTCGACCTCCTGGACCCAGAGCGGGCGCCGCGTGGTGATCGAACGGGCCATGGCCGACCGGTTTCCGTCGGGGGCGATCACGGCCAGTTCGACCGAGGGCACGGCGGCCAGCGCACGCCGGAGGGCCTGCAGGCCCTCGGCCTCAATCCCGTCATCATTGGTGAGGAGAACACGCACGGCCTGCATGCTATGCCGCGACCAGGCGCCTACGGCGCCCACGCCGCCCACGGCGGGTACGGCGGCGACGGCTTCACGCGGCGACTCGGTGCTCAGAGGACGGACAGAACCGCGGTCCGAGCGATCAGCGTGACACCGCCCGGACCGTGGCTGCCCCAAACTGCACTGCGCCCCTACGAAGTGACATGGTGGTCCCTGAAGCCGGTTATGACAAGTCGGTCATCCGTCCACTCCGTGTCTAGGCGCGGTGGACGGCCCGCGCCGAGTGGCCGCGGCCTGAGCCGAGCTTGGGACGAGGGCTCCCGTTCAGAGCTTCAGAACCGGCTCTCCGCCATAGCCAACTCCGGCCAGGGCCAGGCCGTGCGGGGGAGCGGTGGGTCCGGCGGCGCTCCGGGGGTGACCGTCGAGGAGGGCGCGAAATTCCGCCAGCGTTCGGCGCCCGTCGGCCACCTCGAGCATTGTTCCCACCAGCGCCCGGTTCATGTGGCGCAGAAAGGCGTCGGCCTCGATCCAGAACTCGAGCAGGTCACCGTCTCGCTGCCGCCAACAGGCGGCAAGGACATTGCGGGTGAAGCGCACGTGATCGGTTTCGGTGGGCGTGAAGGCCGTGAAGTCATGGCATCCCGCCAGGGCCGCCGCACACGCGTTCAGGGCAGCGTAATCAAGCGGTCGGCTCAGGTGCAGCGCCCGGTCAAGCTCCCGGACGCTGCGGGCCCGGCGCAGGAGCAACCGGTAGCAGTAGAGGCGGCTGGTGGCGTCTCGGCGGGCGTCAAAGCCCGGCCAGGTCGCCCGGCTCTCGACGACGGCGATGTCGTCGGGCAGCAGCGCGTTGAGCGAGGTGATACTGGCCGGCTCGCCGGAGTAACTGGCCACCTGCCCCCAGGCGTGGACGCCGGCGTCGGTCCGGCCGGCCACGATCACGGGCACGGCATCCCGCCGCAGCACGACCGCCAGCGCGCGCTCCAGTTCTCCCTGGACCGTGCGCTGGCCATCCTGGCGAGCCCAGCCGGCGAAGGCAGTCCCGTCGTACTCGATCAGCAGCCGCGCCGTGGGGCCCGGTTCTGGCGGGCCCGGGCACCCCGCATCCGACTCTGGGCCCGGGCACCCCGCATCCGACTCTGGGCTGGCGCGGCCCAGCCTCCGGCTGGGTCCTCGCTCCATCGTGCCCTACCCCCTGCCGAGGCTCGCAGAGCGGGCCCTAGACCAGTTCGAGCAGGACCATCTCGGTCGAATCCGACCGTCGCGGGCCGAGCTTGAGGATCCGGGTGTAGCCACCTGGGCGCTCGGTGTAACGGGGCGCGATCTCCTCAAACAGCTTGTAGACCACGAACTTGTCCTGCCCGAGCGCCGACAGAGCCTGGCGGCGCGCGTGCAGATCGCCACGCTTGGCCAGCGTTATGAGCTTCTCCACCTCGGGCTTGACGGCCTTGGCCTTGGCCTCGGTGGTCTGAATCCGCTCGTGATCGATGACCTCTTTGGCCAGATTCTTCAACAGCGCCTTGCGATGCGAGGCGCTGCGGCTGAGCTGATAACGCTGACGCTGATGGCGCATGGGGAGATCCTAGTCCTCGCGGAGGTCCAGGCCGCGGGTGTGCAGCGTCTCGATGACCTCATCAATCGACTTCTTGCCGAAGTTGGGGATCGCGTTGAGCTCGCCCTCGGTCTTGGACACCAGGTCGCCGACCGTCTGGATGCCCGCCCGCTTGAGGCAGTTGTAGGAGCGCACACCGAGTTCGAGCTCCTCGATGAGGATGTCGTCCATCGCGTTGGGCGGGCGGGAGTTGTTGCCCACCTGGCCCGCGCCGACCAGACCAGCGTCGAGCGCGCCGGGCGCACCCACATCGCGCAGTTCCACCACGCGGTCGGCGTCGGTGAAGATGGCCAGCTGAGAGATGAGGATCTCCGCGGCCTCACGCAGCGCGGCGTGCGGGTCGATGGAGCCATCGGTCTCAATGTCGAGGGTGAGCTTGTCGAAGTCGGTCTTCTGGCCGACACGCGCCTGCTCGACGTTGTAGGCGACGCGACGCACGGGGCTGAAAATCGAGTCGATAGGGATCACGCCGATCGGCTGATCGGGTGACTTGTTCTCCTCCGCCGGGCGATAGCCACGGCCGCGGCCGATGGTCAGATAGACCTCGAGCTTGGTCTTCTTCTCAAGCGTGGCGATGTGAGCATCAGGGTTGAGGATCTCCACGCCGGAGGGCAGATCGATGTCCTTGGCCGTGATGTCGCCGGGCCCGGTCACGACCAGCGGCGCCTCGATCTCCGTCGCGTCGGAGTGCATCCGGCACACGACGCCCTTGAGGTTGAGAACGATGTCGGTCACGTCCTCCTTGACCCCGCGGATCGTGGAGAACTCGTGCGCGACTCCCTCGATCCGCACGCTGGTCACGGCCGCGCCGGCCAGCGAGGAGAGCAACACGCGGCGCAGCGAGTTGCCGAAGGTGTAGCCGAAGCCCCGGTCCAGCGGCTCGATCGTGAACGATCCGCGGGTGTCATCTGATGACTCGCTGGAGATTCGGGGGACTTGGAAGTCAAGCATTTCTAGTCCTAACATCGTGGGTTCCTGGCCGCCGCTGATCGCGGCGGGTTTCAGGGCCACGCGGCAGTCCGTCCGCGTAGCCGTAAGTCGTTTACTTCGAGTACAGCTCGACGATCAGCTGTTCCTGCACCGGGGCGGCGATCTCTCGCCGTTCCGGCTTGCGCAGCACCTTCGCGGTCAGCGAATCGTGGTCCGCCTGCAGCCATGCCGGCACCTGACCGGTGAGCTCCGTCGCGTCACGGATGACCTGGCCGGCGGTCGACCGTTGGTCGATCGCAATCACGTCCTCGTCGCGCAGCTGATAGCTGGGAATGTTCACGCGACGACCGTTGACGGTCCAGTGACCGTGAAGGATGAGCTGCCGAGCCTGACGGCGAGAGGCGGCGAAGCCGAGCCGGACGAGCACGTTGTCGAACCGGCACTCCAGCATGCGCAGGAGGTTCTCGCCGGTGACGCCCTGCTGACGCGAGGCCTTCTCGTAGTAGATGCGAAACTGCTTCTCGAGCACGCCGTAGTAACGGCGAGCCTTCTGCTTTTCGCGCAGCTGTACTCGATACTCGCTCTGCTTCTGGCGCCCGCGCCCGTGCTCGCCGGGCGGGTAGCCGCGCCGTTCGACGCCACACTTGTCGGTCAGGCAACGCTCGCCCTTGAGGAACAGCTTCTGCCCCTCGCGGCGGCACTGCTTGCACTGGGGTGAGGTATCTCGAGCCATTTAGACGCGCCTGCGCTTTCTGGGCCGGCAACCGTTGTGGGCCTGGGGAGTGACGTCCTTGACCCCGGTCACTTCGAGCCCAGCCGCCTGCAGTGAGCGGATCGCCGTCTCGCGACCCGAGCCCGGACCCTTGACGAACACCTCGACCTTCTGGAGGCCGTGCTCGATGCCCTTGCGGGCCGCGGCGTCGGCGGTGACCTGGGCGGCGAAGGGGGTGGACTTGCGCGAGCCCTTGAAGCCCGCGCCGCCCGCCGACTCCCAGGCGATGACGTTGCCGTCGCGATCCGTCAGGGACACGATCGTGTTGTTGAACGAAGTTTTGATGTGCGCCTGCCCGATGGGGATGTTCTTGCGCACGCGGCGCCGGCCGCGCTGGGGCCTCCGCGGAGCCGGACTCACTTCTTGGCCGCCTTCTTCTTGCCGGCCACCTGCATGCGCTTGGGTCCCTTGCGGGTGCGCGCGTTGGTCTTGGTGTTCTGCCCGCGCACCGGCAGGCCACGGCGATGGCGCAGTCCGCGGTAGCAGCCGATCTCCTGCAGGCGCTTGATGTTCTGCGAGCGCTCGCGGCGCAGGTCACCCTCGACGGTCAGGTCCGAGTCGATCATGTCGCGGAGCTGAACGACCTCGTCCTCGGTCAGGTCGCGGACCTTGCGGTCGGGCTCGATGCCCAGCTTGGCCAGGAGCTCATTCGAGGTGGAGCGTCCGATGCCGTAGATATAAGTGAGGCCGACCTCGACCCGCTTGTTGAGGGGGATGTTCACCCCGGAAATTCGCGCCATACGCTCAGCCCTGCTGTTGCTTGTGACGGGGATTCGAGCAGATCACAAGCACCCGGCCCTTGCGGCGGATGATCTTGCATTTTTCGCACATCGGCTTGACCGACGGTCGTACTTTCACGCTCGCTTCGCTCTCGTCTCGGGAATTAATTCCATTTGATCCTTCGATGGGGCTCTGGAGACCGGTGCGGTCGCCGCTACCTCGCCGAGGAGCACACGCAGCGCAAAACATCTGCGCTGCAGGCGCATCGGGGGATGTTAGCACCCACTTCCGGGTCGCCCGCGACAGAATTCAGGCCGCACTATTGAGCTTAGTGCGCCCGCTGGGATGAGGCGTTCACGGGCGGTTATGACGGCCGGCCCGGCGTCCGGCCGGTCAGGCGGAGCCGGTCAGGCCGCGGCCCGGCCGCCCGTCGCCTCATGCCAGGGCGTCAGAACGCGGGGACCCACGGCGGTGATGGCGATCGTGAATTCAAAATGGGCCGCCAAGCTGCCGTCCTGGCTGAAGATCGACCAGTGGTCCTCCCCCACCCGCACGGCATGGCGCCCCGCCGTGACCATTGGCTCGACGGCGAACACCATTCCCTCCTCCAGCTGGACCCCGGTACCGGGGGTGCCGTAGTTGGGAATCTGCGGGTCCTCGTGCATCTCGCGCCCGACCCCGTGGCCGACCAATGAGCGCACCACGGACAGGCCGGCGGCCTCAACGTGCTCCTGGACGGCGTGCGAGATGTCGCCGAGATGATTCCCGGGCCGGCAGTGCGGCACCGCGGCCATCAGGGACCCCTCGGTGACCGTCAGCAGCTTCTGGGCCACCGGGGAGATGGGCCCGACCGGAAATGTGCGCGCCGCATCGGCCACCCATCCGTCGAGCGTCACGCCGATATCCACCGACAGGATGTCCCCGCGGGCGAGCTTGTATGACCCCGGGATCCCGTGCACGATCATCGAGTTCGGCGAGGCGCAGATCGACCCCGGGAACCCGCGGTAGCCCTTGAACGACGGCTCGGCGCCCTGTGAGCGGATGAACTTCTCGGCCGCCTCGTCGAGCGCCTCTGTGCTCACCCCGGGGCGAATCTTTCCGGCCAGGAGATTCATCGTCCGGACCAGGATGGACCCGGCTGCGGACATCCGGTCGATCTCCTCTGGGCTCTTTTTGATGATCATGCTCAAAGCGTCCGGCGACGCGTGGCCGTCTAGACGTTCTCCTCGAGCCGTAATGTGGCGATCACCGCTCGGATGTGGTCGTGAACCTCAGCGGCGGCCCGAGTGCCGTCGATCCGGCGCATCAGGCCCTGGGCGTCATAATGGTCGACCAGAGGCTCGGTCTGCTCGTGGTAGACCTTGAGCCGGTTCTCGATCACCTCGGGCTTGTCGTCATCACGCTGGACGAGCCGGGATCCATCCTGGTCGCACACTCCCTCGTGCTTGGGCGGATCAAATTCGACGTGGTAGTTGTGGCCCGACTTCACGCACATGCGCCGGCCCGATAGGCGGCGGATGACGTCCTCATCGGGCACATCGATGAGCAGCGCTGCGGTGACACGCCGGCCGAGCTCAGCCAGCTGCTTCTCGAGCGCGCCGGCCTGGTCAAGCGTGCGCGGAAACCCGTCCAGGATGAAGCCGTCACGAGCATCGTCCTCCTGCAGGCGCTCAGCGGCCATGGCCACGATGAGCTCGTCAGGGACGAGGTCACCGGCATCCATGTAGCGCTTGGCCTCCTCGCCCAGCTCGGTGTTGTCCTTCACGTTCGCGCGCAGCATCTCGCCTGTCGAGATGAAGGGCAGCTGGAAATCCCGCTGCAGGCGGTCAGCTTGGGTCCCCTTGCCCGCGCCCGGCGGGCCGAACAGAATCAGATTGAGCTCAGGCACGAAACGATCACTGTATCGGGCGCGCCGTCAGGACGCAGGGCTCTTCCCGGACCTTTGCCCTGCCCCACCGGGGCGCACCGGATTCAAGGCGGGGCACACCGGATTCACGGCTGGGCACACCGGATTCACGGGCCGCCGCCGGGCCGGCCCCCCTGAGATCGCTCCCGGGGGCGCCGGTGGCTGGCGGCCAGAAATGGCTAGGTGGTGGTCGTCGTCGAGTTGTCGGCCAGCCGGCAGAACAGGTCCCCGAGCGCCCCGCCACCCCGCGTGGCGGTCACGTTGAGATGGACCTTCTGGAGGTTGACGACGAGCCCGAGCAGCTGGAGATTGAGCGGGCCGACGATCAGGTCCAGGACGGGGCAGACGGCACCCGCGGCCCGGGCCGTGGCCTGTGGATTCAGGTTGGCGCTGAACCGGAGCACGCTCCCCTGATGGCGGCGGACCTGGGCGTTCAGCGCCCGGACGGCGGACGCGCGGGCCAACGCGACCTTCGCCCGCGCCAGCTTGCAGAACAGCGAGCCGAGAACGCCGCCATGGGGCTGGCCGGTGATGTCGAGCGTCACCTTGTCCAGATGGGCGGTCAATCCCAGCAGCTGCAGGTTGAGCTGGTTGAGGAACAGGTGCAGAACCCGGCAGCTGCCGCCCGTGGAGGCGGTGATGGCCACCTTGGAGTGCACCGTGGTGCGACGGCCCTGATTGTCCACAAGAGTGGCGGAGACCAGACCGGTGGCGGTTGTCCGCCGGCCGGCGGCGGCAAACCGCAGCACGGACACCCCCACCTTGAGCCGGGCCTGGTGCCGGACCGTCTGGGCCGGGGCGACCGAGATCGAGGCCATCGCGGCCGCCGTCCCGAATCCCGCCAGGGTCACGACCAGCACGGCTAATGCGCGCCTTCTCAACATCAATGCCTCCTCGCTGGCTGTTGAATCTGCGAGCGCTCTACCCGCTGGGCGCAATTTCCAACGTGTCGGGCGCCGATAGAGCCCGCCCGCCAGCCAGGCTCAGTGCGTGAAGGCGTGGCCTGGCCATTGCGCAGGTGCTCGCCGCGGCGGGCCACGGAGCGGAGCGATTTGGAGAAAAGCCGAGTTGACCCGCCGGGTTTTCTCCAGATGTCGCGCAGACGAGGCAATCTGGAGAAGATCCGGGAGCCTGTTTTGACTTTTCTCCGATTTGCAGCCCCGGGCACCCGGGGGACCCCGGAGACCCCCGGAGACCCCCCGGAGACCCCCGGGGACCCAACCCGCTGCAGCTCCGAGACGGCTCCCGGGAAACCGGCTGCAGCTCCGAGACGGCTCCCGGGAAACCGGCCGCAGCTCCGAAACGGCTCCCGGGAAACCGGCCGCAGCTCCGGGAACGGCGCTACTTCAGGAAGCCCTCGTAGTTGCGCATCATCAGCTGCGCTTCCAGCTGCTTCATGGTGTCCAGGGCAACACCGATGACGATCAGAATCGAGGTGCCGCCAAAGAAGAAGTTGGCCCCGGTCGAGCTGATGAGGATGGTGGGCAAGGCGGCGATGGCGGCCAGAAACAGCGCGCCCGGGAAGGTCAGCCGGGCCAGGATGCGGTCCAGGAACTCGGCCGTTGGCCGGCCCGGTCTCACCCCGGGAATGAACCCGCCGTACTTCTTGAGGTTGTCCGCCTGATCCACCGGGTTGAAGGTCCCCGCGGTGTAGAAGTAGGTGAAGAGGACGATGAGGATCGCCTCGCCGAGTACGTAGTGCCAGCTCTGAGGGCTGAAGAACGTGGCCAGGTGGGTGGCGAAGTTGTTGCGGTTCTGTCCGATCAGCTGCCCGATGGTGGGCGGGATGGCCATCACGCTGGCGGCGAAGATGACCGGGATGACGCCGGCCATGTTGACGCGCAGAGGCAGGTAGGTCTGCCCGCCCTGGGTCATGCGTCTGCCGATCACGCGTTTGGCGTACTGGATCGGGATCCGCCGCTGCCCCTCCTGGACAAAGACGATCGCGGCCACCACGCCCAGGGCGATGAACGGCATCGTGACCTTGAAGACCTGGTTGGGGTTGTTCCACCACGACTGCACGCCGCTGGGGATCCGCGACACGATGCTGGCGAAGATCAGCAGCGAGATCCCGTTGCCGATGCCCCGCTGGGTGATCAGCTCGCCCATCCACATGAGCAGGACCGTGCCCGCGGTGAGCGAGATCACGATCAGGAATACCTTGGCCAGCGTGAAGTTGGGGATCAGGTTCTGGGTGGCGCCCTTCTCGAAGCTGCGGAACAGGAACACGTAGCCGATCGACTGCGCGAAGGCCAGCCCCACGGTCAAATAGCGCGTGTACTGGGTGATCCGCGCCTGCCCCACCTCGCCCTCTTTGGAGAGCTTCTCCAGCGAGGGCACGACGACCTGCAGGAGCTGCAGGATGATCGAGGCGGTGATGTAGGGCATGATGCCTAGCGCGAACAGGGCGATGCGGCCCAACCCGCCGCCCGAGAAGAGGTTGAGCAGGCCGAGGATGTTGTTGCCGGACAGGCTGTTCTGGATCTGGCTCACGGCGGCCTGGCTGATGCCCGGCGCCGGGATGTGGGTCCCGAGCCGATACAGGGCCAGGATCCCGGCCGTGAACAGGATCTTGTTGCGGATCTCGCCGACCCTGAATGCGCCAAGGATCGTCGAGATCATCGGAGCCTCAGGCTTCCCGGCCGGGTGGGCGATCGGGCCGCACCGCAGCCTCGATCAGCTGGCAGGTACCGCCGGCCGCCTCGATCTGCGCGCGCGCGGCCGCGCTGAAGCCGTGCGCGTGGACCGTCAAGGCCTTGGTGATCTCGCCCTTGGCGAGGATCTTCACCGCGATGTCCTTGCGGGTGGCCAAGCCCTTGGCCCGCAGCGTATCCGTCGTCACCTCGGCGCCGGCGTCAAACCGGGCCTCCAGGTCGGCCAGGTTGACCGGCTGCGTGTGTGTGCGGAAGGGCTCAAACGGCATCGACTTCTTCATGTGCGGGCCACGCAGCTTGCGCATCCGCATGTGAATCGGCATCTGGCCACCCTCGAAGCGGGCGCGAGATTTCGAGCCCGACCGCGAGCCGTAGCCCTTCTGGCCGCGGCCTGCCGTCTTACCCGTACCCGAGCCCTCGCCGCGACCCACGCGCTTGCGCTTCTTGCGGGAACCGGGGGCGGGAGCCAGGTTGTGAAGGCCGATGCGCTCCTCGTCCGTGGCGCTCATCAGTCGTGTACCTCAACGAGATGGCGGACCTTGTGGATCATGCCCCGGATCTGGGGCGAGTCGGACACCTCGACGGTGTGGCCGATGCGGCGCAGTCCGAGCGAGCGCAGGGTGGCCAGCTGGCGCTTGTCGGCGCCGTTGCGGGACTTGCGCTGGGTGAGGCGGACGGTGCTCATCACGCCTCCGTGGTCGCGGGGGCGGCCTCAGCCTTCCGCGCCTCGTCAGCCGGCGCGTCGGCCGAGCCATCACCCTGGTCGCCGGTGAGACCCAGGACCTGGTTGATCGAGATGCCGCGCAGATCGGCCACCTCGGCGGGCGTGCGCAGCGACTCCAGGCCGGCCATCGTCGCCTTGACGAGATTGATCGGGTTCTGGGAGCCAAGGCTCTTGGAGAGGATGTCGTGGATACCGGCCAGCTCGAGCACCGCGCGGACACCACCGCCGGCGATCACGCCCGTTCCGGGCGAGGCGGGCTTCAAGAAGACGCGTCCGGCACCGAAGATGCCCATCGTCTGGTGGGTGATCGTGGAGCCGTGCTTCGGCACGCGGTACAGGTTCTTCTTGGCCCGTTCGACGCCCTTCTGGATCGCCACCGGGACCTCGTTGGCCTTGCCGTAGCCGATGCCCACGACCTCGCGCTCGTCTCCGACGACGACGAGGGCCGTGAAGGAGAAGCGCCGGCCACCCTTGACGACCTTGGCGACACGGTTGATTTCGACCACGCGCTCCTGGAGGTCCAGGCCAGCGGCGGAAACTGTTCTATCTCGGGCCATGAAGTGCTCAGGGTAGCGGGGTTAGAAGTTCAGTCCGGCTTCGCGGGCACCATCGGCCAGGGCTTTGACCCGCCCGTGGTACTGGTAGCCGCCACGGTCGAATACGGCACTCTCGACGCCGAGGGCCTGGGCGCGCTGGGCCAGCAGCTTGCCGACCTCGCGGGCCTGGTCGGATCCGGTGAACTTGCGCAGGTCAGCCTCGGTCCAGGTGACGGCGGCCAGCGTACGCCCGGCCTCGTCGTCGATGAGCTGGGCGAAGATGCCCCGGTTAGAGCGAAACACCGAGATCCGGGGGCGCTCGGCGGTCCCGTGCACCTTGGCCCGGACACGCCGGCGCCGGGATAGCCGGCGCTGCGGTTTGGTCAACACGGTCATGCGCGCTTACCGACCTTCCGGGCGACATACTCGCCCTCATAACGAATGCCCTTGCCCTTATATGGCTCGGGCTTGCGCTGCTTGCGGATGTATGCCGCCACCTCGCCGACCTGCTGCTTGGAGGCCCCGCGCACGACGATGCGAGTCGGCATCGGGACCTCGAACTCGATCCCCTCGGGGGCCTTGACCGGCACCGGGTGTGAGTAGCCAAGGGCGAGTTCCAGATCGCGGCCGCGCAGCAGGGCGCGATAGCCGACGCCCTGGATCTCCAGGCGCTTCTCAAAGCCGTCGGTGACGCCCTCGACCATGTTGGCCACCAGGGTGCGGGTCAGGCCGTGCAGGGCGCGATGCTCGCCGCGATCGGTCGGGCGGCTGACGCGCACCTGGTCGTCGACCTGCTCGACCGCCATGTCGCGGTGGACACGCTCGGAGAGCTCACCCTTGGGGCCGTTGACGGTGACACGACCGGGTTCGATCGCCACCGTTACGCCCGAGGGAACGGTGATGGGTTGTCTGCCGATTCGGGACATCTCTAGACCAGGATTACCAGACCCGGGCCACGACCTCGCCGCCGACGCCCGCTTGGCGAGCCTCGTGACCGGTCATGACGCCCTTGGAGGTCGAGATGATCGTCGTGCCCATGCCGCCCTGGATGCGCGGAATCCGCGTGTGGTCGACATAGGTCCGCTGACCGGGGCGCGAGACACGCGCGATCCCGGAGATGATCGGCCTGCGCTCGGGCGTGTACTTGAGCGTGATACGGATTTCCTCACCGGGGCGGCCGGGCGCCGGCGGGTCGATCTGATAGGCCTCGATGTAGCCCTGCTCCTTGAGGATCCGCGCCATCTCGCGCTTGAGCTTGGAGGCGGGGATGGCCACATCGTGATGCTGGGCCTTGGCCGCGTTGCGCAGGCGGGTGAGGAAGTCGGCTACGGGGTCGGTCATCGACATACGGTCACCAACTCGACTTTGTCATGCCGGGGACGTAACCGTTGTGGGCGAGCTCGCGCAGGCAGATCCGGCACACGCCGAACTTGCGATACACGGCCCGCGCGCGGCCGCAACGGCGGCACCGGGTGTAACCCCGGGTCTTGTATTTGGGGGTCCGCGCTTGGCGGACACGCTGGGAAAGCTTGGCCATGGCTCCTTCTACTGGGTCGCGGCCGCCGGGGCGCGGCCCTCCTTGGAAAACGGCATCCCGAAGGCCTCCAGGAGCGCGAAGGACTCCGCGTCGCTGGCTGCCGTGGTGGTGATCGTGATGTCCAGACCACGCACCTGATCGACCTCGTCGTAGTCGACCTCGGGGAAGATGATCTGCTCGCGCACGCCGAGCGAGTAGTTGCCGCGGCCGTCAAACGAACGCGGGTTGAGGCCACGAAAGTCGCGGATCCGCGGGATCGCCACCGACATCAGGCGATCGAGGAACTCGTAGGAGCGTTCGCCCCGCAGGGTGACGGCCACGCCCACGGGCATGCCCTCGCGCACCTTGAACTGGGCGATCGACTTGCGCGCCCGGCGCACGTTGGGCTTCTGGCCGGTGATCGTGGCCAGCTGCTCGGAGGCAGCCTCGAGCATCTTGGAGTCCTGCTTGGCGTCACCGCAGCCCATGTTCACCGTGACCTTCTCGATCCGGGGGGCCTGCATCGGGGTGGAGTAACCGAACCGCTCGATCAGGGACGGGCGGATCTCCTCCAGGTATCGGGTCTTGAGTCGTGCGCTGGCCATTTCGTTTAAGTCCGTGTCCTTCTAGTCCAGGCGGGCGCCGCTGCGCTTGGCGACGCGCAGGCGCTTGCCGTTTTCGATCTCGATTCCCACCCGCGTCGGCTTGCCGTCCTTGGGGTCGACCAGCATGACGTTGGAGACGTGGATCGGGCCCTCACGCTCGATCACGCCGCCGGCCTGCTGCCCACCCGCGGTCTGCGTCGGACGCTGGTGGCGCTTGATGATGTTAAGTCCCTCGACGTACACGCGGTCCTTCTTGGGCTCGACGCGCAGAACCTTGCCGCGCTTGCCCCGGTCCTTGCCGCTGATCACGAGCACCTGGTCGTCGGTCTTGATCCGGGCGGGCATCAGCGTGCTCCTCGTGAAGTCGTGGGGCGATTCGCGAGCGAGAACCGAGCATGGCAAGGACGTAGGACCGAAGGTGTGGCCCAGCCATATCGAGGTCCCAGGACACCGTCAGGCGAAGGTTCGCAGCCGCGAGGCGGCACAGGGCTGAGCGGGGAGTGCGCCATTAGAGCACCTCCGGAGCGAGGGAGACGATCCGCATGAAGTTGCGCTCGCGCAGCTCGCGAGCCACGGGCCCAAAGATGCGGGTCCCGCGCGGTGCTCCGCTCTGAGCGTCGATGAGCACGGCAGCGTTCTCATCAAAGGCGATGTAGGTCCCGTCGTCACGTCCGTAGGACTTCTTGGTCCGGACGACAACGGCGGTGACGACCTCGCCCTTCTTGACCGATCCCTGGGGGTTGGCGGTCTTGACCGTGGCCGTGATCGTGTCACCGACGCCGGCATAGCGGCGCCGCGAGCCACCACGCACGCGGATGACCAGGATTTCCCGTGCTCCGGTGTTATCGGCCACGCGGAGTCGGGTCTCGTTTTGAATCACTTAGCCCGCTCCACAACCTGGACCAGGCGCCAGCGCTTGGTCCGCGACAGGGGCCGCGCTTCTCGCACGATGACGGTGTCGCCAAGGTTGGCGTCGTTGCTCTCGTCATGCGCATGCAGCGTGTTCGAGGTGCGGACGATCTTCTGGTAGCGGCGATGGCGCCGCGCGACGTCGATCCGCACGGTGATGGTCTTATCCGCTTTATCGGAGGTGACGACGCCCTGGCGCACCTTCTGGACGCCGGGAGCCCGCTCGCGCGGCGGAGTCTCCTCGGCGCCGGTGTGCTGCGCCTTGGCCCGCGCCTTGAGCCGACTGGTCCGGCGCTGCTGCGCCTTCTGGCGGCGAACGGCAATGCGCTCCTCGTGGCGCTCCTGAGGTGTGCGCGGTCCCGTCGGCTCGGTCTTGGCCGCCTTGGCCGCCCGGGCCCGGGCCCGGCGCTCCTTGGGGGCCACAACCTCCTCGGGCTCGCTCGGAGCAGCGGCCGCGGCATCAGCGGCGGCACGGGGCGTGGCGCCGGTCTGCTCGTCCATCGGCTCGGGGGTCGCCGTAGCCTCGGGGGCCTCGGCGGCCTCGACCGGCGTCTCTTCAGTGTTCTCGTTGGGAGTCTCTTCAGCCATTGTTCTCTTGCGGGGCAGTCTGGGATTTGGTTTCGCGCAGGTGCGCGACGGTCAGGGCACGTGCCACCTCGCGCTTGGCGCGACTGAGGCCGGCGGTGTTATCGAGCTCGCCGGTGGCGTGCTGAAAACGCAGACCGAACAGCTCGCGGCGAGCGGTACGGATGTGCTCGGCCAGCTCACCTGCGGTCATGTCACGAAGCTCTGAGGGACGCACCTCAGGCCTCCTCTCGGTAGACGAACTTCGTCCGCACGGGAAGCTTGTGACCGGCCAGGCGCATGGCCTCGCGAGCCAGATCCTCGGGCACACCGGCCAGCTCGAACATCACGCGTCCCGGCTTGACCACCGCGACCCAGCCCTCGGGCGAGCCCTTGCCGGAGCCCATGCGGGTCTCAGCCGGCTTCTTGGTGTAGGGCTTGTCGGGGAAGACGTTGATCCACACCTTGCCGCCGCGCTTGATCTTGCGGGTCATGGCGATACGGGCGGCTTCGATCTGACGATTGGTCAGCCAGCCGGCGTCCATCGCCTTCAGGCCGTACTCGCCGAACTGGACCCGGACCTGGCCACGGGATAGCCCGGCCCGGCGACCGCGATGCTGCTTACGGTGCTTGACGCGCTTGGGAGCGAGCATCAGCGACCTCCACCCGGAGCGCCGCCACCGCCGCGGGGACCACGGCCTCCGCCACCGCCACCGCCACCGCCACCAGCGCCGCCGCGACCACCGGGACCGCCGCCGCGACCACCCTGACCGCCGCCGCGACCACCGGAGCCACCGGGACCGCCGCCACGACCACCGGGGCCGCCGGCACCGCCGCCGCGGCCACCCTGACCGCCGCCACGACCACCGGGACCGCCGCCACGACCACCCGGACCGCCGGGACCGCCGCCACGACCACCGGGACCGCCGCCGCGACCACCGGGACCGCCGCCACGGCCACCGCGCCCGTCGCCGCGACCGCGGCCGTCACGGCCACCGCGATCCGGAGCCTGGGGGGCAGGCTCGTCCATGATCGTCAGATCGGCGCCGGTGTAGCCCTCGGGCATGATCTCGCCCTTGTTGATCCAGCACTTGACGCCGATGCGACCGAAGGTCGTCCGAGCCTCGTGAAAGCCGTAATCAATGTCGGCGCGGAGCGTGTGGAGCGGAACGCGACCGTCGGAGTAACCCTCGGTGCGGGCCATCTCGGCGCCACCCAGTCGCCCGGAGACCTGGACCTTCACGCCCTTGGCTCCGGAGCGCATGGCGCTGGTCAGCGCGCGCTTCATGGCTCGGCGGAAGGCGACCCGGTTCTGCAGCTGCTCGGCAATCGACTGGGCAACCAGACGGGCATCGAGCTCCGGGCGCTTGATCTCGAGGATGTTGACCTTGACCTGCTTGTTGGTGATGCGGTGCAGGTCGCGACGCAGCGCGTCGACTTCGGAGCCCGACTTGCCGATCACGATGCCCGGACGCGCCGTGTGGATGTTGATCTCCACCTCGGTGGCGTTCTTGCGGATCGTGATGTCCGACAGGCCGGCGTGCGACAGGCGCCCGACGATGTGGCCGCGAATGAGCGTGTCCTCGTGCAGGTAGTCGGAGAACTGGCGCTCGTTGAACCAGTTGGACTTCCAGTCGTGGATATAGCCCACACGGACTGATTCGGGATGAACTTTTTGTCCCATGGGTGCGATTAGTCCTTTGGCGTGAGCAAGATCGTCAGGTGGCTGGTGCGCTTGCGGATCGCCGTCGCGCGGCCCATGGCGCGCGGGCGAAACCGCTTGATGGTCGGACCCTCGTCGGCGTGCACCGCCTTGACGTACAGGTCCTCGCCCACGAGCTCGTGATTGTGCTCGGCGTTCGCGACCGCGGACTCGAGCAGCTTGCTCCAGTCACGGGCGATCGCTCGGGGCGTGACAGCGAGGATAGCTCGCGCTTCGTCCACCGACTTGCCGCGAATGTGGTCGCACACGAGCCGGGCCTTGCGGGCCGATGAACGCACGTACTTGGCCTGCGCGCGAACGACCGGCGCGGGCTCGCCCGGCTCGCGCCGCGAGCGGCGACGGGTCGGAGCAGGTTGCGACGGACGCGCTGGCGCGGCCGGCGTCGCCGCCGGCTCGTCGGCGGCCTCGGTCTCGGTCGCCTCGGACGCCTCGGCACCCCGCCGACGCCGGGGACGCCGCGCGCGCTTGGGCGCTTCGGGCTCAGCAACGGCCTCCGCCTCGTCAGCCGCGGCTTCGGACTCCGGCTCTTGCTCAGCCTGGGGGGTCTCAGTCGACTCGGCGGACGCGGGCACGTCCTCGGCTGAAGCAGCTAGCGAGGTCTCATCCCGAGCCGGCGCAGCGGGCTCCTCGGAGCGCGCTGCTTCAGGCGAAGGCGCGTCCGCGGCCGTCGTCTCTTCAGGCTCTTGACTCTCAGGCGTCATCGTCGCCTACCGGTTCCAGCATGCCCGCGGTACAGCCGCGTAGGCGCAAATTCCCCGAGCTTGTGGCCGACCATGGACTCGGAGATGAACACGGGCACGTGCTTGCGCCCGTCGTGGACGGCGATGGTGTGACCGACCATCTCCGGGAAGATCGTCGAGGTGCGCGACCACGTGCGGATCATGCGCTTCTCGCCCGAGCTGTTCATGGCCTCGATGCGGTTGATCAGCCGTTCCTCCACGAACGGCCCTTTCTTGCTGGAACGACTCATCGCTTCTTACCCCTTCTCCGACCGCGGACGATGTACTGGTCGGACTTCTTGCCCTTCGGGCGGGTGCGGTAGCCCAGGGTCGGCACGCCCCAGGGGGTGACGGGATGACGGCCCGGCGTGGTTGAGCCCTCGCCACCGCCGTGGGGATGGTCGACCGGGTTCATCGCGGTGCCCCGCGTCTGCGGGCGCACGCCCATATGGCGCTTGCGGCCGGCCTTGCCGATCTTGACGTTCTGATGATCGGAATTTCCGATCGTGCCCACCGTGGCCCGGCACTCGGCGCGGACCATCCTCATCTCCCCGGAGGGCAGGCGCAGCGTCACGTAGTCCCCCTCCTTGGCCAGGAGCTGGATGCCGACCCCGGCTGAGCGGGCCATCTGGCCGCCGCGCCCCGGAGTCAGCTCCACGTTGTGGACGACCGTGCCGGGAGGCATGTTGGCCAGAGGCAGCGCGTTGCCGACCCGGATGTCAGCGCCGACGCCGGACTGAACGGTGGCCCCGACGCGCAGGCGCTGCGGGGCCAGGATGTAGCTCTTCTCGCCGTCGGCGTAATGAAGCAGCGCGATGTAGGCCGAGCGGTTGGGGTCGTACTCGATGTGCGCGACCTTGGCCGGAATCCCGTCCTTGCGGCGTTTGAAATCGATCTTGCGGTACAGGCGCTTCGCTCCCCCACCGCGGTGGCGGGCGGTCTTGCGGCCGTGGGCGTTGCGGCCACCAGACTTCTTGAGGCCCTCGACCAGCGACTTCTCCGGGCGCGATCGCGTGACCTCGGCGAAGTCGGGATAGGAGACAAAGCGCCGTCCCGGCGATGTCGGCTTGGGTTTGCGGATCGGCATTACTCGGCGCCCTCGAAGCTCTGGAAGATCGGAATCGTGTCGCCCTCGCGGACCTGGACAATGGCCTTCTTCCACGACCGCGTGCGACCGGACGTCTGGCCCCGGCGCTTGGGCTTTGACTTCACCGAAGCGGTACGGACCGCGACCACCTTGACCTCGAACAGCTCCTCGATGGCCTGGCGGATCTGGGTCTTGTGAGCCTTGTCGTGGACCCGGAAGGTGTACTTGCCCGCCTCGGCCAGGACATAGCTCTTCTCGGAGACGACCGGACGGATGATGACCTGGCTGTAATCCATCAGGCCCCCTCGGCGGCAGCGCCGGCGCGGGCCACGAGCTCGGGCAGCGCTGCCTCGGAGATGAGCAGGCTGGCCGCACCGATCACGTCCGCGACACCCGCGTCGGCCACGGGCATCACCGCCACCCTGGTCAGGTTGCGGAAAGACTTGCCGGCGGCGGCCTCGGTTTCGCTGAGCAGGACGAGCGTCGGGCTGGGAGCAGCCCACTCGACCAGCAGGGCCGCTGCCTGCTTGGTGGCCGGACCGTCGAACGCTGCGGTGTCGAACACGGCCACCGAGCCGCGCTCGGCGTGGACCGAGAGCGCGCTGCGCAGCGCGGCCTTGCGCGCCTTGCGGTTGACCTTGACGGTGTAGTGGCGCGGATGCGGCCCGAACACAGTGCCGCCGCCGGTCCACACCGGCGAGCGCGAGGAACCGGCGCGAGCGCGTCCGGTGCCCTTCTGACGCCACGGCTTGGCGCCACCGCCCGACACTTCGCCACGCGTCTTGGTGGCGGCAGTGCCCTGGCGGCGGGCGTTGAGCTCCGCGCGCACCGCTTCGTGAACGAGCGGCATGTTGAACCGGGCCTCGAACGCGGTGACATCCAGATTCTGGGTGCCGCCGCCGAGCTTGGGAGCCGTTCTAGGCATCGGTGCGCACCTCGACGGTTGACCCCTTGGGTCCCGGAACGGCGCCTCGCACCAGCATCAGGTTGCGGCTGGGCATGACCTCGACCACGGTCAGTCCCTTCTGAGTGATCCGTCCGCCGCCCATCCGACCGGGGCCGCGGATCCCCTTGAATACACGGGACGGAGTGGCCGAGGCACCGATCGAGCCCGGGGCCCGCACGTTGTGGGAGCCGTGGGACTTGGGCCCTGAGGCGAAGTTGTGGCGCTTGATCGTGCCCTGGAAGCCCTTGCCCTTGGACGTGCCGGAAATCTTGACCTTCGCGCCGACCTCGAAAGCGTCGACCGTCACCTTCTCTCCGACCAGCAGCTCGCCGACCTCGTCGCGGAACTCCACGACGTGGCGGTGGGCGGAGGCGTCGGCCTTCTTGAGGTGGCCAAGCTCGGCCCGGGTCAGAGCCTTCTCCTTGCAGGCCCCGAAGGCGAGCTGGACGGCCTCGTACCCGTCGCGCTCCAGCGTGCGCACCGCGGTGACCGGGCACGGGCCGGCCTCGAGCACGGTGACCCGTTCGACGTGGCCGTCGTCGAGAAAACGCTGAGTCATCCCGAGCTTCTTGGCGAGGATGGCAGCCATGGCCTTAGGAGGCGAGCCGGATCTCGATGTCCACACCGGCGGGCAGATGATCGAGCCGCTGAAGCGAGTCGACCGTCTTTGGCGTCGGCTGGTGGATGTCGATCAGGCGCTTGTGGGTCCGAATCTCGAAGTGCTCGCGGGAATCCTTGTCCTTGAACGGGGACCGGATCACGCAGTAGACGTTCTTCTCCGTCGGCAGCGGCACGGGACCGGAGACGGTCGCGCCGGTGCGCGTCGCCGTCTCGACGATCTCCTTGGCCGCGGTCTCGATCGCCGTGTGGTCATAGGACTTCAGGCGGATGCGGATCTTGTTTTGGGCGATGGTTGCCACTGGTTTATGTGCGCTTGGCTTTTCTCAGTGTTGAGGGCGAGCCCCGGGTTTCAGGACCCGCCCA
>JAXDGI010000051.1:0-13935 GCA_034665145.1 Solirubrobacteraceae bacterium
GCTTGCCAAGCGGATGGCGGCTCGGCGCTCACGCCCGGGCGGCGGCAGCGCTCGCGGCCGACCAGGCTCCAGCGGTCGCATACGCCCATCATGTCGAACGGTCAGCCCGGGCCGGGGACGAGGATGCCGTCGCGCTGCTCGTGCACGCCGCGCGCACGGCCGCGCCGCGCGCCCCGCTGACCGCCGGCCGCTGGCTGCGTGCAGCTCTCCGGCTGCTGAGGCGGGGAGCGGACCGCGAACGGCATCTTGAGCTGCTCAGCGAGTCGGCCGCCGCGTTCGCTGCCGCCGGCGCGTATGAGGACGCCCTCGAGGCAGTGGAGGACGCACTGGTGTTGGTGCCGCGCCGGGAGGTTGGCCAACGCGCCAACCTGATCGTCAGGATCGCCGACGTCAAGCAGCACTCCGTGCGCCGCTTTGAATCGCAGGCCATGCTCAAGGAGGCGCTCTCCAGCATCCCGCCCCCCGATGCCGCCACCGCCGTCGCCTTGCAAGTCGCATTGGCGCATGACCATTTCTGGCGTGGTGAGTTCTCGCAGATGCGTCAGGTCACCGGCGCGGTGTCGAGCGGCGGTACCGGTGGGGCGGCACCGGTGATCATCCTGTCTGGAGTGCTGGCCAGTCTGGCCGACCTGTATCTGGCCCGCATCGACGCGGCCCGAGCGGAGCTCGTGGAGGCCGAGAAGGAATTGGCGGCGCTGCCGGATGACGTGTTGGGCCACAACCTGATGCTGAGCACCCAGATTGCGCTGGCCGCTTGCCGGCTGGAGCGCTTTGAGGCCGCACGCGGCCACGTTCGCCGCGGTCTTCGGGTAGCGCGCGAGACGGGCCAGAGCTTCATCGTCCCGACCCTGCTGCGGGTCGAATCAAACGTTCTCTTGATGACTGGGCGACTGGCAGAGGCGCTGCGGGCCGCGGAAGCCGGCGCCGAAGCGGCGTCGGCAGCGGGCCACGACCGGCTCGTGATGTGGGCGCTTGAGGCGGTCTCGACGGCTGCCTACTGGACGGGGGACGTGGACCGCGCGCTGTCCAGCGCGCGCGAGGCGGTCGCCTGTGCGCAGCGGACCGCTGAGCCGTTCTTTGTCGGCATGTCCCAGATCCAGCTGGCGGCCGCGCGGCTTGCCGGAGGTGACGCGGCGGGCGCGCACGCCCAACTGGCACCGCTGGACACCGAGCCGAGTCGCGTGCTCCTGGACCTGGTGGGTGCTCACGGGTGGACGGTCCTCACCGAGGCCCACCTCGCCCTCGGCGATCTCGATGCTGCCCAGGACGCGACCGTGCGGGCGGGGCGGCGCGCCGAGGCCACCGCGCTCCTGCAGCAGGTCGCGGCGGTGAGGTGCGAGAGGGCCCGGGTCATGCTGGCCCGCGGGGAGGCCCAGGGGGCGGTGATGGCCGCCCGCGATGCGGTCGCTCAGTTTGACCGGGCGGGGAACCTCGTGTTCAGCGCCCGGGCGCGGGCGACCGCCGGAGCCGCCCTCGCTGCCGCCGGCGAACCCGAGACGGCAAAGGGCGAGCTTCTTGCGGCGGAATCCGTGCTCTCGGCGGCCGGCGCGGCGCGCGAACGGGACGCGGCTGTGCGCACACTGCGACGGCTGGGCCACCGCGTGCGTCGCCGCTTCCCGGCGCCGACCGGCGGCACGGGCTTGGAAGGGCTCAGCGCGAGGGAGCGTGAGGTCGCCGGAAGGGTCGCCTCGGGAGACACCAACCGCGAGGTTGCCGCCGCGCTGTTCCTCAGCGAGAAGACGATCGGGAGTCACCTGGCGCGTATCTACGACAAGCTTGGCGTGCACTCGCGGGCAGCGCTGGCAGCAATCGTCGCGCGGGAAACCGATCCCCGCGATATCCGGACTCCGGTCTGAGCCGCTGTCTGGTCGTGCGACCCAGCGCCGGGTCAGGCCGGGGTCATGGCGGCGAGCCGCTCGACGGTCCGCTGATACAGCCTGGCCGCTTCCTCTTCACGGTTCAGGGCAGTCACGTACTCGCTGAAGGCCAGCCTCCGGTCTTCACGCGAGGCACAGTTCCAGTTGTCATACGCGGCGGAGGCAACTGCACAGGCCTCACGCCAGCTCACGTAGTCATCCACCAGGTCGTCGAGGTGTTGCCGGCCGATGACCGGCGTGAGCTCGGGGGTCTGCCCGCGACTGGGTGGGGTGCGTCCCGGGGGCCTCATGAGCGTGCCGGGCGGTTGGCTGGGCTTGCCACGACTGCGTGGGGGGTTGCTGGGTGCGTCATCGACGCCTGCCTTTGGGTTGACAGTTGCTACGACTCAAGGTCGTACTCGAAGGGTCAGACGCTTGCGCCGCCCGAACCTTCCCGGTATTTACGACGTGCCGCGCATCCTTGGTCAGTCAGGCCCGTGGAAGGGGCCCAGACACACGCCCAGGCCTGGAACACGAATCACGGCGGCAGCTTCCGCGAGCACTGCCTCGCCGTCCATGGCCAAGATCTCAACCACCTCCTGCTCGAACTCCAGTGTGTCGTCCTCTGAGTCAGAGAGCACGGTCACGATGGCGCTGTGCGACCAGACCGTCGGAGTCGTCACCCGCGCCACCACGTCACAGGGACCGTTGGCCTCCGCACATCCCTCGGCGAGCGCCGAACGACGGAATCCCGTCCCCGACGGTTCGAAGCGATGGGCGGGAAGCACGAACCTGCTGCTCTGCGCCGCTGCGATGCGCGCCAGAGTCCACTCCTTGGCCACGGCAACGAGCTGCTCGACCGTCGCACTGTTCATGGGATTTGCACCGCCCGCACCTCTTCGACCATGGTTCGCTGCGCGACATACGGCGGCAGTAGCGCCAGAGCCGCGGCGCGGTCCGCCGCCTCCACTGTCCACCAGAGCCGATGGCCGCCCGTTGCGCACGATCCAAGGGGGCGACCGTGACGCAACGGACTCGAGTACGCCTTCCAGGACGCGATCGCGATCCGGCATTCTTGCGGCGCGTGTGAGTGGCTGAGGACGTAATCTGGCACCCGCCGATGGTCCCATCGCGGACTCGGTGGCGGTATAGGGTGAATGCCCTAACCCGTGCCCAACCTGCAGGTCACCGCCATCAGGCGGCGGTGTCGGTCGGATCCGGGCCGGGCGCGGCAGCCAGGGTTGCCTTCGAGCCGATGGCCCGGGCAGCGCGGGGGCGTCCCGCCACGGCGCTGCCGATGTCCGCGAAGGCCTGAGTGAACTCGGACGGGATGACGAACACCTTGTTGGCGTCCCCGCGCGCGAGCTCGGGCTGCATACGCGAGAGGGGCCCGCCCACTCCGACGAGGCTCGGCCCCGCCGCTCCCAGCGCACCCAGAGCCAACGGAGCGAGCACGAACCCCTGGGCGTGCATCTCGCCCACGCCGAACACGAGGGCCGCCACCAACCAGATGACCCGGAGCTCCACTCGGCCTCACCCGCCAATGCTCACGGTGTCGACTTTCATGTTATCTACTATAGTGCATCGTAGACGGCTTTTCGTGGCCACGAATCCAGGCGGGAGCAGTGCGGAGACTCGAGCCGACTGTGGGAGTGGGCCCGCGGCGTCGATCAGACGGTTCGCGCAGCCTGTCGGCGGGTGCGCATCACGGCCCGACCGACGTAGGCGCCCGTCAAGCCCAACGCGGGGATGAGCGAGAGCACAACAACGCAGGGCTGGCGAGAGAAGAATGGCGGCGCGAGGGTCGCAGAACCGATCGCGAGTTGGCCGATCAGCATGGCAATCGCCCCGAGGAGCGTGATCACCCCGGCCGCAGCAACGCAAAGCAGGGTCGGGAAGCGCCAACTCGGCGTGTCACCGAGCAGGTGGTCGACGCGCCGCGGATCGATTCCCACCGGGCCTGCCGGGCCCGAGGAATCGGCAAATGTCAACATCGCCCGGGCCAACGCTGAGCGATATCCCGGAGCTAGGTTGATCGCACTCTCGTCAGCGCCCAGCTCCGCAAGAGCCTGCTGTCGGCGAACCAGCTCGTGCAGGCCGGGGACGAAAAACAGGGCGCGAGCCAGGATTCGGCCGACGGCCAGTCGTAGCGGATCACGGCAGTGCGCATGATGGGCCTCGTGCGCCAGCACGGCGTCGAGGGCGCTCTGGTCAAGCAGCGCGACGGCGCCGGACGAGACATACACCCGCGGATGAAACAGGCCGGCGCAGAACGCCTGTGGGCGCTCGTCGTCGATCACCAACGCGTCGTTCAACGGTTGGGGCGCCGCCGCCGCCAGGCCTCGTCGAAAGGAACGGTCCGCGGCTAGCTCTCGCACCGATCCCAGAACGGTCATCGCCACGGCCACCAGCCCCACCGCCGCGAGGACGAGGATGACTATGGCATCCAGGTTCGCGGCCGGGTAACTCAGCCTCTGGCCCAGAATCGAGACGTCGTGCGCTGCTGCATGCGGTGTAACCCGCCAGCTCAAGAGCAGGCGCCACACGACGAACAGCGACAACCCCAGCCCGAGGCCACCCAGCGCAAACCCGGCGGTCCAAACGCGTCCGGCGGCAGCCGCGGCAGCGTGGGCCGACCGGGGAGCAGACGGCACGTCCGACCCGCTCCCGGCCGGCTCGCTATCCGTTGTCAAGGCCATCCGGTGCTCAAATCGTAACCCACCGCATGTTCCCGTCAGATGCCGCGTAGCGCGGGCGACGAACGGCGTGCTCCTCGCCGCAGCCACCGGGTCAGCGTCCTGATTCCGCCCGCAAACGGAAGCACGGTCATCACCACGACACATGGCCGGGAGGAGAAGCCCGGCAGGTTGAAGGACGCGTGCGCAGTGGCCATCGGGCTGACGCGCCAGACCAGAAGCGTCAACGCCGCCAGAATCAGGAGCGAGGCGGCCAGGCGCCAGGCCGGCAGGCGCCATTGCGACGGCTGGCCGAGCAGCGCGTCCACCCGCTCTGGTGATATCCCGGTGGAGCCGGCCGGTCCGCTTTCATCGAATGCGAGCAACGCCGAGGCCAGCGTCGCCTCCCCGCCTTCGCGGGCACAAACAGCTGCATGATCTGCCCGCAGCTCGGCAACGTCGGCCTCGCGAGCCACCAGCGACTTCAGGACGGGAATGAAGAACAGGGCCTCGCTGAGGATCCGGCCGCAGGCTATCCGCAGCGGGTCTCGGAGTCGTCGGTGATGATGTTCGTGCGCGAGCACGGCGTCGAGCTCGTCGTCCGTGAGGAGATCGACGGTCCGGCGCGAGACGTACACCGACGGTCGCAGGTAGCCGGCGCAGAATGCCTGCGGGTGCGAGTCGGCGATCACGTTGACCCCAGGAACTCGTCGCAGCGGCTCGATAGGTCCGACATGCGCCCTGAAAGCACGATAGGCCCGGCGTTGACGCCAGGTCGACGCGAGCGCGACCTTGAGAACCGTTGTCCCCAGGATCGCGAGCGTCAACAGAAGCACCGCGGCACCATTCACAGAGGGGTAGGTGAAGCGAATACCGGTGAGGGCGAGTTGCGGCGCACCGGCTGACTCCTGGTGCACCGAGACCGCGGCCGCGACGACAGCCGCTGCGGTCAGACCCAGCCCGCTGGCGCCCAGCGCGAGCGCCAGCCCGAAGACCCGAGAATGCCTGATGTCATCTCCCACGGGCAATGCGCTGCAGTGATCGGCGGTGTTGTGGGTCCAGGCGAGCCATCTGACGGGCGATGTGCGTGAGGGCGACGTCGCCGAACTGATCGACCACTGAATCGATTGCCGCTCGAGCCCGTAGATCGGCGTAGCGATCCCGCGTGTACACCGCCCGATAGAAGTCGGTCTTGCCCTCACGTCGGCGGCTCAAGAGTCCCTTGCTGTCGAGCCGGGACATGATCGTCATATAGGTCGTATAGGCGCGGTCGGCGTCGCCCCGGCCGTTCAGCGCCTCCATCACCTCCCGCACAGAGGTCTGCTCACGCCGCCAGACCTCTTCCATCACGGCTTGTTCGAGCTCGTGAAGCGGCGGAGGAATGGGCTCGTCTGTCTCCATCGCCTGAGGCTCCACGGCTCAGGCCGCTTCCACGGCCGACAGAACACCGGCGGCCGGGTTCCCTCGCAGCTGTCGCATGGCCAGATCTCCTTTCGAGTCGTCTACTATTGCGCATAGTAGCACCGCCAATGCCGATGACGCCTGACCCTTGTTGGCCGAGGGCCACCCGGCCACGCGCTGATGATTCGCTGACGGCGGGGCCTAGAGGCCGTTGGGGAAGGTGATTTTGACCGGCGCGACGAGCGGTCGCCCGACCTCGAGCTGGATCTGGGCATGGGCGGCAAGGGGGACGTCGCGAGGGCTGCCCTGGTAGGCGCGACCGTTGTAGATGGCCGTCACCATCCCGGTCACCGGCCCGACCTGTCGTCCGCTGAGCCGCTGTCCCCAGACGTCGAAGAAGTCGCCGAGTGTGAACGTCCGCTTGACCGGCGACTCGACATGGACGATGCCGTCGGCCGCATGCGTGTGCAGCCAGTAAAAGCATTTTCCACCGCCCAGGTAGGCCCCAACCGGGGTCTGCGATACCTGAGGATTGACTATCCCGACGCCGCCCGGGAGCCGGCGCGCCACGCCCTTGACATAGACGGTCAGATGGGCGTGGATATGGAAGAGGAGCTGCTCGCTCCCGAGGCATCGGATGCCGTCCACCGGGACCTGCGGCGCGGCCGCCGACGGCGCGGCCAGCGGTGGCGCGTCCGGGATCGGTACGCCTTCGGGCCCGAGCGGGCCGGTCGTCCCCGGAAAAGCGAGCCGGCCGAGTGTGTCCACCGGCGACAGCCGCGCGGCTGGGACCACTGGGGCCGGCGCTGGGCTGGGCCCCGCTTCCACGGCGACGATGCCGGCCCCCAGCGCCGCCAGCCCGACCACGCAGGTGGCGGTCCCGCGTCGGAGTCGCTTACGCCGGGCGGCCGCGCGTAGGTTCGCCTCCCGCGCCAAGCGCTCAGCCCGGGCCTGAAATTTCTGTTGGTTGCGACTGCTCACAAAGGTCGTCGGCGAAGGGGGTAGACTCACATACTATGCGATGTAGTCTTACGCATCATAGTAATCGCCTCACCAAACAGCAGGAGGACCCCGATGAAACGCACCGCCGCACTTGTCTCAGTCGTTTTCACGATTCTCGCCCTCACCGGCACGAGCGTGGCCCGGCAGTTGAAGGGACACCGGCAGCAGGCCCACATGAGCCTGACCCAGCCCGACCAGGTGATCCAGTGGAACCAGGAGATGCTCGGGCTGCTCCAGGCGCCCGGGGCCCAACCGGCGACGATTCACCCGACCCGCACAATGGCCATAACCCAGCTCGCGGTCTATGACGCCGTGAATGCCATCGAGCGACAGGACGAGTCGTACCTGTTCCGCGAGCGCGCCTCTCGTGGCGCCTCACCTGACGCGGCGGCTGCCGCCGCCGCCCGCACCAGCCTGCTGGCCCTGCTGCCGAGCCAACAATCGGCAATCGACGCTTTCTATCAGCAGTCGCTGGCCCAGGTTGGCTCTGGCCGGCGGGTGCAGAAGGGCCTTGAGGTGGGCCAGGACGCCGCCGACACAATCCTCGCCGCTCGTCGGGCCGACGGGTCCGCGGTGACGCCCCGGCTGTTCACTCCGGGTGTGGCCCCGGGCGAGTATCAGTTGACGCCGCCGAAGTTCGTGCAGCCGGTATTCACGCAGTGGCCGGCGGTCAAGCCGTTCGCGCTCGGGAGCGGTTCGCAGTTCAGGCCCGGGCCCCCTCCAGCGGTGTCCAGCGCCCGCTACGCCACTGACTTCAACGAGGTCAAATCACTGGGCCTGATGAATAGCCTCACCCGCACCGCCGACCAAACGGCGATCGGGCGGTTCTGGAGTGCGGCACCTGTACAGAACGTCTGGAACCAGATCGCGCAGATGGCGGGCACTGCCTTCCACAACTCCCTGGCCCAGAACGCGCGGATGTTCGCCTTGGTCGACACCAGCCTCGCCGACAGCGTGATCGCTCTGTACGGCGCTAAGTACGCCTACCACCGCTGGCGTCCCGTCACCGCGATCCAGGCGGCGGACACCGGTAATCCGAACGCCGTCAGTGATCCGACCTGGAATCCGCTTTCGGCAACGGCGACCGACCCGAGCTATCCGGGAGCCCATGCCGACATCAGCAGTGCCGCGGCGACCGCTCTGGCGGATTTCCTGGGCACTGACCAGTTCCCGTTCTCGCTCAGCACTCCGGCTCTCCCCGGCATCGTGAGAAGCTTCAACAGCTTCTCCCAGGCCGCTGACGAAGCCTCGAACAGCCGAATCTTCGCCGGACAGCATTTCCGCTATGACGAGGATGCCGGCCAGACGCTCGGGCGGCAGGTGGCCGGATTTGTAGTGCACAGTGTGCTCGAGCCCCGGTCCGATCACCGCCGAGACCGCCGAGATCGCGAGCACGACGAAAGCCAATGACGGCCGCAGTTGGGTCAGGCCGGCCGTCTGAGGCGCTGACCACGTCGAAGTGGCACGCTGTCTGACCCACGGCGGCGCGTAATTGTGCCCCGCCCGGATCGTCCCGGGCGGGGCCGGCGCATGGTCGCCCCGCCTCTTAGTCGCCCCAGCTGCCGCACATGAGCTCGTCGGCGAGCTCCTCCCCCACCTCACGACGTCCAGCGCGACGGCGATAGGCGGAGATCGCCTCGAGCATGTCGTCGATGTCGTGGGCCTCTACCTCGGCCTCGGCCTCAGCCCGGCGACGATCGCGCTCTCGGTCCTTCCTGGGGGGCACGGAACCGGTCATGGTCGTCCGGCTGGCACCGCGGACGCCAGTACGACGCTGGTGGACGCGCAGTCGGGCACTTGGCCGTGGGCTCGCGCGGTTAACCCGGGGGCCGCAGTACTGGCGCAAGCCGCCGCCCCTTGCCGATCGGTCTGGATGGCGTGCGTGGCGTGTCGCCTGACCGGCACGTGATAGCCGACAGCGCGGAGCGCGCGCAGCCACTCCCCCGGCCGCGGACGGCCCCGCGAAACGACCACGAGCCAGTCCGGCCGGCCGGTGACGAAGACATCCAGGACCTCGGGAAACTGGAAGAGCTCATGGCGTATCTCCTGCACGATGTCGCGGGCACTTGAAACGTTGATCTGATGAGTCTGCACGCGGGTCCTTCCTGGGTGTGAGTGATCTACGACGCTTCATAGTACTCAGCACGGACCGTCTGCTGCGGCTCCGGGGCCGGGAAGGTTAGCCGCGGGTGGGCGTCTAGCTAGACACTGACTACTACGATGCGTCGCAGACGGCAACTCATCGGCTAACCCCACCCAGGAGTGGCGAGCATGAATCTAAAGAGACCCCCTCGCAATCCGCAGCATCACCCCGAACCTGCGAACGACGAAACCCGCCTCGCGCTTCTCGACACGGTCATGGACAGCTACGTGCACTGGCGCCAGGAGAGCCGAACCGTGCGGGAGTCCTATCGACAATGGCAGACCGCCGGGCGCGGGGAGCGCAGCGTCGCGTTCGACCGCTATGTCACGGCGCTCGATCGAGAAGAACACGCGGCCCGCGGCTACCGGCATGTCGTCGAGCAGACGCATGCGTAGCCACGCCTACCCCACCGGCGTGAGACCATCGACTACTCTGCGTAGTAGCATGAGCGCCGTGAACACGCATCGAACCCGCGAACCGCACCGGGTGGACGCCGAGAGGCTGCCTGCTGTCCTTCAGCGGATCACGGCCCGCCGGCCGGCGACCAGGACCGACGTCGACCGTCCCGGCCGCAGGTCGGGAGTCCGCCAGCGGGTGGCCGGTGCCCTGGCGGCGCTGGTCGCCGTGTTGGCGAAGCTCAAGGCGGTGATCGTGGTCGCGCTGAAGCTGAAGTTCTTCGCCACGGCCGGCACTGCCTTCGTGTCGGTGGGCGCCTACAGCCTGCTGTTCGGTTGGCCGTTCGCGGCCGGCTTCGTCGTGCTCCTGTTCGTTCATGAGATGGGCCACGTGATCCAGCTGCGGCGGGAAGGGATCAAGGCCAGCGCACCGATGTTCGTCCCGTTTTTGGGCGCAGTCATTTCGGCGCGCTCGCTGGGCACCAACGCGCTCGCCGAGGCGCGGGTCGGCCTGGCTGGTCCGGTGCTTGGCACGATCGGCGCGGGCGTCGTCGCCTTGGCGGCCGTCGTCACTCACGCTCACGTGCTCTACGCCCTGGCCTATACCGGCTTCTTCCTCAACCTCTTCAACCTGATTCCGGTAACCCCGCTCGATGGGGGTCGGGCGATGGCTGCGATGGCCCCGGCCATGTGGATGGTCGGCCTCGTCATCCTCGTCGCGGTCGCCGTCCTGTTCGGGAACCCGCTGATCTTGATCTTCATCGTGATCGGTTTTCTTGACGTTAGTCGACGCCTACGGGCGCGGCGTGAGGGCGGATCGGAGCAGGAGGCTTACTACAAGGTCGGCCCCCAGCAGCGGCTCTACGTCGGACTTGTGTATCTGACCCTGGTTGTGCTCCTGGTGGCGGGCATGCAGGCCACGCTGGTGGCCACGTCATGACCCAGCCCGCCACATCAATCCCTACCGGACGCCTCCGGCGCACGGCCAAGGTCGTTGGCCTGCTCGGTGGCGAGGTCGCCAGGGCGTACGCCGCCAGGGCGGCCAACCTCGGGCGATCGCCGGAGGACCGGCGCGATGCCGACGTACTCCGACGCCTCCAGGCCGCCGGCCACGTCGTCGAGGTGCTCGGGCAGATGAAAGGCCCGGCCATGAAGGTCGGACAGATGGCTTCGGTCTGGGATTTGTGGGGCCTGCCGCCCGATGAACAGGAGCAGCTTCAGGCCAAGCTGGGTGAGCTCCGAGCTCATGCGCCGCAGGTCGCCTTCAAAGAGATGCGCAAGGTGATCGAGCACGACCTCGGCGACCGAATCGAGCACCTGTTTGCCGAGTTCGATCCAGATGCTGCAGCCGCAGCGTCGATCGGACAGGTTTATCGTGCCCGCCTCCACGACGGCCGCGACGTCGCGGTCAAAGTGCAGTACCCCCACGTGGCCGGCACCGTGCGCGCCGATCTACAGAATCTGGGACTGGTGCTGCGGGCAGCGAAGCGGTTCGCTCCTGGCCTTGATCCCGCTTCAGTCGCCGATGAGCTTCGTGAGCGGATCAGCCAGGAACTCGACTACGAGCACGAGGCTCAGGCTCAGCGGGCCTTCGCGCGGCAATGGCGCGGGCACCCGTTCATCGTCATCCCGAACGTAATCACCAGCCTCTGTTGCGCTCGGGTGCTGGTCACCGAGTGGATCGACGGACTCGACTTCGAGCAGATCAAGCTGGCCCCCCAGACCACGCGCGACCGGGTGGGGGAAATCGTCATTCGATTCTTCTTTGGATCGCTCTACCGCTTTGGTCAGTTCTCGGGTGATCCGCAGCCGGGGAACTTGCTGCTGGCGCCCGATGGGAAAGTCGCGTTCCTGGACTTCGGCATGACCAAGCAGGTGCCGCGGTCCAGGGTTACATCGGAGCTCGCGGTGCTTCGGGCCGGCCTGGAACATGATGCGGTGGGCGCGCACGCAGGTCTGGCCGCGCTCGGCTTTTTCGAGCCACACGATCCTCGCTTTGATCCCTCCCATGTGCTTGATCACGTACGTGCGCTCAACGCCTGGTACGCGAGCGACGAGCCGGTCACGTTGACCCCTCAATACGTGTCGGGCCTGCTCGCCCATGCCGGGGATCCCCGCTCGCCGTACTGGGATCTAATGCGCAACGAAACCCTTCCGGCGGAGTCGCTACTCGGCAGCCGGATGCAAGCCATGGCGCTGGCCACCGTTGGACAGCTCAGCCCCGGCGCGAACTGGCACCGCATCATGTGCGAATGGATCTGCGGCTCTCCCCCGATATCCCCCCTCGGTACCGCCGAAGCGGAATTCTTCGCCGCCCGGCTGGGAGTGGCCCCCGCATCCACCCAGCACGCTTCCTCTGACACACGGAGCGACTAATGGGCTGAGCCCTGGGGGTCCGACTGGTGTTCGGCGCTCAGGGAGAGGTCGGCGAGGCGGCTCTCAAGGAACCGCTGCTCCGGCCCTGGCTGGGTTAGCTCGAGGGCGCGTGTGTAGGCAGTGCGCGCTTGATCGTCGCGGCCGAGGCGTCGCAGGAGGTCGGCGCGTGTCGAGTGGTAGTAGCGGTAGTCGTCGAGCTCGAGCTGGTCGAGCAGGGCGAGCGCTACTTGCGGTCCTTCGAGTTCGGCGACGGCGATCGCGCGGTTCATCGTCACGACCGGCGAGCTGGTGATGTGCTCGAGCCGCTGGTACAGGAGCGCGATGTCCTCCCAGTTGCGTGGCTCTCGGAGGTGGAGGTCGGTGATTGCTGCTTGGATGGTGTAGGGCCCGTTCCCCTGACGGGTGAGCGCGCGGTCGAGCAGCTCCCGGCCTTCCTCGATCAGGTGCTTGTCCCACAGTGACCGATCCTGGTCGTCGAGCAGGACGAGCTCGCCGCCCGGGAAGCGTGCGGCGCTGCGTGCGTGGCTGATCAGCATGAGGGCGAGCAGGGCGTGCGCTTCGGCTTCGTCGGGCATCAGGTCGACGAGGGAGCGGCCGAGGCGGATCGCGTCAGCGGACAGGTCGACGCGGCCGCCGCCCCAGCCTTCGTTGAAGATCAGGTAGATGACCGCGAGCGCAGCGTCGAGCCGCTCGGGGAGCAGGTGGTCGGGCGGGACGGCGAACGGTATGGCGGCGTCCCGGATCTTGTGCTTGGCGCGGGTCAGGCGCTTGCTCATCGTCTCGACCGGAACGAGGAACGCACGTGCGATCTCCTCGGTCGACAGGCCGCCGAGCGTCCGCAGCGTGAGTCCAACCTGCGCGTCGAGCGCGAGCGCCGGATGGCAACAGGTGAAGATCAGCTCGAGCCGCGCGTCCGGGAACGTCGCCGTCTCGTCCATCGTCTCCCCCGATCCGTCTCGCAGCTCCCGTTTTAGCTGCTCGGTCTTCGCCGCCAGTGTCCGCTCGCGCCGGATGCGGTCAATCGCGCGGTTGCGAGCAGTAGCGATCAGCCAACCGGTCGGGTTCACGGGCTGACCGTCGCGCGGCCACCGTTCGGCGGCGGTCGCGAACGCCTCCTGCGCCGCGTCCTCGGCGAGCTCGATGTCGCCGAGAACGCCGATAAGCGTGGCGAGCACGCGTCCCCACTGATCGCGAAACACGTCTTCAAGCACCGCTGAGCTCCTGCTCGAGCACAGGCCGGACCTCGATCGCCGCCGTGACGTCGAGCTCCTGCAGCTCGGAGGCGATGGCGAGGGCGCCGTCGAGGCTCTCAGCCTCAACCAGGATCACGCCGGCGAGGAACTCCTTGCTGTCGACGAACGGGCCGTCGGTCAAGAGCACCTTTCGCGACTCGAGCCTGAGGGTCGTGGCCGACTCGGACGGCTGTAGACGGACCCAGCCGCTCACATCGGGCCGCTCCAGGACCGCGGCGACAGCGGGGTGCATCTCGCGTGGCCGGCGTTCCCCGGCCGTCTCCGCCTTGGTGTAGTTCAGCAGTACGTACTTCATCTGCGCTCCCTTCCCGGAGCTGCCGGTTTCTCGCTTAGGACGACCGGCGGCCGCCCAGAAGCACACCTAGCCGTTCTCTCGACCGCCGTGTCCGTCTGGGCGTCGGCTGTTCGTCATCACACAAAAGGGCCGGCATCCGCGCCGGCCGCGACCGAAAGGGTGCCAGAGATGATCAAGTACATGTTCGCGTACAGCGGCGGCAACGGCGTGGCCGTCGACGAGGCCGAACGCAACGCGCAGTACGCCAAGTGGGGCCAGTGGTTCGAAGGGCTCGGTTCAGCCGTCGTCGACGGCGGCGCCGCGACCGGGACCGCGAAGACGGCCGGCCCGGGCGGCTCGGTCAGCGATGGCGGCTCGCGTGGCCTGACCGGCTACTCGATCGTGTCGGCCGACAGCCTTGATTCAGCGGTCGAGCTCGCGAAGGGCTGCCCGGTCCTCGAGATTGGCGGCGCGGTCGACGTCTACGAGGCGATCCCGATGTAGCAGGCGCACGGGGCGCTGGGTCGGCGAGGGACTTCAGGTCCCGAACCCGACCCGGG
>JAXDGI010000052.1:0-45966 GCA_034665145.1 Solirubrobacteraceae bacterium
TGGCCGACGGACGTGCGGACCTGGGAGCGCTTCGCATGCCGAGCCGCCGGACGCGACCTCACCCGTGCAGAATGGCACGACCTCATGCCTAACGATGGCTATCACCCGCTCTGCCCTGCATACCACATGCGCCGCGGCAGGTCTCAAGTCCCGCCGAGTCGCACTCCTTCAGATTCGAGGACCGTCGCTGTGGGGCAGGACAGAGCGCGCGGCGCCAGCGGCCTCAGGCTAACCGTCAGTCCAGAGACGTTGTGGAGCCGATCCATAACGCTCCAGGACGCCAGCAGCCGGACCGGACGCGATCATCATCGCCGGCCTGCCGTCCCGCGTCGAAGATGGGGGCGCAGAGCGCCGCCGCCAGCCAGAGTGCCGTGGTCTCGATCCGCTAGCTGAGACCGAAGTTCCGTCTGGTTGCAAGCACCTCTTGGTGGCGACGTTGGCTCTCCCTCTCGCGTGAGAGGACGCGCCGGCGCCAACGCTCCATCAGCGCCGAGCGCTCGGCTGGGACATCCGGACGACTGGGCTCCCAACATGCACTCGTCCGGGCCTGTCCGATCCTCACGCGCTGCTCGCGAGCGGTTTTTGGACCCACTTTGCACAGTCGGCCTCGGCGCCGGACTTGCGGCGGTGGTGGGTGAGGCGTAGCTTTTCGGGTGGGCGCGGGTGACCGACGTAGCGAAGCGCAGACGTCAGGAGCTTTGAGTCTGCCGCGCAGCTTTGCCCTTCGAGGGCGTCATTTATGCGCGCTCCAGTGTCGCGCTCGCGCCCACTTTTCTCCCCGGTCGTCCGGGCTGGTCTTTGACCAACTGCTGGTAGGACACCTCGGCTTGGGGCGCGAGTTCGCGTTCGGCGTGCCGGATTGCCCGGTTGGCGCTCCAAATCCCCGCAGCCGCCCTTGGTGCGTGCGGGGCGCCGGCGGTGAGCTCGGGCACGGGTGCGTTCAGAGAACGCGCGCGGCGGGCCGGTGCTTGACGGCACTCCAGGCGGCTTCGACCAGCGCCCACCGCGCGGACGGCAAACGCGCTTGGAGATCGGACCGCTGCGCGCCGGCACCTGGCCGGACTACTTGACCTTTGGGCACGGGCTATCCGGTAACCGTTATTGGCTGGCTGCTGGAGGTCTGGCCGGACGCCGTCACCGTGATTGACGCCGTCCCGGGGCTGATCGGGAACGACCCTGTGGCCGGGGGCAGATCGAAGGTGATCGACCTATCGCTCCAACTCGTGATCGTCACCTTCGCCCCGTCGTAGGGCGCTCCCCAGCTCGTGTTGCCCTGCGAGAGCGTGAGGTAGCTGTTGGCTCCTTGGGTGGCGCCGAAGTTGGTGCCCGTGAGCGTGATCGCAGTTCCGGCCGGCGCGTTCGACGGCTGGACCGACGTAATTGCCGGCGTGGGCGCGACCGAGCCGGCAACGGTCAGCGTCTGGGGCGGCGACGTCTGCCCCGCCACGGTCACCGTTACGCTTGCGCTGCCCGGTGAGAGCGGGAACGATCCGCTGTTGGGCGGCAGCTGGAACGTGATCGACGAGTCGCTCCAGCTTGTGATGGTGAGCTTCGCACCGTCGTAGGGCGCGCCCCAGCTCGTCCCACCCTGGACGAGCGTCAGATAGCTGGCGCCCTGACTTGCGCCGAAGTTCTGACCGGTCAGAGTGACGGTGTCCCCGGGGGCAGGCGCCCCCGGACTCGACGACGTGATCACCGGCGGGGGGAGCGGCGCGGTAGCGCGGCCGGCCTGCTGACTGGTCGTCACCTGCTCGGCCTGACCGGCGCTCGTGTACGACGCCTGCGCCTGCAGGCTCGCGGTCACCGGGGAACTCGCACCCGAGGGAGCGGTAACCGTCCACGACTGCGTGGCCGATCCTCCCTCGGCCAGGTCGCCGCCCGAGACGGGCGACGCCGGCTTGACGGTCCATCCCGACGGCGCGGTGAGGGTCACTGAGACGTGGGTCGCCGATCCCGGCCCGTTGTTGTGCTCAGTCGTGGTCACGGTGGTGGACGATCCGGCATCGACGCTGAGCGGCGTCGAGGGCGCGATCGCCAGATCGACCGCCGCAGGCTCGGCGGCGGCGACCGGCGAGCCCCCGCGCTCGGTGATCAGAGCGCTCGACGACAGGCCGAGGCCGGTGACCGGGACGATCAGCGTGTGGCTTGCTGAGTCATAGCTCCAGGCGGCCGGGCCCGAGCGGGGCACCGGGCGCCCGTCGACCCGCACCTGGTTGGGCCTGGTGAGGCTCTCGATCTGGACCGAGAAGCTCCGCGAGCTCTGCTGACCGGGGTAGCGCCCGCGGCTGGGGCCGATCTCAACGTTCGTGGAGGAGCCGCGCCCGTGCCTGAAGGCCGAACCCGACCAGGTGGTGATTGCCGTGCGGCTGTCCTGGCCGTGCTCGTAGCCGTTGCCCGTCCCGGCGTCCTGGTAGAGCGAGAAGCGGCCGAATCGCCCCGGGTAGACGCGGAGCGTCGTGGGAGCGCGCGGATCGGCGCCAACGTGGCTCATCGCGGCCTGCTCGGGGATGATCCCACCGGCCCTGACGAACACCGGCATGCGATCCAGGGGAACCGTGAGCGTCTGCTGGGAGGGGCCGGTGAAGGTGGCTCCGGTGAACCAGTCGGTCCACCTGCCGGGCGGGAACCACACCGACACCTTGCTCGACGTGCCCGCCGACGTCACCGGCGCGACCAGGACGTCGGAGCCGTACAGGTACTCGCTTGGGTTGTCGTAGGCCGCCGCTTGGCCCGGGTAGTCCATGTAGAGCGGCCGGGTGATGGAGCCACCGGTATTGACCGCGTCGGCGGCGAGCGTGTAGGTGTAGGGCACCAGCGCCTCGCGCAGTCGCAAAAAGGCGGCGGCGATCGAGTCCGCGGGCGGCGGATACTGCCATGGCAGCCGATTGCCGTTTGAGGAGTGCAGCCGCAGGATCGGCTGGAAGGCTCCGAGCTGCACCCAGCGCGTGTACAGGTCGGGATCATCGGAGGGCGTGCCCGGCGGCGGCCCCAGGAAGCTGCCGATGTCATGGCTGACATAGGGCTCGTCGATGCTGGCCTCGTCGGCGGCCAGCTGAGCCTGGAGGCCGAGTGTGTTCCAGGTCCCCCACGTGTCGCCGGTGAAGGCGAGCGTCGATGTATGACCCGCCCACGGGCCCGCCGGATAGACCTCGTCCGGGTTCTGGTAGGAGCTGCCGATGCGAGAGAGCACGAATCCGCGTTCTCCCTTGTTGGCCAGATCCTCGGCGTAGAGGTGGTTGATCCAGTTGTCGGGCGTGACCCCGGGCAGCGAGGCCGTAGAGGAGTCACAGCACCAGTCCAGCCACCAGAACGATGCACCCTGGGACTCGAAGGGCTGATGCAGGGCGAAATAGGACTCGGCCTGCCGGATGCTGCTCCAGTCCCAGACCTTGCAGGCTCCGCTGAAGCACGAGCTGTCGGCCAGCGAGCCGCCCGCGAGCGCCTGGGTGGCGGCCAGCTTCGGGTCGTTGTTGGCGATGCTCGCGTGGACGTTGAGCGTGACCTGGATGCCCTGCTGCTTGGCCCAGGTCAGGAATGCCTGGGGATCGGGGAAGAGAGAGGTGTTCCACTCCCATCCGTTCCAGTCGTTGGGCGACTTCCAGTTGGTATCCACCGACAGGGTGTCGAGGGGCACCCGATTTGCCCGGAAGGCCGGGATCAGCGCATTCTCGTAGTCGGAGGTGCTGTAGGCGTGATAGTCCGAGTACCAGACCCCGAACGTCGACTTCGGCAGGAGCGGCGAGGGCCCCGTCAGGCGCTCGAGATCGCGGGTGGCCTCGTTGTAGTGGTGGCCGTAGGCGAACAGGTAGCCGTCCTGGACGTCGCCGGTGCGCGGTCGCTCGGCGACCCAGCCGTCGGAGGTCCAGAGCGCTGTCTGGGAGTCATCGAGCAGCCGATAGCCCGCCCGGTCGAGGATGCCGGGATGCATCTCGGGCAGAGCGGCCGAGCATTGGGCCGCGGTGGGCGTACCCGCTGGGCAGCTGTAGCCGGGCGAGCCGTAGGTGGCGGTGTCAAAGCCCCGGGTGTAGCCGCCCAGGTAGCCCATGGGCGGCTTGGTCGGCGCCGACCCTCCGGCCGGCGCCACCGACAGGGTGTCGACGTTGACGTTGCAGCTGTCGCCGGCGGCGCACGTCACCCCCACCTTGTTGGTCCCGGCCGTCAGGTTGACGTCGGCGGTGACCGTCGACCACGTGTCCCAGCTGCTCGTCGCTGGCAGGGTCAGCGTCTTGACGGTGGTGCCGTTGACGGTCAGATCGATCGTGCGCGGCGCGGGACCGCCCAGCGCGCCGATGTAGTTGGAGTAGCGCACGCTGACTGCCGCATGGCCGGCGGGCGCGCCGAGAACCGTCCACTCGGCACCCGCCTGGTTTCCCTGGCCAAGCCCGCCGATGAACCCGGCGATGCTCTGGTAGGCAGCGTGGTTGGTCTCGATGTTGGCGGCTCCGGTCAGCGCGGCGGCGCCGGCGTCGCAGACCTGATCGAACGGGCACTCGCTCTCCCACTGTGGGCTCACCGTCGAGCCGCCGGATCGCTTGACCGTCACCGACACGTTGGCCGGCCCGAAGGGACCGGATCCGAGCTTGTAGCGCAGCGTCGTCTCATGCGTGGAGATCGTCAGCCACCCGCCGTTGCGGCGCACCCGGTAGTGGGGCACAGCGAACCGGCGGTTCAGGACGTTTGCCGTCGGGGCGTCCTCGAAGCTCGCGGACGGCGAGTACTCCATCCTGATCAGGCCGCTGCCCAGAACCTCGAACCGGGCATCGCCGGCGAGAACGGTCGCTCCCGCGCGCGCCGCGCCCGCGAAGAAATGGATCGGCGTCGACAGGTTGACTGGCGAGGTCGGCGAGGTGGCCGCCGCCTGGCTCGCGTCAGCCGCGACCATCGCGCCGCAACCGACCAGTACGTACGCCATCGCGGCGACGAGCAGACGCCTGCGCATTCTCTCCCTCTCATCGCCGGCCCCCGGCGATCTCGCCGGCTGGCGCAGCCTGTCCGTCCCGGCGGTCAGAGTACCACGTGCCCCGCCGGCTGGAAGCTCGTTTTGCGAGAAAGAGGAGCGAACGCAGCGCGGCTCGGTCGCGAACCTCATAAGCCCTCATCAGAGCTGCCTACACGACTCGCCGGTAGTGCTCGGAGCCGGACCCTCAGGCCTGATTCGCGCGGAGATGGCCCCGTGTCCATGCCCGGGAGTCACCCCTGCCCGGCATGCCTTTCGAAAGCGGCGGACGGGGGTCGAACCCGCGACCTTCGGCTTGGGAAGCCGACGCTCTACCAACTGAGCTACCACCGCATGAGGGGCCCATTCTAAGCCGAGCGCTCTCCGCGCACAGTACCCCGACCGGACGGCCGGGAGCCCGCGGCACCGACAGGGTCGGCCCGGCAGGCGGAGTACTAATCTTGGCCAGCCATGCCGCGCTTCATCCTTCCCGGTCTGATCGCGCTTGCCGCCGTGGCGTTGCTGGGCTTGCTCACCTTCGGGGTCTCGAGCCAGAGCGCCGGATCATCGATCGACGCCAGCGTCGCCCGGGGCACCTTCCCGGCTGCGCCGAGCGCCAGTGTGACGCTTCCCGTGCTCGGTTCCTCATCGCGCAAGAGCCTGGCCGACTACCGCGGCCAGGTCGTCGTCCTCAATGTATTCGCCTCCTGGTGTGACCCGTGCAAGGCCGAGGCCCCGATCCTGGCCGAGGCCGAGCGGTCTCTGAGCTCCCATCACGCCACCATCCTCGGCGTCACCTACCTGGACAACACATCGGCGTCCGAGGCATTTGTCCGCCAGGAGCACATCACCTATCCGGTGCTCCGCGACGTGAGCGGGAACTTCGTGCGCTCGTTCGGGACGACCGGGGTTCCGGAGACCTTTGTCATCAATCGCCAGGGTCGCATTCAGGCCCTGCGTCGTTATCAGCTCAACGGCACGTGGCTGAAGAAGACCCTGCCGCCAATCCTGGCGCAGCGGTCATGAGCCATGTCGGTGGCCGGATCGCGCTTGCCGTCCTGAGCGCCGCTCTGTTGGCCGCCGCTCCCCTGACCCAGGCCGCGGACGGCGCCGCCAGGTCCCGGGCCCAGTTTCTCCAGGTGCAAAACGACGTCATGTGCGTGTCGTGCCACGAGCCGCTGGCCGTCGCGCAGAGCCCGCAGGCGTTCTCCGAACGAGACTACATCCGGCAGCTCATCGCCCAGGGTCTGACCAAGGCACAGATCGAGAAGAACCTCGTGGCCAACTATGGGCCCGCCGTCCTGGCCAAGCCACCGGCCCATGGCTTCAATCTCGTCATCTACGTGCTGCCCCCGGCCGTCCTGCTCATCGGCGTCGCCTTTCTCGCCTACACGCTGCCCCGCTGGCGGCGAAAAACCCGGCTCGCGGCCGCGGGGCCGATGGCGGTGGCCTCCCGGCCGCTCGACCCCGAGGACGAGCGACGGCTCCGCGAGGATCTCGCCCGCCAGGCCTGAGTCCGGCTACATCGAGTCCGGAGCGGAGACCCCGAGCAGGCTCAGGGCCAGCGCGATCGTCTGGCGCGCGCTCTGCGAGAGCGCGATCCGGAAGGACTCGACCGGCTCCGGCTGGGATCCGACGACCTTGCAGTCGCGGTAGAAGGCCGTGAACTCCTGGGCCAGCTCGAGCGCGTAGGCGGCGATCCGGTGCGGGCCGCGCTTGATCGCTGCCTCCGCAACCTCGTCCGGGAACGCCGCCAGCGCCTTGATGAGCGCCCGCTCGGCCGGATGCAGCTCGGTGTCGCCCCAGTCGGTGCCCGAAGCGAGTGCCGCCTGCACCCGCTCGGATGACAGCTTGCCGAGCATGGTGACGATCCGGGCATGGGCGTACTGGATGTAGTAGACGGGGTTCTCGCGGTCCTGGCGCTTGGCCAGGTCGAGATCGAGATCGACGGTCCGGTCGTGCGAGCGCTGCAGCATGAAGTAGCGGGTGGCGTCGACTCCGATCTCGTCGAGCAGCTCATCGAGCCGGATGAATTCGCCGCGGCGCTTGGACATCGCCGCGCGTTCGCTGCCCTCGACGAGGTGCACGAACTGCAGAATCGGCATCTCCAGGCGATCGGGGTCACCGCCGAGGGCGGCGAAGGCGGCCTTCATCCGGGCTACGTAGCCATGATGGTCGGCGCCGACCGGCAGGAGCTGACGCTCGATGCCTCGCTCGGACTTCTCCAGCAGGTAGGCCAGATCGGCGGCCAGGTAGGTGGGACCGCCGTCCGAGCGGCGCAGCACCCGGTCCTTGTCATCGCCAAAAGCCGTCGTGCGCAGCCACAGAGCACCCTCGGAGTGGTAGCTGTTGCCGCCTTCCGCGACGATTTCCAGCGCCCGGTCCAGGTACGACGGCGCGCCTTCGTGCAGGGTGCGCTCGCTGAAGAACCGGTCGTAATGGACGCCATAGCGCTCGAGGGTGGCTTTGACCTGACCGAGCACGATCTCGACCGCGGCATGCGCGGCCTCCTCGACGGTCAGCGACTCGACGTTCGGGATCGCCGCAGCGAGATCGGCCACATACTCGCCCTGATAGCCGCCTTCAGGGATCTCGTCGCCGCGCGCGCGCGCCTGGACCGACTGGCCGAGCAGGCGGATCTGGCCGCCGGCATCATTGAAGTAGTACTCGCGCTGGACCCGGTGGCCCCAGTGCGAGAGGATCCGGGCCAGGGCGTCACCGTACGCCGCGGCCTGCCCATTGGCGGCCACCAGCGGACCGGTGGGGTTGGCCGAGACGAACTCGAGCAGCACGCGCTCGGGCCGCTGCACGGCATCGGCGCCGTAACGATCGCCGGCATCGAGCACCGCCCGCGTCGCCCCGCGATACCAGTCATCGGACAACGTGAGATTGAGAAAGCCCGGGCCGGCGATTTCCCAGCCGGCCAGCTCGCCGGCCAGCGTCGAGGCCAGCTCGGCCCCCACGCGCTCGGCGATCACGCGCGGAGGCTCGCCCAGACTGGGCGCGAGCAGCATGGCCACGTTGGTCGAGTAATCGCCCTGGTTCTCCCGCTTGGGGCGCTCGACGCGGAGCTGCACGGGCGCTTCGCCGTCGCCGCCCCGGACCGCGGCCGCGGCCGCCTCGACCGCCGCCCGCAGTTGCACCAGGGGCGGCGTCATGAGCTGGGCACGACGACGGGCTGAAAGGCGCTCTCGAGTTGCTCCAGGGAGCTCGGGCTGCCGATCGCCACCAGCATGTCGCCGGCCTCGATCGTCGCCCCTGGGGCGGGCTGGGGCTCGAGCCGGCCGTCGGTGTGGCGTATGGCGACAATCACCGCCTCCCCCCGCACCTGCTCGACCGTCTTGCCGACCCCCTGGCTGCCCGATGTGGCGTCGATCTCCTCCATCCGGTAGTCGGCGACCTGAATCGCACCTCCGACCTGAGGGTGCAGAGCGGTGCGGGCCATCTCCGAGCCCGAGGTCTTGTACGGCGAGATGACCCGGTCCGCACCCGCCTGGCGCAGCTTCTTCTCACTGTCCTCAGCCGCCGCCCGGGCCACGATCAGCAGATCCGGACACAGTCCCCGGGCGGTGAGAGCGATGAAGATGTTCTCGGCGTCGGAATCCACACAGGCGATCAGCGCCCGAGCCCGCTGGATCCCGGCCTTGCGCAGGACATCGTCGTCGGCCGCCTCGTTTTCGATGTAGCGCACGCCCATCGAAGCGGCCAGCTCACGGTGACCCGGGTCGCTGTCGACGGCCACGTGGCGTACACCGGCCTGACGCAGGTCACGGGCGACCTGCCGTCCCACCCGACCGAAGCCGCAGATGATGAAGTGGTCTGAGTAGGAGTCGATCACGCGCTGAGTCCGCCGCTCGTCGAGCAGGCCGCTGAGCTGGCCGGAGACGAAGAACTCCGCCACCGTGGCCAGACCGTAGAAGAGCGTACCTATGCCAAACACCTCGAGCGCGACGACGACAGTGCGGCCGGCGACGTCGTGCGGATCCGGGATCGAGCCCAGGGTGGTCACCGTGTCCAGCGTCCAGACGAACGAGTACGCGGCGGACGAGCCCTCGGTGAGCCAGAAGGCCAGTGTGCCGAGGATGATCAGCGCGACCAACGCGACGAGCAGGATGACCAGGCGACGGGCGAACATCCGCACCTCGCGACGCGAGCGCGTGCGCTGCTCGAGCGCGCGCCGCCGTCCCGGGTACTCGCTGCTGCTGCTGCTCATCAACGCCGCCTAATAGTGATACGGCTCCCGGGCCAGGATCTTGTGCCCGCGGTAAAGCTGCTCGAGCAGCACGACGCGCGCGAGCTGATGCGGGAGGGTCAGTTCTCCGAAGGAGAGGCGGTGATCGACGTCCTCGAGTTCGAGCCCGAAGGGGCCGCCGATGACGAAGCACAGGTCGCGTCCACTCCGCCGCCGGTCCTCGAGAAACGTGGCGAAGGCCAGCGAGTCAGGCCGTTCTCCCCCGCGATCCAGCAGTGAGACAAACGCCCGGTCGGGCAGCCGCCGCACGACCTGCTCGTCCTCGCGGACCTCGATCAGCTCGAGCCGGGTGTGCCCGGCCAGCAGCTTCTGGTAGTGCTGAACGTCGTCGGCGAACGGCGGACGCAATCTCCCCACGGCGACGACGACGATGCGCACGGTGGGATACTACGAATATATGGAAGATTCCAATCAGCCCGAGCGCCACATCAACATTCACTTCTCGCCGGAGATCATGGCCGGCGTGTACTCGAACTTCGCCAACGTCAGCCATTCTGACTACGAGTTCACGCTCACCTTCGCGCGCGTTGACCATGAGGTCGAGGAGGAGGAGGTGCCCGGGGTCGTCGTCTCCCGCATCAACCTGTCTCCGCGCTTCATGCGCGAGTTGATCGACGCCATGCAGGACAACTATTCCAAGTGGCAGACACGCGAGGGCATCAAGAGCCTGCCCGAGTGGGGAGGCGGTGCGCCGCCGCCCTCCGCCGGGACCTGAGCGCACGACGCACCCCGCGGCCCGGGCGTCGGCAGGCTCCGTGAGCTCGGGATCACGACCGGGGGACCCGGTGATCACCGGGATCGGCGCGCTGACGCCGCTCGGCAACAGCGCTACCGAGACCTGGCAGGGGTTGGTCGCGGGCCGCTCCGGGGTTCGCCCGATCACGCGCTTTGACGCTTCGGCCCTGCCGGTGCGGATCGCCGCCGAGGTCCGGGGGTTTGACCCCGTGACCGAGCTCGGGCCCAAGCGAGCCCGCCGCACGGCGCGGTTCTCGCAGCTGGCCGTCGTGGCCGCCCGCGAGGCGATGGATGATGCCGGTCTCAAACTCGATGGAGATGACGCCAACCGGGCCGGGGTGTTGATCCACACGGCGATCGGCGGGTTGCCCGAGACCGAGGAGAACGTGCGCGGGATGGCCGTCGACGGGATGCGCGCGGTGAGCCCGTATTGGGTGCCGTCGATGATTGCCAACATGGCCGCCTGCGAGGTGGCCATCGACCAGGGCCTCCACGGTCCGGTCTGCGCCAGCGCGCTGGCCTGCGCGAGCGGTACCGCGGCCCTGCTCGATGCCCGGCGGCTCATCCTCACGGGTGAGGCCGACGTCGTCCTGGCCGGCGGCAGCGATGCCGGCCTGACCGAGACGATCCTGGCCGGCCTGGCCAAGATGGGCCCGCTCTCCGAGCGCAACGACGAGCCCGAGCTGGCCAGCCGCCCCTTTGACGCCGACCGCGATGGTTTCGTCTTCGGCGAGGGCGCCGTGGTCATGGTCGTCGAGTCGGCCGCGCACGCGGCCGCCCGCGGGGCGCAGACCTACGGCTCGATCATCGGCGGAGCCCTGACCGCGGACGCCTTCCACATGAGTGCGCCCGAGCCGACCGGAGTCCACGCGGCTCGGGCCATCGCGCTCGCCTTGGCGAACGCCGGCGTCGGCGCGGACGAGCTGGACTACATGTGTGCCCACGGAACGGCCACACGGGCCAACGACGCCGCCGAGACGCGGGCTGTCCACATGGCTCTCGGCCCGGCCGCCGGCGGCGTGCCGATCAGCTCTCCGAAATCGATGACCGGGCATCTCATCGCTGCCGCGGGCGCGCTCTCGGTGATGGCCTGCGTGCTGGCCATGCGCGATGGCGTACTGCCTCCCACCATCAACCTGCACACGCCCGACCCGGAGTGCGACCTGGATTATGTGCCCTTGACCGCACGCGCGGCCGAGATCCGCACGGCGGCGGCCAACGCGTTTGGGTTCGGGGGCCAAAACTGCGTCGTGGTCCTGCGCGCACCCCGCGGCTAGGCGGCCGGGGCAGCGGCAAACGCCTCGGCGGCACCGATCCGCTCGAGCGTCGTCGGATGGCTGGCCAGGAGAAGACCGACCCACCGCGGCGGGTCCAGGTCGGCCAGGTTCTGCAGGGCGATCGCCCGCTCGAAGGAGATGAAGGCCTGCGGCGCCCCGGCCAGCTCCAACGAGAACTGGTCGGCCCGGCGCTCGACCGCGCGCGACAGGCGGTTGCCGATCACCCCCAGCGGAGCGCTGACCAGGGCCGTGGCCAGGGCGAGCGCCGGCAGCGCGGCCGGGGTGCTGCGCTCGGGACTGAGAATCCAGCTCAGCCGCTGGACGGCCAGTGCCGCTCCGGGCGCAACCAGGGCGGCGTAGGCGACGTTGCGCGGAACGTCGCGATACCGGACGTGGCCCAGCTCATGGGCCACAACCAGCCGGATTTCATCGCGGGAGTAGCGATCGAGCAGCGTGTCGAACAGCACGACCCGCTTGGTCGGGCCCAGGCCGGACACGTAGGCATTGGCCGCCGTCGTTCGGCGGCTCGCGTCGATCGAGTACACCTCCCCCACCCTCACCCCGGCTCGCCGGGCCAGCTCGAGCACGTCAGAGCGCGTCTGGCCTTCAGGCAGCGGCGTGAAGTCGTTGAAGATCGGCTCCAGGACAACCGGAGCCAGGGCGGCCAGCAGCGCGCCGAAGGCCACCGAGCCGCCCGCGGCCGGCAGCCACCATGTGCGCGGGCGGCTCCGGGTCAGGCCCACGATGGCCGCCCCCGTGCCGGCGGCCAGCACGCCCTGGATGCCTAGCGCCTTGCCGAGATCGGCGAACCAGCCTCGCCAGGACTGCGTGTCGAGCCCGACAGCGATCGCCCGGCGCCGCGCCAGCGCACTGAGCGGCAGCGTGGGCAGCACGAGCGCCGCCGACAGGCCGGCGGCGGCCCCGGCCCCGCCGAGAATCGGGCGGCGGCCAGCGCGACGGAGCCCACCCGGTGGCCGAGCCACGACCGCGCTGAGCGCCACCAGATCAACGGCCGTCCGGACCAGCGAGAGCGCGCGTTGCGGCCGAGCGAAGCCTCGCCCGCGCGCGATCTCCTCAGCAGTGAAGTAGCGCTCCAGCGCTACCGGAAACGGTTCAATGGCCTGACTGCGGGGGCTGAGGAGACGGCGCGCCGCTTCCGCGGTCGCCGCCGCGAGGGTAAGCGGAAGCAGGGCCGGGGCGCGCGTAAGAGCCTTCACCAGAGAGACTGTAGGCATGCGGATCGCGATCGTCTCAGACATCCACGGCAACCGTCAGGCGTTCGACGCCGTGCTCGACGCGATCGAGCGGGCCGAGTGCCGCGAGCTCTGGTGTCTGGGTGACCTGGTCGGCTACGGGGCTGATCCCGACGCCTGCGTCGGGTTGGCCCGCGAGCACGCGGCGATCTGTTTGGCCGGCAACCACGACCTCGGTGTGCGGGGCACGCTGCCGCTCGAGCAGTTTTCCCGCGGTGCCGCGCTGGCGGCCACCTGGACTCAGGAGGTGATCAGCTCCGACACCCGGGCCTACCTGGACAGCCTCGAGCCGTCCAACCTCGACGAGACGGTCGGGCTCTACCACGCCAGCCCCCGGGACCCGGTCTGGGAGTACGTCCTCTCGCCGCTGCAGGCCGAGCTCTGCTTTGACGCCCAGCCGAGCCGGATCTCGCTGATCGGCCACAGCCATGTCGCCCTGTCCTTCGCCCGCTTTCCCGGTGAGGCGGCCACGGGCGAGACGCGCCCAGATGGCACCGAGCTCGACCTCGGCGAGGGCGAATGGCTGGTCAATCCCGGCAGTGTCGGCCAGCCTCGGGACGGGGATCCCCGGGCCGCCTGGCTCGAGTTGGACCTCGATCGCTGGGCCGCCGTCTATCACCGCGTTGAGTACGACATTGACGGTGCGGCGGCGGCCATCCGGGCCGCTCGGCTGCCGGATTCCCTGGCCGAGCGCCTGCTCTACGGCCAGTAACGGGCCGTTACCGGCGGCCGTGTGCCGCCCCCGGGACGTAACGTCACGGCAACCGGGACAGCCTCTAAAGTCAAACGCCGGATGGGCAATGGCTCGCGAGCATTCCTGGCCGGAGGCCTCGGCTTCGCGGTCGCTTTTGTGGTCGCCTGTGGCGGCCAGAACGGCCTGCTCGATTCCAGTCAGGCCAACAACCTCAACGCCCAGCTCAACTCGGTTTCCTCGGCGGTTGCCGCTGGCCAGTGCGGTACCGCCCAGACCGCGGCGCAGGCCTTCAGCAAGCAGGTCGCCGCCCTCCCCGCCACCGTCAATACCACGCTGGTCCGCAATCTCGGCCAGGGTGCGGCGACGATCAGCCAGCTCGCCGCGAAAGACTGCTCGCACTCGACCAGCACGACGAAATCGACCTCCTCATCGGCCTCGACGACGCTGAGCACCCCGAGCACGACATCGACTCCGAGCTCGACCTCCACCAGCAGCTCGACCACCAGCACTGCAACAAATCCGCCCAGTTCGAGTACCAGTAGTACGACATCGAACGGCGGTGGCGCGCCCCTCGGCGGAGGCAACGGCAACGGAGGCGGCAACGGCAACGGAGCCGGGTCCGCCGGCTAATCAGACCAGGCACATGACAGGCACCACCACGATCGCCAGCAGGTACCGCATCGAAGGCCGCATCGGCGTCGGTGGTATGTCGACCGTTCATCTGGCCTTTGACAACCGGCTCGAGCGCTACGTGGCCATCAAGCTGCTCGCCGCCCACCTGGCCGACGATGCCAACTTTGTCTCCCGCTTCCGGCGCGAGGCGCTGGCCGCGGCCCGGCTGGTGCACCCGAATATCGTGCAGGTGTTCGACTTCGGCTTTGACGCCGGCCATCACCAGCATTTCATCGTCATGGAGCACGTGCCGGGCAATTCGTGCGCGGAGCTGTTGCGCGACCAGGGCCACCTCGAGGTCGAGCGGTCACTGAATATCGTCACCCAGGCCTGCCGGGGGCTGGAGTACGCCCATCGTCACGGGGTCATTCACCGCGATGTCAAGCCCGGCAACCTGCTCGTCTCCGACGGTGACACCGTCAAGCTGGCCGACTTCGGAATCGCCCGGGCCACCGACCAGTCCAGCATCACCCAGGTTGGCTCAGTGCTCGGTACCGCTGCCTACCTGGCACCCGAGCAGGCCCGGGGCGAGGAGGCGGGGCCACGCGCTGACCTCTACTCGCTGGGCGTGGTCACCTACCAGCTCATCTCGGGCCGGCTGCCCTATGAGGCCAACTCGCTCTCAGAACTCGCCCTCAAGCAACAGCGTCAGGCGCCCACGCCGCTGGACGAACTCAACCGCCAGGTGCCCCACAGCCTGGCCCTGGCCGTCGCTGCCGCACTGGCCATCGACCAGACCGAGCGCCCGGGGGACGCCCTGGAACTGGCCGACATGCTCCGTGAAGGCGCCCGCGGGATTGCTCCCGCCCGAGCGCCGCAGTTCCCCACGGCAGCGGCGACGAGCATCGTCGAGCGCGAGGACGAGGCCACCGCCGCCACGCGCATCACCCCGCGCCCGGCCCCCCGCACCGCTCAGACACGCGCCGCACGCCCGGTCGAGGCTCGCCGCCCCCCGCGGCGGGCCGAGCCCGACTACGCGCGGCGCCCCGCCGCCGCTCCGCTGCCGCCGCCCCGGGACAGTCGTGGATTTCGGCGTGGCCTGGCGCTGCTCGTACTGGCCGTCGTGCTGCTCATCGTGGTCATTGCGGCCATCGCCATCGCCAACAGCACCTCAAACACGGTCATCCACTACCAGCGGATCGTGGGCCAGGACGCCCAGTCGGCGCTGCAGCAGGTCCAGAGTCTGATCAACCAGTACACGAAGTAGCGGTGCCGGGCGCCGCCCCGGCCCGGAGCGCCGCTGCCGTCTCGGCCAGCCGTCCGGCGGCGATCGCCTCTCGCAGGTCGGTCATCACCTGGGCAATGAAGCTCAGGTTGTGCAGCGTCACCAACCGTGCTCCGGTCAGCTCCCGCGCGCGCAGGAGATACTGCAGGTAGGCCCGGGAGTAACCGAGGGCGCAGGCCGGACATGGGCAGCCATCGAGGATCGGCTCAGGGCTTTCCCGCCAGCGTGATTTGACCAGGTCGACGCGCCAGCGTCGCGTGGGGTCGGGGACGAGCGCCATTCCGTGACGGCCCAGGCGTGTGGGCATGGCGCAGTCAAAGGTGTCAATGCCGAACTCCACGCCGGCGATGAGATCGTCGATCTCTCCAATCCCGAGCAGGTGGCGAGGGCGCCCGCCAGCGACGCGTTCCAGATCGGTGGTCACCCAGTCGACGACCTCGTACATCTGGTCCTTGTCCTGGCCCAGGGAGCCCCCGATGGCGACGCCGGCGCAGCCGCTGGCCGCCACGCGCTCGGCCGACATCGTGCGCAGGTCGCGCTCGATCCCGCCCTGGACGATTCCGTAGACCTGCTGATGCTCGGGCCCGTGGCGCCGATGCCAGTCCAGGCAGCGGTCAAGCCAGCGGTGGGTGCGCTCCATCGAGCACGCCGTGTAGTCCCGGGTGACGTGAAACGGGGTGCACTCGTCGAACGCGAGCGCGATGTCCGAGCCGAGAGCGGATTGCACCGCCATCGACGTCTCTGGGCCCATGTACCGTTCGCCCCCGTCCACATAGGAGCGGAAACGGACCCCCGCCTCCTCGATGGCCAGAATGCTGCCGCTCGGGCTGCCGGGACCCGCGCGGCCGGGGCCGTCACCACCGGGGCCGTCACCACCGGGGCCGTGATCACCGGGGCCTGGCCTCGCTCGCCGTCCCTTGATCTCATCGGCCACGCCCCCGTGGCCCATGGAGAAGACCTGAAATCCGCCCGAATCGGTGATGATCGGCCGTGGCCAGCGCATGAACTCGTGCAAACCGCCCAGCTGAGCCACCAGTTCGGGTCCCGGGGCCAGGAACAGGTGAAACGTGTTGCCCAGCACCATCTCGTAGCCCAGGGCCTCGACATCGCGCGGTTCAAGCAACTTGACCGAGCCGCGGGTGGCCAACGGCACAAACGCCGGGGTCTCGACGGTCCCATGAGCGAGATGCAGGGTGCCACGGCGAGCCCGGGTGGCGGGATCGCGCTGATGGATGGAGAACACGGCGCCAGACCCTATCCAGGCGGTCGCCGTAGGCTCCGGGAGATGCATTGCCATTGGGCAGTCCCGGGGGCCAAGGCGGCCGTTCTGCTCGTCGCCGTGGCCCTGATGCTGGCCGGCTGCGGATCGTCGGGCTCGTCGCGGTCGACCTCCGCTCCGGGCCGCCCGTCCACCTCGTCGAGTCTGCTGGCCCCGGCCTGGCATTCCGGCCGCGAGCTCTTTACTCGCGACTGCATGGCATGCCATTCGCTGTCGGGACACAGCTCAGCCAAGCAGCAGGGGGGCGATCTCCTGGGCGCTCATCTGCGCCGGCCGGTCCTGGTCCAGTTCACGGCCGAGATGCCGGTCAAGCACCCGCTCAGCAAGGCCGACCTCAACGCGGTCGTTGACTACGTGCTCGCTGTACAGCGCCGCAACGGTCACGGGTAGGCGGGCCGACGGCCCCAGCTACGCGGCGCCGGGGATCAGCTCGCCCACGCCGGCCAGCGTGGTCGCGCCCGTGTAGCCGCCGGCCACCACGATCCCCTGTCCGACGGTGATCACGCCGGCGTCCGACAGCGCGCGGGGCAGCCGTCCCGCCGCTTTGACCGCCCCGGTGGCGGGATTGATCGACCAGACGTTGCGCGTCGTCTGGCTGACCAGGTCGCCGCGTCCACCCACGAGATACACGAACTGACCCAGGGTGGCGGCGCCGCCATGCGTGATCGGCTGGGGCAACTGGCCGATCGTGGTCAGCCGGGCGGTCGCCGGGTCGAAGCTGTAGATGGCCCGACTGGCCCCGGCGGGGGTCGAGCCGCCGACGATGATGACCTTGCCGCCGACCGATGTCACCGCGGAATAACGCAGCCCGGCCGGAGTGTGGCCGACCACCTTGGCCGACCCGCCCGGGGTCCAGGCCAGGATGGTGTTCAGATAGCTGGCGCCGTCGTATCCGCCGACGACGTAGGCGGTGTTGCCGATCTGGGTCACGGCAACGTCGGAGGAGGCGCTGGGCAGCACCCCGACCGAGCGCACCGTGTGGGCGCTCGGGTCAAAGCCGACGATGTGATTGAGCTCACTGAGGCTGCCGCCCCCGAACACGTAGACCTGACCGGCCAAGGTCGCCGCCTGGGCGTCGTGCTGGGCGACAGGCAGCGCTCCCGTGTAGCTGACCCCGCGTGGGCTGATGACCTGGATCTCGGCTGTAGACGTGTCGGCGGAGTCCAGGCCGCCGAGCAGTGCCGCCTGCGCCGTTCCCACCGGTGCGGTGGCCGGGTCACGAAGGGGCGCGGGAAGCGAGAACAGCGTACGGTACGCAAGCTGCTTCGGCCCGACGGCCACCGCGCGGTGGGCAGGGGTCGTTTTGCTGCGATGCGCTGCGCTTTGGCCCCCCGAGGCCGTCGTGGAGCCACTGGAACCACAGCCCGCGACGGTCAGCGCAAGGCCGAGCAGGGCACCGACCCACGTACGAGGTGTTGCTGTCATCCTGGCGCGAGACCGCGTCTGGGGGCGGCGAGAAGAGTCGTGATGAAGAGATCCAAGCAAGCCCGCCAGACTAGAGCACCACGCCCCATGCCGGCCCTTCACCGGCCGCCCGCCTCGCGCCGCGCGCGCGAGCGCCGTGCCCGCCGTCTGCTGCCCGCCCTGGCCGGCCTGGTGGTGCTCATCGTCGCGCTTATCGCCGTGCTTGGCTCGGGCGGATCGGCGCCCAATCGCCACAACCCGGCGCTCACCAGCAGCCGTCAGCAGGGCGGGGCGCACAGCGGAACCCGACCCCCGGGACCAACGGCCAGCAACGTCTACGCGGGGACGCAGCCGGGTGACCTGAGCCCAACCGTGAAGAGCGATCGCCAGCTTGTCTATGTCCCCAACACGCTGAGCAACAACGTCACCGTCATCAGCCAGCGGACGCTGAAGGTCATCGCTCAGTTCCCGACCGGAGCCCAGCCGCAGCACGTCACCCCGGCCTGGAATCTGAAGACGCTGTACATCGACAACGACGTCGGCAACACCCTGACGCCGCTCAACCCAGTGACCGGGCGGCCAGGTCGTCCGATCCCGGTCGAGGATCCCTACAACCTGTACTTCACGCCCGACGGCCATTACGCCATCGTCGTCGCCGAGCGGATGGAGCGCCTGGACTTCCGCGATCCCACCACCATGCATCTCGTTCATTCGCTGTCGGTGCCGATGTGCGCCGGCGTTGACCACATGGACTTCTCGGCCAACGGCCGCTACCTGTACGCCAGCTGCGAGTTCGCCAGCCGCATGATCGAGGTCGACCTGCAGACCCAGAAGGTGGTCGGGGTTCTCAAGCTCGGAGATGGCACCAATAGCCCGCAGGACGTCAAGCTCTCCCCCGACGGGCGCACGCTCTACGTGGCCGATCAGGCGGCCGATGGGATCTGGGAGATCGACCCCAACACCTTCAAGGTCATGGCCTTCCTGCACACCGGTGCCGGCGCTCATGGTCTCTATCCATCGCGCGACGACCAATACCTGTACGTCTCCAACCGGCAGGCGGGATCGATCTCCGTCGTCAGCTTCAAGACCAAGCGGATCGTCAAGACCTGGCAACTTCCGCTGCCGGCCAGCCCCGACATGGGCGGCGTGTCGGCCGACGGCAAGACCCTGTGGCTGAGCGGCCGCTACAACGGTGTCGTCTACGCGATCAGCACGATCACCGGCCACCTCCGGGCCGCCATCCCCGTGGGCGACGGCCCGCACGGGATCTGTGTCTGGCCCCAGCCCGGCAGCTACTCCCTGGGCCACACCGGCATCCTGCGCTAGCCCAGCTTCGCACGCCGGCCCCGCGCCCTGCGGAGCCCGTCAACGTGGACGGCCCCAGATCGCGCCTGCGACCCGGGGCCGTGGACTGCCTGCCGCAGGCAACCGTGAGGACTCAGGTCCCGGCGGTCTCCGAACCCTCGATCGTCTTCGGATCAGAACCGCCCACGCTGATCGCCACCTTGCGCGGCTTGCGCTCCTCAGGCTTCGGAACCCGGACCTCGAGGACTCCGTGGCTGAAGCTCGCCTTGACCCCCTCGGGGTCGACGCCCTCGGGCAGGGTGAGCGAGCGCCGGAACGCGCCGTAGCTTCGCTCGAAGCGGTAGTAGCCGTCCTTGCCGAACTCCTCGTCGGCCTTGCGCTCGCCGGAGATCGACAGGATGTTGTCCTCGAGCTCGATGTTGACGTCGCTCTCGGTCAGGCCCGGCAGGTCGGCCCTGAGTACAAACTCTCCCTCGCTCTCGACCAGGTCCATGGCCGGAATCCAGCGACGCTGCGTCCCGCCGTTGGCCTGCGCGGCGTTCGGCGTGTCGAAGAAGGTGTTGAACAGCCGGTTCATCTCGTTCTGGATCGTCCCCAGTTCACGAGCCGGCTCCCAGCGAATGAGTGCCATCTGAGTACCTCGCTTGAAGAGTGGTGGACTGCTCACGTTCTCCATTATGAAATCTCAGTCCACTACTGTCAAGTTTTCTCATTGCCTGCTGCCGGGAATTGACGACGGGAGTCCGGGTCCTGATCCCGTACGGAGGAGGAGCCCGCCTGCCGTGCGGCCGCCATTCTCGGCCGTGCGGCCATGCTCGGCCGTGCCGGGCGATTCTTGGCCGGACCAGCTCCGCAGACGACGTGGCGTATCTACGTATCCCGTTGGGGGCACCAGAATCCGCCACGTCCCCAGGAACCCACTCCGAAGATGCTCAAACGTCAAGAATCCGCTGCAGAGAGCGACAAACCGTGCAGAGCAGCACGTCTTAGAGACGACCGAGCAGCGACTGGCCGGTCATCTCGGCGGGCTGATCTATCCCGAGCAGGGCGAGAATCGTCGGCGCGACATCGGCCAGCGCACCGCCCGAGCGCAGCTTGAGCCCGCCGATCGTGACGATCGCCGGAACCGGGTTGAGCGAGTGGGACGTGTTCGGGCTGCCGTCGTCCTCGAGCATGTGGTCGGCGTTGCCGTGATCGGCCGTGATGAAGCAGACACCGCCGCTTTTGTGCACGGCGGTCACCACCTCGCCCAGGCACCGGTCGACGGTCTCGATGGCCTCCACCGCGGCCGGGATCACGCCCGTGTGACCGACCATGTCGGGGTTGGCGAAGTTGATGATCCCAAACCGGGGCGCCATCTCCTGCCACCCCTCGATGAAGGCCTGGGCGCCCTCCGGGGCGCTCATGGCCGGCTTGAGGTCGTAGGTCGCCACATCACGGGGCGAGGCGACGACCTCGCGGCGCTCGCCCTCGAAGGGGGCCTCCTCGCCGCCATTGAAGAAGTAGGTCACGTGGGCGTACTTCTCCGTTTCGGCCACGTGCAGCTGCGACCCGCCGGCGGCGGCGATCACGGCGGGCAGGGTGATCGGGGGATGCTCCGGGGGGAAGGCCACCGGGTAGGGCCAACCCTCCTCGTACTCGGTCATCATCGCGTACCGCCGCACTGGCTCGGTGCCTCCGCGATCAATCTCGTCAAAGCCGGGGTCAGCCAGTGCGCGGGTGATCTCCCGCATCCGATCGGGACGGAAGTTCAGGCCCAGCACGGAGTCTCCGGGACGGATCATCGCCTCGTCTCCCACCGTCGTCGGCCGCACGAACTCGTCGGTTTCATCGCGCGCGTAGGCGTCGCGCACCGCCTCGGCACCCGAGTCCGCCGAGTACTGGCCGCGTCCGTGGACCAGCAGGTCATAGGCGAGTTGCACTCGGTCCCAGCGCTGATCGCGGTCCATGCCGTAGAAGCGCCCGGTCACCGAGCCGATCCGGCCCACACCCGCCACGGACATCCATCCCTCCACCTCCTCGATGAAGCCTGCCCCGGACTCGGGGCCGGTGTCGCGGCCGTCGGTGAAGGCGTGCACGACCAGGTCCTTGACGCCCAGCTCCGCGGCCAGATCGATCAGCGCCCGCAGATGGACGATGCTCGAGTGCACTCCTCCGGGCGAGACCAGACCGATGATGTGGACCCGCTCAGAGCCGGTGAGCGCGTCGCGCAGGACCTCGTTGGCGCCAAATCCTCCGTCAAGCGCCGCCGCGTCGATCCGCGTCAGATCCTGCCTGACCACGCTCCCCGCCCCCAGGTTGAGATGTCCGACCTCCGAGTTGCCCATCTGCCCCTCGGGAAGCCCGACGGCCCGACCGCAGGCGATCAGGGTTGTCGTCGAGCACGCCTCGGAGTCCCACAGCTCGTCAAATACCGGCGTTGCGGCCAGCGAAACGGCGTTGCCCGGCCCCGGCTCGGCCATGCCCCAACCATCAAGGACAATCAGCGCCGCGCGCTCTACGGGCAGCGACTCGGGTCCCGGGACGACGCTCACCCCGCGCGCCGGGACGCTCACGGCCGGCTCATCCCACCGCGGCGACGATGGCCGCAAACGACTCAGGGTCGAGGCTCGCTCCTCCCACGAGCGCACCGTCGACATCGGGTAGGGCGAGCAGCTCAGCGGCGTTTTCGGACTTGACGCTGCCGCCGTAGAGGATCCGGGTGCGCTGCGCGGCCTCGGCGCAGCGATCGGCCACGAGCGCGCGAACGAAGGCGATCGCCTCCTGCGCCTGCTCGGCCGTTGCCACCTGCCCGGTCCCAATCGCCCAGATGGGCTCGTAGGCGATGGCCACCTGATCAAGCTGCTCAGGCTCGAGCCGGGCGAGATCCTCCTGGACCTGGTGGCGCAGTTTGCGCTCGGTGTCGCCGCGCTCGCGCTCCTCCTCGGTCTCGCCGACGCACAGCACCGGCAACAGACCGGCCGCCAGCGCCGCGGGCACCTTCTGGGCGAGTGCCTTGTCGGTCTCACCGAACAACAGGCGGCGCTCGGAATGACCCAGGATGACCCCGGACACGCCGACCTCGGTGAGCATCGGGGCGGAGACCTCGCCGGTGAAGGCGCCTTCCTGCGCCTGGTGCATGTTCTGGGCGTAGATGGCCACCCGCGAGCCCCGCGTGGAATCGACCATCGCCTGCAGCGCGGTGAAGGTCGGGCAGATCGCGATCTCGGCACGCTGGACCGAGGAGACGCGCGGCAGCAGGGCCTGGATGTACTCCTCGGCCTGCTCAACGGTCTTGTGCATCTTCCAGTTGCCGGCGATCAAAGGCGTGCGCTCAGGACTCATGACAGTACTTCTACCCCCGGAAGCCGGTGACCCTCGATCAGCTCCAGGGCCGCGCCTCCACCGGTCGAGAGGTGGGTTACGTCATCCTCGAAGCCAAACTGGACCAGAGCGGCAGCGGAATCACCACCGCCGACCACCGTCACGCCGGGGGCCGCGGCGACGGCGCGGGCCACCTCCCGGGTGCCGGAGGCAAAGGGCTCCAGCTCGAACGCGCCCATCGGCCCGTTCCAGAACACGGTGCCCGCGGTGACGATGATCTGGCCGTAGGCCTCGGCGCTGCGCGGACCGATGTCGAGACCCATCAGGCCTTCCGGAACGTCGACTCCGTCGAGCCGCTGCGGCTCGGCGTCGGCGCCGAAGTGATCGGCAACGATGAGGTCACTGGGCAGCGCGATCGAGGCCCGGGCGCCGGCCGAGGCCTCGATGGCCTGCCGGGCCAGTTCCACGTCCTCCGCCGCGCAGAGCGAGGCGCCGACGTCATGGCCCTGGGCGGCCAGGAACGGAAAGCACATCGCGCCCCCAATGAGGATCGTGTCGGCGACGGCCTGAAAGGACGTGATGACGCCGATCTTGTCTGAGACCTTGGCGCCACCGAGCAGGGCCACGAGCGGTCGCTCGGGCTGCTCGAGCAGCCGGGTCAGCGTCGACACTTCCTTCTCCAGCAGGAGACCGGCCGCTCGCCGTTTTATGAGGCGCGGCGCGCCCTCGGTGGAGGCATGGGCCCGATGGGCGGTGCCGAAGGCGTCGTTGACGTAGGCGTCGGCCAGGCCGGCCAGCGCCGCTGCCAGGTCCGGGTCGTTCTTGGTCTCTCCGGGCTCGAAGCGGATGTTCTCGAGCAGGAGCACGTGGCCCCCGTCCAGCGACGCGGCCATAGCCGCCACGTCGTCGCCCACGCCCGGCGGAGCGATGGGGACATCGGCGCCGATCAACGTCGCCAGGCGGGCAGCGACGGGTGTGAGCGACAGCGCCGGATCGATCCCAGTGGGCCGACCCAGGTGCGAGACGAGGATGAGCGCAGCCCCGCGCTCACGCAGGTTCGCCAGCGTCGGCAGCGCGGCCCGGATCCGCGTGTCGTCGCTGACCTGGCCGTCCTTGAGAGGTACGTTGAAGTCGACCCGGACGAGGACGCGCTGGCCGTCCAGCTCGCCCAGGTCAGCGAGCGTCTTCACAGCAGTCGCTGAACGAGATCCGAGACGCGGTTCGAGTAGCCCCACTCGTTGTCGTACCAGGAGATGACCTTGACCATGGTCCCGTCCATGACCACCGTCAGCTGCGAGTCGACGATTGACGACGCCGGGTTCTTGATGATGTCGGAGGAGACAATCGGATCCTCGGTGTAGACCATGAGGCCCTTGAGCGGGCCGCTCTCCGCGGCGGCCCTGAGTGCGCCGTTGATCTCCTCCACGCTCGTCTCGCGGCTGGCTTCGACGGTGAGGTCGACCACACTGCCGGTCGGCACCGGAGCCCGGACGGCGAACCCGTTGAGCTTGCCGTTGAGCTCGGGAATGACGAGTCCAATCGCCTTGGCGGCGCCGGTCGAGGCCGGGATCAGGTTGACCGCCGCCGCCCGGGCCCGCCGCAGGTCCTTGTGGGGCATGTCCTGCAGGCGCTGGTCGGCGGTGTACGCGTGAATGGTGGTCATCAGGCCGTGCTTGATCCCCACCGTGTCGTGGATCACCTTCGTGATGGGGGCCAGGCAGTTGGTGGTGCACGAGGCGTTGGAGATGACCTCGTGGTTGTCGCGGTCGTAGGCCTCATCGAAGTTGACGCCGAGCACGACCGTCGTGTCGGGGTTGGTGGCCGGCGCCGAGATGACCACCTTCTTGGCCCCGGCGGCGATGTGCTTGGCGGCGTTCTCGCGATCGGTGAACAGGCCCGTGGACTCGATCACGACGTCGGCACCGAGGTCTCCCCACGGCAGCGCGCCCGGGTCGCGCTCAGCGAGAACGCGGATCTCTTTGCCGTCGACCGAAAAGCCGGATTCGGTGGCCTGCACCGTCCCCGGGAACGGGCCGTAGGTCGAGTCGTACTTGAGCAGGTGGGCGATCGTCTTGGGGTCGACCAGATCGTTGACGGCGAGCCATTCGATGTCCGCCCCGCGCTCGTAGGCGGCCCGGAACACGTTGCGTCCGATCCTGCCGAAGCCGTTGATCCCCACACGTACAGCCATGCGTCCTGCCTCCAGTCGTCCGCCCAACGTCACGAGAGAGCCGGCCCCGCGTACGTCCGGGCCGGCTGGCGACAGGCTATCTGAACTCTCGCCGAACCCTCTTGGTGAAGTCCCCTCGAACCCTCACCGCCGCGAGACGACCTCCACGCGCAGACCATCGGGATCACGCAGATAGCCCGCGTAATAGCGCCGTCCGTACTGCGGGCGCTGGCCGGGCAGCCCGTCGTTGCACCCGCCGCTGGAGATGCCGGCGGCGTGGGCGGCGTCGACCGCGGCCTTGCCGCTGGCCTGCAGGGCGAGATGGCCGTAGCTGGACCCCGGCGGGAGTCCGCGGGTCACGAACCAGATCAGCGGGCCGTTGGTCCCGTAGGCGAGGGCATGAGTCGATTCGTGCATGCGGCGGGCTCCGAGGGCGAAGAACACCGCGTCATAGAAGCGGGCTGCGCGCGGTAGGTCGGTGACCTCAAAGCCGACATGGTCGATCACGCCGGCCTCGTCATATCCCGGTGCACGACCTCGACCAGCAGGCCCTTCGCGTCGTCGTAGCGGCTGGTCAGGTGCTCGGCGATGGCCACCGAACGATGGCGCCCGCCGGTGCAACCGATGGCGACCACGAGATGGGCTTTGCCCTCGGCCCGGTACTGGGGCAATAGGTAATCGATCAGCGGCTCAAGCTGGGCATAGAAACGCTCCAGCTCTCCGTTGGCGTCGATGAAGTCGACCACCCGCACGTCACGTCCGGTCAGCGGCCGCAGGTCGGGCTCGTAGTGGGGATTGGGCAGGAAGCGGACATCGAACATCAGATCCGCATCGCGACTGGGACCGTACTTGAAGCCAAAGCTCTGGAAGGTGACAGCCAGGCGGCCCGGGCTGCGGCTGGGCAGCAGCTCGTCGGCGAGTTTGCGCCGGAGCATGGCCGCCGTCAGCCCACCGGTGTCGATCACGACATCCGCCCGTTCGCGCAGCGGGGCCAGCAGCTCGCGCTCGCGGGCGATGCCCTCGGCCACGCTGCCGCGAGGCGAGAGGGGGTGGCGGCGGCGAGTCTCCTTGTAGCGCGTGAGCAGCGTCTGCTCATCGGCCTCCAAAAACAGGACGCGGTGGCGCGTCCCGGTGGCCCGCAGCCCATCGAGCATCTCGGCCAGCCCCCCGAAGTAGCTTCCGCCGCGGACATCAGAGACCACCGCGGCGTTGGCCACCTTGGATCCGGCGTGCATGAACAGCTCGACGAGCGAGCGGATCATCTCCGCGGGCAGATTGTCGACGCAGAAGTAGCCCTCATCCTCGAACGCGGCCATGGCCGTGGACTTCCCCGCCCCCGAGAACCCCGTGATGAAGACCAGGTCAGTGAGGGCTGAGGTCTCCATCCACACTCAATTCTGCCCATCTACGCGGACAGGGGTGGGATTCCGACGTGAACCGGGGTGGCATCGGCGCCCCGGGTCGGTGTGCCACCATGCCCCGGTGCCCGGCCGCCGCACCCTCATCGCCGTGGCGGCGGCCCTCTCGCCCTTCCTGCCGGGAACCGTTGCCTCCGCTCCTGCCCTCGCCGACCCGATCTCGGCCACGGTCACGACCCGGCTGATCGGCCAGTCGATGCCCGGCGGCTTCCTCGGCGTGTCGTTCGAGTACCGCGCCGTTCATCAGTACACCGGGCGCGACCCGCGCGCCGTCGACCCCGTGCTGGTCAACCTGCTCAGAGGCATGACCCCGAGCGGCACCCCCGTGGTGCGGATCGGCGGCGACAGCACCGACGGGACCTGGTGGCCGATCCCCGGAACGCACGCCCCGGGGGGCATCTACTACCCGCTCAACGCCGGCTGGATGCGCACGACCCGCGCCCTGGCCGCCGACCTCCGGGCCAAGCTGATCCTAGGCATCAACCTCGAGGCGGGCCGGCCCGCGATCGCCGCGGCTGAGGGTCGGGCGCTCCTCCACGGGATCGGCTCGCGTTACATCCAGGCCCTGGAGATCGGCAACGAACCCGATCTGTACGGAGTGTTCCCGTGGTACCGCGACCGCCGCGGCCACCTGCATCGCTCCCGGGGGCGCCGCTACGGGCTCAAGGACTACACCAAGGAATTCAGCCACTGGAGCAAGCGTCTGCCCCGGCTGCCCCTGGCCGGCCCCGCCACCTCGGGCCCGGCCTGGATGAGCGGACTGGGACGCTTCATCTCCGCCGAGCGCGGGCTGAAGCTGGTCACCTACCACCGCTATCCCCTCCGGGCCTGCGTGACCGACCCGTCGGCCACGGGGTATCCGACGATCCCCAGCCTCCTGGCCGACAGCTCGTCCAGCACGCTGGCCCGCGGCGTGACCCGGTTGGCCGCGGTCGCTCATGCCCATCACCGTCCCTTGCGCCTCACCGAGCTCAACTCCGCTTCCTGCCAGGGCGCGGCCGGGGTCAGCGACACCTTTGCCTCCGCCCTGTGGGCGCTTGACACTCTGTTCAACCTGGAGGGGGCCGGCGTCGACGGGGTCAACTTCCACATGCTTCCTGGCTCGCATTACGAGCTCTTCAGCCCCGCGCAGACCCCGAGCGGGCAGTGGCAGGCCGACGTGCACCCCGAGTACTACGGGCTGCTCATGTTCGCCCGGGCGTTTCCGGCCGGCGCCCGGCGGCTCAAGGTCGGCTCGCCCGGGGGGCCGGTCAAGATCTGGGCCACACAGGACCGCGCCGGCACCGTCCGGGTGACCGTGATCAACAAAGACACGGCCAATGCCCACACGGTCACGGTGTCCGTACCCGGCCCGACCCAGAGCGCATCGCTGGAGACCCTGCAGGCACCCAGCGCCGGCTCGACTTCGGGGGTGACGCTCGGCGGCCAGACCTTCGGGGCTGAAACGAGCACGGGGACGTTGCCCGGACCGCCGCAGACCAGTCCCGTGGCGCCGGGCCCGGGCGGCTACACGATCCAGGTACCGGCGGCGAGTGCCGCGTTGCTCACCGCGCCGAGCGGGGCCGGCGGTACACCTCTGGCCCGCCACCGTTGAGGCGCGGGCGCAGCGGGTGCGGCCGGCCGGTCAGACGCCGGTTCTGTGCAGCTCCCGGTACACCTCGCGGGCCAGCTTGCCGGGCACGCCCGGGACCGCGGCCAGCTCCTCGCGGGAGGCCGACAGGATCGCGTCCGGAGACCCGAAATGAGCGAGCAGGGCCCGCTTGCGCGCGGGACCCACGCCGGGGAGGCCGTCCAGGACCGAGGCGGTCATGGCCCGGTCGCGACGAATCCGATGGTGGGTGATGGCAAACCGGTGCGCCTCGTCGCGCACACGCTGCAGCAGCTGCAGCTCCGGAGTGTCGTGCTCAAGGAGCAGCGGCGCCTCCCGGCCGGGAATGAAGACCTCCTCGATCCGCTTGGCCAGCGAAATGATCACCACGCCGCGGTCGCGGAAGCCCTGAAGCGCACGTACCCCCGCTGACAGCTGGCCCTTGCCGCCATCGATCACGACGAGGTTGGGCAGCGCCGCAAAGCTCGGGTCGTAGTCCTTGTCATGGGGCGAGACATCGCGCTGCTGCTCCCACCGCGCGAAGCGCCGACCCAGAATCTCCTCCATGGCCGCGAAATCGTCGGGGCCGTAGTCCCCGTTGCCGCCGTTCTCCCCCCCGGTCTGCCCATCGCCGACGGTGAACACCTTGAAGCGCCGGTAGTCGGACTTCTTCGGGGCGCCCCCCTCGAAGACGACCATCGACGCCACGGTGTTGGTGCCCATCAGCGTGCTGATGTCAAAGCACTCGATCCGCAGGGGCACCGTGTCCAGGCCGAGCGCGTGTTGGAGCCCGTCGAGAGCCTCGACCCGCTGCTGGCGCCGACGCTCAGAGCGCAGCTTCTCCTGGTCGATGGCCAGCTGAGCATTGCGCTCGGCCAGTTCGAGGATGCGACGCTTGTCCCCGCGCTCGGCGGCCCGGATCTCCACGGTGCCGCCCCGGCGCTGGCTGAGTGCCTCGGCCAGCGCCGGATTGACGTCAACCTCCCGTTGCACGACCAGCAGCGGGGGGACGGACATCGCGCTGGCGTAGTACTGCAGGACAAACGCCTCGGCCACGGTGGCCAGATCCTCTCCGGCCGCATTGTCGAGGTAGAAGCTCTGGCGGTCAGAGAGAACACCATCGCGGACCTGGAAGACCTGGGCATTGGCCTCTCCGTCGGACACCGCCACGGCGATGGCGTCCAGCGATCCCGCGCCGTCGTGGGCCACCCGCTGGCGCTCGAGCAGGGAGCGGATCGAACGGAGGCGGTTGCGCTCCCGGGCAGCGTCCTCGAAGCGCTGCTCGGCCGAGGCCAGCCGCATCTCATACTCCAGGCGGCGCTCGATCTCCTTGTAGCGGCCGGACAAAAAGGCGATCACCCCGTCGATCGACTTGCGGTACTGCTCCCTGTCGACGTAGCCCACGCAGGGCGCCTCACAGCGCTTGATGTAGTAGTCCAGGCACGGCGAGCCGCTGCGGCGCCCCGGCTCGGAGCCCTCACAGGAGCGGAACATGAACACCTTGCCCAGCACCTCGAGCGTGGAGCGCACCCGCTTGGCGTTCGAGTAGGGCCCGAAGTAGGCCCGGTCACGGCGATGGCGCTCGCGGGTGAAGTAGACGCGGGGAAAATCCTCGTCCAGGGAGATCGCGATGTAGGGATAGGACTTGTCGTCGCGCAGGCGGATGTTGAGCCGCGGTTTGTACTGCTTGATGAAGTTCTGCTCGACGAGCAGCGCCTCGGACTCGGTGTGGACGACCAGCGCCTCGATCTGGTCGATCATCTCCAGGATCTCGCGTCCCGCCCGGGTGCTCGGATTGGAGAAGTGCGAGGCGACGCGCTTGCGGATGGACTTGGCCTTGCCGACGTAGATGACCTTGCCGCCCTGGTCGCGGAACAGGTAGACGCCGGGCTCGTCTGGAAGCTCGCGGCGGCGCTCGGCGGGGTAGACAGACACTCGGGTTAAACATAGGAGCCGCCGCCCCGGCCACCGGTCGCGTCAGTCAGCCGTGAAGGAGACGAGCACCCCCACGGTGCCCATCACGAGGGCGATGATCGCCACCACCTCTCCCCCGCCCGAGCCCGGATGGTTCGGCGTGTAGTTGGGGGGGTGAAGGGCGGGGTCAAACAGGTCAGCCCCGCTGGTCGGTGGCACGGCCAGCGCATGGATGACGAAGGCCAGCGCGACCCCCAGTCCGAGCAGCACGGCCAGGCGGCCGGCCCGCGCGCCCCGCAGGGCGACGAGGAGCAAGCCGAGCGCGAGCACAGCCAGCAAGACGTCGGCCACCGAGTAGACCTGCCAGGCCGTGGGGTCGCGCGGCACCCCGACCAGCACGGGCAGACGGGCATAGCGAGCCAAAAAGGGCCGGGAGAACTGGTGGCTCCAGACCAGGAACAGCGACACGAGCAGGATCGGGGCAGCCAGCAGCATCAGCCAGTCGGAGATCGCCTCGCGTGCGCCCTTGCTCACGGCGGCGGCAGTGTACGCGCCGCGGCGCGCGCCGCTCGTTCCGGGCGTGTCTACGACCCCGTATGGTGTCGGGCCATGGCGACCGAGGCTCCCCGCCGCGCCTATCGCACGTGCCCGCTGTGCGAGGCGACGTGCGGGCTGGAGATCGAGCTCGACGGCGAGCGCGTGACCTCGATCCGGGGCGACCACGCGGACGTGTTCAGTCACGGCTTCATCTGCCCCAAGGGCTCGGCGCTGCGTGCCCTGCACGAGGATCCCGACCGCCTGCACACGCCGCTGATTCGCGAGGGCAACGGGTTTCGCGCGGCGACCTGGGATGAGGCCTTTGCCCTCATCGACGCGCGGCTATCGCCGATCCTGGCTCGGGATCGCAATGCCGTCGCGGTCTATCTGGGCAATCCCAACGCCCACAACCTCTCCAACCTGCTCTACACGCGGGTTCTCAACCGCACGCTCGGCACGCGCAACATCTATTCGGCCAGCAGCGTCGATCAGCTGCCCAAGCAGATGGCCAGCGCGCTCATGTTCGGGAGCGCAACCACGGTGGCCGTGCCCGACGTCGACCGCACCGAGCACCTGCTCATCCTGGGCGCCAACCCGTTGGCCTCCAACGGAAGTCTCATGACCGCCCCCGACATGCGCGGCCGGCTGCGAGCCCTGCGGGCCCGCGGCGGCAAGCTCGTGGTCATCGATCCCCGGCGGACCCGGACGGCCGCGGCGGCCGACGAGCATCACTTCATCCGCCCGGGTACCGATGCCCTGCTCCTGTTCGCCCTCGTCGAGGTCCTGTTCGGCGAGGGATTGGCCGACCCCGGTGAGCGGATCGGTGCTCTGCTCGCCGGCCTGGATGAGGTCCGCGCGCTGGCCGCTCCGTTCACCCCCGAGGCGGTTGCCGTGGCCTGCGGGATCGCGGCCGAGGACATCCGCCGGATGGCCCGTGAGCTCGCCGCCGCGCCCCGGGCGGCGGTCTACGGGCGGATCGGAACGACGACCCAGGAGTTCGGCACGCTGGCCAGCTGGCTGGTCGATGTGCTCAACATCCTCACCGGCAATCTCGATCGCGAGGGGGGCGCGATGTTCCCCTGCGCCGCCGCCGGGCACAGCAACGCGGCCGGCCCGCCCGGGCGCGGGCGTGGGGCGCGCTTTGGCCGCTTCCGTAGCCGCGTGCGCGGCCTGTCCGAGGTGTTCGGCGAGCTGCCGGTCGTCTGCCTGGCCGAGGAGATGCAGACACCCGGCGCGGGTCAGGTCCGGGCCCTCATCACGATCTCGGGCAACCCTGCCGTCTCCACCCCGAACAGCACCCGGCTCGCCGCGGCTCTCGAGGACCTCGACTTCATGGTCAGCCTCGACGTCTACGTCAACGAGACGACCCGGCACGCCGACGTCATCCTGCCCGCTCCCTCGCCGCTGCGCCGCGGGCATTACGACCTGGCTCTCTACATGTTCGCCGTCCGCAACGTCGCCCACTACTCCCCGCCCGTGCTCCCTGCGGCGGCGGGGGTTCCCGACGAGTGGATCACGCTCCTGCGGCTCGCCGCCGTGGCCGCCGGCCTGGGGCCCGACGCCGATCTGGAGACGTTTGATGAGGGGATCGCCCGCACGCTGGTCACCCGCGAGCTGGACACGGCCGGCTCGCCGCTGTCCGGCCGGGATGCCGACTCCGTGATGGCCGCGCTTGAGCCACGCGTCGGCCCGGAGCGCCTGCTCGACCTCATGCTCCGCGCGGGTCCCTATGGACTGACGCTGGAGGATCTCGAGGCTGCCCCCCACGGGATCGATCTCGGGCCGCTGAAGCCGCGGCTGCCCGACGCGCTGCGCACCGCCGGTGGGCAGGTCGAGCTCGCGCCGCAGATCCTGGTTGACGATGTACCCCGTCTGCGCGCGGCCCTCGAGCGTGCCACCGATGGCCCGGTGCTGATCGGGCGGCGCGACCTGCGCTCCAACAACTCGTGGATGCACAACCTGCCCGTCCTGGTCAGGGGCAAGCCGCGCTGCACCCTGCACATCAACCCGGCCGACGCCGAGCGCTACGGGCTCACTGACGGTGCGCCGGCCCGCTTGCGCTCGCGGACGGGAACGCTCGAGGCCGAGGTCGAGGTCACCGCCGAGGTGATGCCGGGCGTGGTCAGCCTCCCCCACGGCTGGGGACATGATCAGCCTGACACCCGCCTGCGGGTCGCCCGTCAGCACGCCGGCGCCAACAGCAACGTGCTCGCTGATGAGGACCTGATCGACGCCGTGTCGGGCAATGCGGTGCTCAACGGGATACCCGTGCAGCTCGCACCGGCCGGCTGAGTCGCCCTACCGCAGACAATCAGCCGCGGACCGGCGGCTTCGCGGCTGATCGGGACCGGCGACGGCTATTCGCGCCGTGCGGCCCAGATAAGCGCGAACCCCGCGTAGGCCGCACCGCCCACGAGAATCAGCCAGGCGACCCCGCCAAGGCTGCTCGTCCACAGCCGGTTGGTTGCGGTCAGGGTGATGGTCAGCACCGCGGCGGCGGCGTACAGGGCGGCCCGGCGCCGCTCGCCGAGCGAGTAGATCGCCACCCGGTGCTGGCGGTACATGAGCGACGCGAGAAAGGCGATCGCCCCCAGGAAGAGGAGTGATACGGCCTGGATGACCACGCCCGCGCCGGTGCCGCCCCCCGGCGCGAACGCCACCACCGCCGCGATCACGACGATGATCAGCACATTGCGGACGGTGGGGCTCACGGACATCCTTTTTACAGGGTACGCCGGCTCGGCGAGGGGCCACCCGCGGGGGCCGCGTCGGCCTGGCTCAGCCCGGGCGGCCGGACAGGGTGATCACGCTCCGTGCGTCCCGCTCTCGGGGTGGCTCACCCGGCGGGACCCCGGCTGGTGTCGATGGCCCGGCGGACCGGACGCGCCCAGGGCCATCCGCGGACCGGACCCTCCCCGTCCCCTCCGCGGGCTCGGCAGCAAACCGGTAGCCGACCCCGAAATGGGTGTGGACATAACGCCAGTCCGGGGAGATGCGCTCGAGCTTCTGGCGCAGCTTGCGGACGAACACGTCCACCGATCGGTCGCCCCGAGCCATCGTGTACCCCCACACCCGCTGGTAGACCTCCTCGCGCTCGAGGACGCGTCCGGCGGCGGCGGCAAGTTCGTAGAGCAGCTCGTACTCGCGTCGCGACAGGCCGGCGGCCTGGCCCCCGGCGTGGGCGTCGAAGCGATCGGGACGGATGGCCAGGTCCCCGGCGCCGATCGCCTCCTGCCCCGCGGGCGCCTGACCCGCGGAGCGGCGCCGGACGATCGCCTGCACCCGCGCCACCAACTCCTCGGGATGGCAGGGCTTGGTGATCCAGTCATCCGCGCCCGCGCGCAGGGCCCGAACGCGATCGGCCACCGGAGCGGGGCCGGAACACACGAGGAGGGCCAGCCCGGGCAGCGCCGCGGCCGTACGGGCGATGTAGTCGAGACCGGTCAGGGACGGATTGACGACCAGGGCATGGAGCCGCAGGGCGGCAAGCGCCTCGGGCGGCGACGGATAGCTAAGCCGCTCGTGCTCCCAGCCAAGGGCCCGGAAGCGGCGATCGAGCACCGTGAGCAGGCCGGTGTCATCGTCGATCAGGGCAAGACGCATGCGCCCGACTCTCGGAAAAGCGCCATCTCCAGGTAAATGCTAGGGCGACGGCGGACGGCTCCGCCCCGCCGGTGCTCAGACAGGGTTGGCCACCGGCGTGCGCGGCCCGGTCAGGAACTTGTTCCGGGCTCTCGATCCCCTCGCCGAGCGTCTCGAGGCCGAGCGACTTGCCCAGGCGAATCAGAATCCGCAGCAGCGCCGCGGACTGGCGCGAGGCGGTCGCACCCTGGACGAACGCGCGGTCGATCTTGAGCGTGTCGACCGGGAACTGGCGCAGGTAGGCCAGCGAGCTGTAGCCGCACCCCCGCTCAGCATCTATCCGGCCACAGCCTCCCAGCGCTCATACAGCTCGGCCACCGAGCGTCGGGCCTCCTCGTGACGGGCCGTGGAACGGGCCGTGGCCTCCGGGCTGGCCCAGGCCGCCGGGTCGGCGAGCTCATGCTCGAGCGCTCGCAGCGCCGCTTCCGCGGCCTCGATCTGCTGCTCGAGGCCAGCTGTCCCCTGGCCCGTGCGCTTGGCCTTGGGTGGCGTGCGCTTGCGACCCGCCGGCCGCGTGTCGCCGTTCGCGGGGCGTGGGCCGCTCGCGGTGGCGGCGGCCTTCGAAGGGGCGGGCTCCCGGGTGGGCGCATTGGCCGGCGCCCGGGCCGGCGCCTTGGCCCGCTCGTCGCGGACGCGCAGGTACTCCGGCCAGCCTCCCACATAGCTGTGCAGCGTCTGGTCCTCCAGAGCGACGGTGCGGCTACCGATCGCGTCCAGCAGCGCCCGATCGTGGGAGACGAGCAGCAGGGACCCGGGAAACGCCTTCAGTGCGGCCTCCAGCGCCTCCCGACTTTCCAAGTCGAGGTGGTTGGTGGGCTCATCCAGAATCAGGACGTTGGCGCCGGAGTGCACGAGGATGGCCAGCGACAAGCGACGGCGCTCGCCACCGGAAAGACCGTTGAGAGGCTTCTCCGCGTCCTCACCGGAAAACAGGAAGCCCCCGAGCAGCGCCCGCGCCTTGCCGGGGGTGAGGCCGGTCGCGTGCTGGGTCGCCTCCAGCACGGTGCGGGCGTTGCCGGAGTTCAACTCGTCGGCGTGCTGGGAGAGGTAGCCGAGCTTGACGTTGTGCCCCGTCCTGAGCTTGCCGTCGGCGAGCTCGCGTCGACCGGCCAGGGTCTCGATCAGCGTCGTCTTGCCGGTGCCGTTGGCTCCGACGAGCGAGACATGCTCCCCGCGCTCCAGCCACAGCTCGGCTCCGCGCAGCAGCGACTTCTCGCCGGCCTGCAGCGACGCGACCTCGAGCTCGAACACGACGCGTCCCGTGCGCTCCGGTGCCTTGAAGGCGAACTCGAGGCCGGCCCCGTCACTCGGCGTCCCCGTGAGCCGCTCGATCTTGTCCAGGCGCTTGGCCCGGGACTGGGCCTGGCGGGCCCGCGTGCCGGCCCGGAAGCGGGTCACGAACCGCTCGAGACGCTCGATCTCGGCTTGCTGGCGCTCGATGGCACGCCCGAGCGCGAGCTCGCGGGCCGCCTTTTCCTTGCGCCACGCGTGCCAGCTCCCGGCGAAAAAGCGGCCGCGGCCCGCCTCGAGCTCGAGCACGGCGGTCCCGACCGCCTCCAGGAACCAGCGGTCGTGAGCGACGAGGACGACGGCCGCGTCGAGCGAGATCAGATGCTGCTCGAGCCATTCCAGCGACTCGATGTCGAGATGGTTGGTGGGCTCGTCGAGGAGCAGCAGATCGGGGCCGCCGGCCAGGGCACGACCGAGCGACGCGCGGGTCAACTCGCCGCCCGAAAAGGTGCTCAGTTGACGGTCGAGGTCGGAGGAGTCGCGGAATCCGAGCCCGTGCAGGGTGGACAGGGCGCGGTCGCGCCAGTCGTAGCCCCCGGCATGCTCGAGGCGGGCCTGAGCCCGCGCGTAGCGGTCGAGCGTGGCCTCGTCGTGCGCGCCCCCTGCCATCGCCTGCTCAAGCGAGGACAGCTCGGCCTCGATCGCCACCAGCTCGGCCGCGCCCGAGAGGATGTAGTCGCGCAGGGTCAAGGTCCGGTCGCGAGGCGGTCGCTGGTCGTGCAGGGCCACCTTGACGCCCTTGGCGAAGACGAGCTCGCCGAAGTCGACCGAGGCCTCCCCGGAGAGCATGCGCAACAGGGTCGTCTTGCCGGCGCCGTTTCGACCCGACAGGGTCATCCGGTCACGGCGCTCGAGCTTGAAGGACACGCCCCGCAGCAGGGGCTCGCCCGCGATGTCCTTACCCACGTCGGATGCGATGACCACGGCCATGCGCCTGATGGTAGGAGCCGCCGCATTGCCGACCGGCGCCGGGGTAGCATGCCCGCGATGCGTACACGCGCGTACCCGCCTGTGCCGCCACACGAGATGCCGCCGGCCCGGACGGTGATCGTGCCCGGCCGCGGCGAATTCTTCCTGCGTGACAGCGGCGAGACCGACCCGGCGCGCCCGGCGGTCATGCTCCTGCACGGCTGGACGGTGACAGCCGATCTGAACTGGCATGCCGCCTACCGCCCGCTCGAGGAGGCCGGCTACCGGGTCCTGGCCATCGACCACCGCGGGCACGGCCGCGGACTGCGGGCGATGACCCCGTTCTCGCTGGCTGACTGCGCCGCCGACACCGCCGCCGTCGTCAGCCAGCTCGGTGTCGCGCCGGCCATCTTCGTGGGCTATTCGATGGGCGGCACGATCGCCCAGCTCATCGCCCGCGATCACCGTGAGCTTGTCGGCGGCGTCGTCCTGAGCGGCACCGCGCAGCACTTTCAGGACCCGCAGACGGCGAAGGTGTGGAGATGGATGGGCGCGGTCGGCCTGGCCCTCTCGGTCGCGCCCCGGACCGCGTGGCGGGCCGGGTTCAAGCAGGCCGAGATCCCCTACTCCTCACCCCGCACGGCCTGGTGGCTGTCAGAGCTCATGCGTCATTCGGCTCCCGATCTGGCCGAGGCGGGCCGTGAACTGGGCCGCTTCGATTCGCGGCCGTGGCTGAGTGGCGTCGACGTTCCCGCCGCCGCGGTCATCACCAGCGAGGACACGAGCGTCGCACCCGAGCGCCAGCACGAGCTGGCCCGGGCCATCGGCGCCCAGGTCTTCGAGGTGCCAATCGACCACCTCGCGGTCACGGTCAGCGCTGATCAGTACAACCCCGTCCTGCTCAGTGCCGTGGCCGCTGTGGCGACCGCCAATGAGCCTGAGCCCGCCGGGGCAATCAGTTAGGCTTTCCCCGTATGCGCCGTACCCGTTTCGTGATCTCCCTGACGCTGTTCGTCGGCTCCCTGCTCACCTTCGCGCCGGCGGCATTGGGCCGTGCTGATGGGGGTCAGGGCTGGTACGGGGAGACCACCGACAAGGACATCACCAACGTGATGTTCCTCACCATCGCCTTCTTTCCCGCGCTGATCCTCGTCTTGTCGCTGATCCAGTGGCGGCTGGACAAGCGTAAGCACGCCCGCATGGATGCGGCCAAGGCGCGCTCGGCCAGCATCGACTGGCGCGGCGGCTGGTAGGTCGCCCTCCGGGCGCCTGGCGATTCGCCGCTTGGGACTCGACGCCCCGGATACGGTCCGTTTGGTTCCTTACCCGCGCGCGTCAAAAACGCCCGAGACGTTCAGCGCACATGCCCGAGGACGTTTAGCGTACGCATGATCCTGCTTGCGCAACGCTCAAAAATCTTTTCTATTCCTGCCCGTTTTTTTGGAGTATTCAGACTAAGATGGTCAAATGGAATCAGAAACGATGGCTGCCAAACGTCCAACGGTCGGTAGGGGACGCGTGCGGCTCACGGCCGTGATCGTCGTCGCCGTGGCCGCGGCGATTTTGATCTGGCTGCTCATGCGCGGCAACAGCGCGAGCAACACCCCACCGGTGAAGAAGTCAGTGGCGGCCGTTAGTGAGCAGGGCCTGAAGACGCTAGCGGCCTCCTTGCCGGGTCAGATCTTCTGGAAGGGGCCCCAACCGGGCACGACATACGAGCTGACACAGACATCGACCGGCCGTGAGTTCGTCAGGTATCTGCCGGCAGGCACCAAGGTGGGAACCGGCCAGCGGTACCCGTTCGTGGCCACGTTCCCATTTTCAAATGCCTTTGCCGCGACGCAGGCCGTCGCCAGCAAGCCGAGCTCGGTCAAGGTCGCCGCCGGACCCAACGCCGTCGCGTTCTACTCGCGGTCGTTGCCGACGAACGTGTATCTCGCCTTCCGCGGCTCGAATTATCAGATCGAAGTCTTCGATACGAATGCCGCGCGCGCCCAGCAGCTCGTCGCGCACGGTCAGATCGCGGCCGTCTCGCCCAGGGCCAGCGCGCCCACGGTGACTTCAGCGTCGCTTGCCAACCTCAAGGCGCTTCCGACTCAGCTGCACCATCAGGTTTACTGGGCAGGAACGCAGACGGGCACGAAGTACGAGCTCACGCGGACCGCCAACGGGCGCGTCTTTGTGAGGTATCTCCCGTCGGGGGCCAAGCTCGGGACGAGTTCTAAATACCTGTTCGTGGGCACCCTGCCGCTGCCGAACTCCTACGCGGCGACAAAGAAGGTGGCGCAGCGCCCCGGCTCGGTGTCGATCCCCGTCGGCGGGGGGGCTGTTGCCTTCTACTCACGCTCGCTGCCGACGAACGTCTATCTCGCGTACCCCGGATCGGCGTACCAGATCGAGGTCTTCGCTCCGGACGCCAAGCAGGCTCGCGCGCTGGTCAGCGCCGGGAACATTCGTCCGATTCCGTAGCCGCTGAGAGTTCCAGACCTCGCGCTCGGTGCGGCCGGCGCGTACTGATTGCCCATGCTCCTGAGCTGGGTCGTGTTTCCAGCAGTCTTGACCCTGGTCGTGCTGGGCTGTGGCCTGCTGGTCGAGAAACTCTCTGGGTTCAAGGTTCCGGGCGCACTCCTCCCCGTTCTCGGACTCGCACTGCTGATCGTCGCCGGGGACTTTGCGACGGCGTTCGCTGCGACAGCTCAGCTCGCCACGCCACTGATGCTCCTCCTGTCGCTGGCCGGGTACGGATTGTCCTACCCGTGGCGGGGACGTCGTCTGGACCGGTGGGCGCTGACCAGCGCCCTCGGCGTGTTTGCGGTGTACGCGGCTCCGATCGTGCTCTCCGGCAGCGCGACATTCGCCGGCTACATCTCACTTGACGACACCGCGACTTGGCTCGCCCTGGCCGGCCACGTCGTCGAGTCCGGACGGTCAGTGGCGGGGCTAGCGCCTTCTACCTCCCAGCAGATCCTGACTGACTATCTCAATGGCGGCTATCCCCTCGGGGCGTTCATCCCGCTCGGCGTGGGCGGCCAGCTGACGGGGCAGAACCTGGCGTGGCTCTTTCAGCCGACGATCGCCGTGTACGGCGCGATGCTCGCGCTCTCGATCTACGCGGCCTGCGCGCGCCTCGTCTTGTCCCGCCGTCTGCGTGCGCTCGTGGCGTTGGTCAGCGCGCAGCCGGCGCTGCTGTTCGCGTACGCGTTCTGGAGCGGGATCAAGGAGCTGTGCGCCGCGGCCATGATCGCCCTCGTGTGCGCGCTGGTCAGCTCAACGCTGGAGCGCTGGTCGACCGTTCGAGGCGCCCTGCCCGCAGCCTTAGCGGTAGCGGCGCTGTTCGCCATCCTCAGTGTCGCGGGCGGCGTCTGGCTTCTCGTGCCGGCCGCGATCGTCGCGGTGATTCTAGTTCGACGCGGACTGATCCGGTCACTTCGGGTCGGCGCCCGCCTCGTAGGGCTGGTGGCGCTGTTGTCGCTTCCCTCATTGGTGATCGCGCGTGCCTTTTTGAAGGGAGCCTCGGGCGGTTCGATTACCTCGAGCCATGAAGTCGCCAACCTCGGACATCCGCTGAACCCGCTGCAGGTCCTCGGCATCTGGCCTGCAGAGGACTTCCGTGTGCGTCCTCACGACTCATCTCTCACGCACATCTTCATGGTTGTGCTGGTGGTCGCCGTCGCAGCGGGCCTGGTGCTGGCCTGGCGGCGGCGGGCCTGGGCGATGCCCCTCTACGCGGCCACCGCAGTGGGGGGATTCTGTCTCGCCGTGGTGCTCGAGCATCTCGGACTGAGCTCGCCGTGGCTCAACGCCAAGACCATGGCGGAGGCCTCGCCGGCGTTGGTGGCGACCGGGGTGGCCGGGGTAGCGGCCGTGTTTGAGACGGGAAGGCGCACCGAGGCCGCAGTCATGTTCGTGGCGATCGCCGTGGGGGTGCTCTGGTCAAATGTCCTCACGTACTCCAATGCGTGGCTCGCGCCACGCTCCCAGCTCGCCGAGCTTCAGATGATCGGCGAGCGCTTCGCCGGGGACGGTCCCGCCCTGATGACCGAGTATCAGCCCTACGGGGTCCGCTACCTGCTGCGCAAACTCGACCCAGAAGGCGCCTCAGAACGCCGCCGGCGCGTCATTCCCTTGCGAACCGGGGTCGGGCTTCAGACCGGCCAGTTCGCCGACCTTGACGAGTTCGACCCCACCTCGCTGCTGGTCTATCGCACTATCGTGCTCCGGCGCTCACCGCTCGAGAGCCGCCCCTCGTCCGTGTACCACCTGGCCTGGACCGGTGGATGGTATGAGGTCTGGCAGCGTCCTCGGCAAGCCCGCACGGTCCTCGAGCATCTCAGCCTCGGGACCTCGCTTGACCCGGCCGCCGTGCCTGACTGTCGTGCCGTGCTTCGTCTCGCGCAACGCGCGGCGGGCGCTGGAGGTGTGTTGGCCACGGTTGAGCGTCCGTCGCCGCCGATCGTCCTCTACCTGTCCCAGGGCGCCCATCCGGCCGCATGGAACGCTCCCGGCGGCGCGCCGGGCACGCTGGTGACCAATGGCGCCGGCACTGTGTCACTGGCGACGGGCGTGCCCACCGCGGGCCGCTATGCCCTGTGGCTGGGTGGGTCGTTCCGGCGCACGGTGAGCGCGATCGTCGATGGGAGCGACGTCGGCTCGGTCAGCGACCAGCTCAACGCGACCGACCAGTGGACGCCGCTTGGCGCCGCGTCGCTGAACGCCGGGTCTCACAGCATCGCGCTTGACTACGCGGGCTCGCGGCTGGCTCCGGGCACTGGCGGATTTCCGTTCGGCATGGGCCCGTTGGTGCTGAGCGCGACCACCGCGGAGCTGCCGGTCACCTACGTGCATCCGAGCCGCGCACGATCCCTGTGCGGAAAGCGGCTGGATTGGCTGGAGGCGGTAGGACCTTAGCTGGCGGCGTCGCGTCGAACCGAGCGCGCGATCAAGAACGCCCCGTGCCGGCGATCGATCTTGCAAAAAACGTCAGCCACTCGCGGGGGCAGTGGATAGTAGCCGCTGGTCACCAGCTGCTCGACGGCGAACCCGTGCAGTTCAAGTAGCTCCTGGAGCGCCTGGTAGGAGAACAGCCGGAGATGCGTGAACCCCTTCTCGGGGTGGTCCTCGCCTCGTTTTGGGTCAAACCGGTTACCCAGGACCACCTCGTCGGACACGTGACACGGCATCGGCTGCATCCCGAGCAGGAGTGAGAACACGTTGTGCCAGCTCGCGAGGTTATTCGTCGAAATGATCGCGTAACCGGAGGGCGCGAGTACACGGTGGATTTCGCGCACAAACAGGTCAGTCTTGACGAGGTGCTCGATCACTTGGTTGGAATGCACGACGTCGAAGGTCGCGTCGTCGTAGGGAAGCGGCTCGCTCAGGTCATGGGGGACGACATCAACGCCGCGCCTGGCGGCCTCCTGCGCGAGCGCGCCGACGAACTCGATGCCGTGCACCTGACGTGCATCGACCCGACGGGCAAGCTCCATGGTGAATGCTCCGTCGTTACACCCGAGATCGAGCAGCCGGCCAGCGCCGCATGGACCCGCGAGCTCGAGGATTCGCTCCTTGTTCCGGCGCTCGCTGGCGCGGAAGACGTCAAACAGGTAGCCCACACCGCGTCCCTATAGCGACGAGTTAATGCGCGTAGATGTTGGCAACTGTCTCAAGCGAACACTCGAGCGAGAGCATACGCGCGTTGCGCGCGTACCACGCCGCCGTCGATTCGCGCAGTGCCGCCCCCCCGGTCTGCACGCGCAGTATCGCCTCGGCGAGGGCCTCCGGCGAGACCGCTTCCGCAACGAACCCATTGACGCCCGGCATCACCAGCTCGACGGCGGCGTTGTCCAGGCCATCGACAACTACCACCGGCGTGCCGCGGGCGAGCGCCTCGACGACGATCAGGCCGTAGCCCTCGCGCCGCGAGGGAAGCAGCAGGCACAACGCGCTCTGAAGGGCATCCTCGACTTGCTCCTGGGCGACGAACCCGGGCGACTCGGTCACGTCCGAGAGCCCGTTCGAGTCGATTTGAGCGAGCAGCTCGGCACGGTCTGGGCCGTCACCGAAAATCAGGCACCGCAACTCCGGGAATGTCTCCCTCGCATGGAGGAACGCGGGCACGATCGCAGTCACCCGCTTCTCGGGAATGTGACGGCCGGCAAAGACGATGGTGGATTTGCCGCCGTCGGGCTCGGCGGGGTGTACAACCGTGTTGGGGTCGGCCTCGTACTGTCCTCGGAGGACTGTCACTCGACCCGCCCCACCTCTGCCCCGCAACCGCCGGGCGTGCAGTCTCGAGAAGCAGAACGCCTCCTGGTGGAGGTGCATGCACAAGGACTGAACCGAAAAGCCAATCGCGCCGAGCGGGCCGAGATATTCGTTCCAATACTCCCGACTCCAGACTTCGTGCCAGTCGACGAGCAGGCGGTAGCGTCCGCGTCTTCGCAACAGGCCCGCGGCGAGCAGCGGGAAGTAGGGAAATGACGCGGTATGAACGATGTCGTAACGGGAGCCGTGGCGCGCAAGGTGTCTGAGCACTCCCAAGCCGAACGCAACCGGCGGCCAGATGCGCCGCCTGCCTGCCGCCGCATACAGGTGCATGCGGGGCGCGGCAGCGATCACGCGCACACCGGGGAGATCAGGAGGCGTCTGTTTGTCCCACTGGCGCATCGTCAGGTAGGTGACGTCGTGGCCCTCGTCAGCCAATCGCAGGGCGAGGTTCCGATACCAGCGCTCGGCGCCACCTACGGTATGTGGGTACAGGCAGTCATAGATGATGCAGATGCTCATTTGCGAGTTGCGTTTAGGGTGAAGATCCATAAACTGTAATTGTGAGCACTGGGGCGGGCACTCGTTCATTGCCGCACGCGGTTCCGGAGTCTCTCGGTGTTCGCGTTTCGGTCGTCATCCCGTGCCTCAACGAGGCCGAGAACATTGACGCCTGCGTCGTTCAGGCACGTCGCGTTCTGGAGGAGAGCGAGATCTCGGGCGAGGTCGTCGTCGTCGACAACGGCTCGGAGGACGCTAGCGGAGACATCGCCCGTGCGGCCGGGGCGCGAGTGATCGATGAGCCTCGCCGGGGCTATGGGAGGGCCTACCTCACGGGGTTCGCCGCTGCCCAGGGCGACTACATCGTCATGATCGACGCCGATCTCACCTATGACTTTGGCGAGATCCCGGGCTTCGTTGAGGAGTTGGACAAGGGCGCCGAGCTGGTCATGGGCAACCGGTTGAAGGGGGTCGAGCCGGGGGCCATGTCGCTGCTTTCGCGGATCGGCAACCCAATCCTGTCCGGCTTTTTGAACCTGATCTATCGGACCTCGATCGGGGATGCGCATTGCGGCATGCGAGCCCTGCGGCGCGACATCCTGCCGAAGCTCGATCTGCAAGCGACCGGGATGGAATTCGCCTCGGAGATGGTGATCCGCGCCACCCGCCGAGGCGTACGGATCTCGGAGATCCCAATCGGCCTGGCGCGGCGCGGAGGCAAGTCGAAGCTCAACCCGTTTCACGACGGATGGCGGCACCTGCGCCTGATGCTGGTCTACAGCCCGCATTTCGTCTTCACTCTGCCGGGCGTGCTCCTGGCCCTGATTGGCGCGGTGATCATGGCGATCGTTCTGTCGCAGATCAGCGTGTTCGGGAGAGACCTGTACGTCCACGCGGAGATCGTCGGCTCTGCGCTGGTCACCATCGGCGTGCAAGTCGTGGGGCTGGGGCTGTGCGGCCGGGCGTACGGCGTGTACATGCTCGGAGACAGCGAGCCGTGGCTGCAGCGCATGCAGCGCCGCTTCCGCCTCGAGCACGGGCTCGCGCTGGGGCTTCTCGTGGCGTTCATCGGCCTGGCCCTGGGCGCCGTGGTATTCGTCCGCTGGATCGGACACAGCTTCGGCAGCCTCTCAGAGGAGCGTCTGATCGTGCTCGCTGCGACGCTCGTGGTCGTGGGCCTGGAGATCTTCTTCGTGTCGTTTTTGCTCTCGATCGTGGGCTTGCGCCGACGCGACTGAACGCGCTGCCGGTCGCGCCAGGGCAAGCCCTCCCGACAAGCTGGCGATCGCGAAGGCGACTGCGGAGAGGAGGGAGAAGACGGTGGCGCCGGTGGTGCCGACGCCCGCATATCCAAGCAGGACGACGAAGCCTCCCTCGCGCACGCCGAGGCCGCCGATGGAGAGGGGGACGGCGGTGAGGATCAACACGGGGGCCAGGGATGCGGCGACGACTGAAAAGGGCGCGTGGAGGGAGATCGAGCGCGCGACCAGCCACGCCGCCAGCACGACCAGGCCCTGGAAGGCGAGGCCGACGAGCAGGGTGCGGGCGAGCACGGCAGGCCGAAAGCATGCCCGCAAGCTACGAAGCATCTCGCCCGCCTGCGAACGAAGGCGCACGGGTAACAGCCGCCTGAGCCGACCGGAGCGGGAGACGACGATCACGGTGAAGGCCGCGACCGCGTAAGCCGTGCTGGCGGTCGCGAGGGCGATGAGGAGTTGACTGGGCACAGGCCCAGGGTTGGAGGCGACCGCGAGCCAGCCGATGACCAGCAGGCAGAGAAGTGCGGTGGCGCGATCGACGAGCACGGTGGCGGCGGAGCGCAGCCGGGTGCCCTGGCCGCTGGCGATCCACGCCCGCGCCACGTCGCCGCCGAACTGGCTGGGCAGGAAGTTGGTTCCGAAGGTGCCAATCAGATAAGCGCGAACCGCACCCAGGAGCGGGACGTCGATGCCGACGGCGGAGAGATAGATGTGCCAGCGCACCGCGCCGAGCAGGAAGGAGGCAAACAGAACCGCTGCGGCAGCGGCGAAGAGGCCCCAGCTGCCGCTGGCAAGCCGAGCGCGGGCGCCCGCCAGGTCGATGTGGGTCGCGACGAGCGCCAGCAGCCCGGCGCTGACCACCAGGCGTACCCAGAAGGAGCGAGCCGCTCGCCGGATGAGCGCCAGGATGCGGGCGCGGTACCGCTCGGCGGGAAGCACGGTCCGCGGGCGATCACCGTGATTGGCCGAGGCGGAGCTCGGCGTGGACGGGACCTCCTCAAGGAGAAGGGGGGCTCCGTGTGGAGCCCCCCTTGTCGGCTTCATGTCGATGTTGTCCGTTCGGAGCTTCCGTCTAGCCCACGCAGACGGCCCACGCCGTGATCGAAGGCGTTCCGGCCCCCTTCACCCCGATCGTCGCAGTGGCCGTCCACACGGTGGTGGAACTCGGGTATGACGACGTCACACCGGCAAACGTGTTGCCGGTGTCGCCGGTGAGGTTCGCACCGCCGGCCACCATCTTCGTACCCGTCCCACAGGTCGCGGTCGACGTGGCCGTTGTGCCTACATTGGCGTTGGTGACGAACGTCGCCGAGGTTCCGGAGACGGTCGTGACTGTGCTCGCTCCGCTTACACCGGTCGGGCCGGTGGTACCGGTCGGGCCGGTGGTACCGGTCGGGCCGGCGTTACCGGTCGCGCCGGAGTCGCCGGTCGGACCCTTGTTACCGGTCGGGCCGGTCGGGCCGGTGGCTCCAGCAGAGCCGGTGGCGCCGGCAGAGCCGGTGGGCCCAGTGGCTCCGGTAGCGCCGGCGGTACCCGCGGTACCAGCGGTACCCGCGGTACCAGCAGTACCGGTTGCGCCCGTGGCACCCGTGGCACCTTGCAGACCGGTCGGGCCCTGGTCACCTGCCGGACCCTTGTCGCCGGTAGCGCCCTTGGTGCCCGTGGCACCCGTGGCACCGGTCGCGCCTTGGTTGCCGACGGCGCCCTGTGCGCCGGTGGAGCCGGTTGCTCCTGTGGTGCCCTGGTTACCGACGGCGCCCTGTGCGCCGGTGGATCCGGTTGCGCCCTTGTCGCCCGTGGGGCCCTGGTTACCGACGGCGCCCTGTGCGCCGGCGGAGCCGGTTGCGCCGGCGTCGCCGGTCGCGCCCTTGTCGCCCGTGAGACCCTGGTTACCGATGGCGCCCTGTGCGCCGGTGGAGCCGGTTGCGCCCTGGTTACCGACAGCGCCCTGGTTACCGACGGCGCCCTGCGCACCGGTATCACCGGTCGCGCCCTTGTCGCCCGTGAGACCCTGGTTACCGACCGCGCCCTGCGCACCGGCCGAGCCAGTTGCGCCCTGGTTGCCCGTCGGGCCCTTATCGCCCGTGGGACCCTGTGCGCCGGTATCACCGGTTGCGCCCTTGTCGCCTGTGGCGCCCT
>JAXDGI010000053.1:0-35042 GCA_034665145.1 Solirubrobacteraceae bacterium
GACCCAGGTTGCGACCGATCGCCCTCAGTACGAATAGATGTAGACGGCGCCGGGGGCGCCGGGGTAGCTGGAGTAGCCCGAGGCGCCGGGGTAACCGCCGTAGGCGCCGGGGTAACCGCCGTAGCCGCCGTAGGCTGCTCCGGGATATCCGCCGTAGGCTCCGGGGCCCCCGCCGGGGTAGCCGGGGTAGCCGGGGTAGGAGCCCGAGCTCCCCCCATAGCCGGAGCCCCCGCCATAGCCGGAGCCGGGCGCGCCCGCGCCATCGCCGTAGCCGGAGGTGGCACCGACACCGGTCGCACTGCTCGAGCCGCCGTTTGACCAGGCGACCGAGAACGCTCCGCCATTACTACTGAGGCCGGACGGGGTCGCCCCGGTGCTCGACGCGTTGGTGGCGAACTGGGGGCCGCCGTAGCCCGCCGGGGAACCCTGTAGGGCAACCGGAGTGGCGGTCCAGGCCGGGTCAGAGATCGATCCGGTATGCCCGTCGCTGGTCGTGGCGGTGGCGTTGCTGAACTTGACGTTGCCGAAGTTGGCCAGGGGCATCGGCGAGCAGTTGGTGGCCCCCTGAGAGCACGAGGATGGTGCCTCGGCGATCCACTCGGCGCTCGAGGTGTCAGGGTTGCTCATGGTCAGGGTCTTGTTGACCGACTGCCCCGAGGTCGCGTCGCTCAGGTTGATCGTCACCGTACTGCCGCTCACGCTCACCCGGGTGGTGATGTGATCGCCGGGCTTGATGGTCAGGCCGAGCTTCACCGGCGCGGCGGGCACGAGCTCATACCAGGCGAAGTACTTGGCCTGGCCCGAGCCCGTGCAATCGGCCTCGGTGCCGGCCTGCTCGAGGGCCTGGCTCTGCCCGGATCCGGAAGGGCTGCCGGGTGCGCTGCCGTAGGCGGAACTGACGGCGGAGCCGGGGCTCGAGTCCGAGCCGCCCAGTCCCACCCAGAACGCCGAATAGCTGCTACCGCCCGTGCAGGTGACGGCGGGCGCGACCCAGCTGCCGTTCACGCTCGAGAAGCGCTTGCCCGTCGCAGTGTTGGCCACGTATCCCGACCAGTTCTGACTGGCCGCGGGCTGAACGTTGGTGGCTGCCGCCGCCGACGCCGGCACCAGGCCCAGCGCGCAGGCAGCGGTCACCAGAAGGGGTGTCAAAGCTTTCGTTCTCATACCGTTCACTGTGGGACGGTCGACGAAGAGCCATTGATGAACTCTCGAAGAGATTGGTCAAAGGCCGTCACCGCCCGCCTCGATGCCCCCACCGTCCCCTCAACCCGATGCGAGCCATGAGCCAAAGCCGCGGTTTTCATCGCTGCGAAGCCGCCGGTTTCAGAACCGGGTGATCGCCGCCCTGCTCATCGCCGAGCTCGTTGGGCTGATTGGCCATCCGCTGTTTGGCTGGTTCGCCAAACATTTCGTGAGCACGCCGGCTCCCCTGCGCTACCAGGCCCCCGTCCCGATGAGCGGCGCCCAGATCCTGTTGGAGGTCAGCCAGCGGGCGGGCAGTCAGCGCCCGGCACCCAGGCGGCGGCGGTACGGCTACGTGCGAAGGGAGGACTGGAGGCTGTCGGCCGGCCCGGGACGCCCGGGGAGCGCCCGTCTGCTGCCGGTCACGGCCTCGTCGTGGCTGACCGCGAGTGGCCAGGGTCTCGTCCAAACGCGACGCCCGGGCGGCAGCGAGCCGACGGTCAACCGGCGGACTGCCGGCCACCCGCTGCCCAACTTGACCGAGACCACCACGCCGTCGACACTGGGCTTCGGCGCCACAGGGTCTGCGCAGGAGTTCCTGCAGCTGGTGACGCTGGCCCAGTCCCAACCGGTTCCACCCCATCTCCTGTCCGCGGTCCTGGTCTCCCTGGCCGGCCTGCCCGGGCTCAGCAATCGCGGCTCGGTCGTTGACCGGGCTGGTCGCCCCGGCATCGCCGTGAGCATCAACCTCGCTGACACGGCGACGCCGCGGCGGTACACGCTGGTCTTCGATCCCCGCACCGGCGCGCTTGATGAGTGCGACGAGGAGCTGCTCCAGGACTCGTCTCGACTCGACGCCCAGGCGGGCGCGGTCGTGGCCTACACGGTCTTCCTGGGCTCGGGCTACACCTCACGCCCCGGGGTGGTCCCGGCGGGCTAGGCCAAGGCCCGCCCAGCCTGGGCCCACCGCGCCGCCCGGGGTCAGGCCCGGCTGATCACCGAGCGGGCCCGGGCCAGGCGCACCGCCTTGGACAGGGTGCCGATGTCATACGCCCCCTGGTACCGCTGGCCATTGATGAAGAAGCTGGGCGTTCCGGAGACGCCGCTGAGATCGGCGGACTCGACGTCCTCGGCAATCCGGGGCGCGCCCTTGCGTTTGCGCAAATGCCCCCGGAAGGCCTCCATGTCCAGTCCGAGTGACTCGGCTGCCGGCATGATCGCCTTGATGCTCAGGTTGTCCTGCTGGCTCAACAGGAGATCGTGCATGTCCCAGAAGCGACCCTGGGCGCCGGCCGCCTCCGCTGCCTCGGCGGCCAGCTGGGCGTGGGGATGAACATCGTTGAGCGGCAGGTGGCGCCACACGTAGCGGAGCTCACCGAAGTCCGACAGCAGTTCGCGGATGACCGACTCCGCCTGGCCGCAGTACGGGCACTCCAGGTCTCCGTATTCGAGCAGCGTGACGGTGGCATCCTCGGGACCGCGGATGTGGTCGCGCTCAGAATCGATCGGCACGGCCAGATCGACGATCGCCTCCGACGCGCCGATGATGGCCCGCATACGCAGCCCCCGGGGGAGCTTGCGGGTGACCCGCAGGACGAGCGCGCTGGCCAGCGGTGCGGCGATCAGTGTGCTCAGGACGCCGAGCTTGGCCTCGGCCAGCTCGGGCCCGTGAAAGGCCAGCGTGGCGATCAGCAGCGAGACGGTGAAGCCGATCCCGGCGATGGCGGCGCCGCCGATCACCGATCCCCAGCCGACCGGTGGACGGATCCGGCCCCGGGTCAAGCGGGTGACCAGACCGGCCGCGCTGGCGATACCGACCGGCTTGCCGGCCAGGTAGGCGACGATGATCCCCAGCGTGATCGGCGACGTGTACGCGCGCGCGAGGAAACTGCCGTTGATGATGATCCCGGCGTTGGCCAGCGCGAACAGGGGCACAATCACGTAGCTGGTGAAGGGGTGGTACAGCTGCTGGTAACGCTCGTTGGGTGAGATCGCCGAGCGCAGGCCGGCGCGGGCCGAGGAAGCGAACTCCTCGATCGGCTGTTCGCGAAAGACGCGAAACAGGTCCGTGGCCCGCTCGAGGTCGGCCCGGGATGCGGGATAGGCAATGGTGAGCAGACCCATCGTGAGGCCGATGACCACCGGGTCCACGCCCGATTGCTGTAGCGCCACCCAGGCACTCAGGCCGAGCACGGCGTAGATGGCCCCGTTGTGCACCCGCGCCTGGCGGACGGCGAGCATCACGGCGACCAGAATCAGGGCCACGACCAAGGCCATCGCGTCGACGGAGCTGGTGAACACCACGGCGATCACGACCAGCGCCACGAGATCATCGACCACGGCCACGGTGAGCAGGAAGGCCCGCAGGCTGTTGGGAAAGCGCCGGCCGACCAGGGCCAGCATCCCGAGCGCGAACGCGGTGTCCGTCGACATCGCCGCCCCCCAGCCCCCCTGCCCGTTCCCGCCCGCATTGATGAGCAGGTAGATCCCCACCGGGACGATCATCCCGCCCAGGCCGGCCACCAGGGGCAGAGCCAGGCGGCGGCGGTCGCGGAGCTCGCCGAGGTCAAATTCGCGCCGGGCCTCGAGACCGACGACGAAGAAAAAGAAGGTCATCAGCCCGTCGTTGACCCATTGGCGCAGGTCCTGAGTGATGCCCCCGCCGCCGACCCGAATCGACAGCGTGGTCTGCCAGACCCGTTCATAGGACCCGGCGTCGATGTTCGTCCACAGCAGGGCGATCAGGGCGCCGGCGGCCAGGATGGCTGCGCTGCCGGTCTGGGTGCGCAGGAATTCGCGCAGCGGCGCCTCCAGGTTGCGCGCCCAGGCGGTCCGCCCGGCCAGCGGCCGCGAGGTCTCGGCGGCCTCCGCCGGGGCGGTGCTGTCCATGGGAATGTCCGCGCCGGTCACCGAGGGCCCAGCTTAGTGCCCGGCCAATCCGCGAAAATACCTGATGTCACCGGCATTCCCACTGGTCCGGAAGCGTACCGTTGACACGGCACCGCTAACATTGAAATCAAGATTTTCCGAACAGCGTGTGCGCCAACACGCAAGGAGCCGACATGCCCGCCACTGAACCGCTCGTCTTCGACGCCATCCGGACCCCTCGCGGCAAAGGCAAGGTGAACGGCTCGCTGCACACCAGCAAGCCGATCGACCTCGTTGTCGGGCTGATGCACGAGATGCTGAGCCGTAACGCCGGTCTCGATCCCAACCGCATCGACGATGTCGTTCTGGGCTGCGTTTCTCCCATCGGTGATCAGGGTGGCGACATCGCCAAGGCGGCGGCGATCAAGGCCGGGCTGCCCGACACCGTCTCGGGTGTGCAGCTCAACCGCTTCTGTGCCTCGGGCCTGGAGGCGGTCAACATCGCCGCCCAGAAGGTCGCCTCCGGCTGGGAGGATCTGGTCTTTGCCGGTGGCGTCGAGTCGATGTCGCGCGTCCCGATGGGCTCTGACGGCGGCGCCTGGGCGCTGGACCCGGAAACCAACTACGAGACCTCGTTCGTCCCCCAGGGGATTGGCGCGGACCTGATTGCCACCGTCGAGGAGTTCAGCCGAGAGGACGTCGACGCCTACGCGGCCCGCTCGCAGGAGCGCGCCGCCACCGCTCAGGCCGAGGGCCGCTTTGCCAACTCGATCATCCCGGTCCTCGACATCAACGATCACGTGGTCCTCGATCGTGACGAGTTCATCCGGCCGGGTACGACCGTGCAGACGCTGGGCGGCCTCAAGCCCTCCTTCCAGGCCATGGGCGAGATGGGCGGTTTTGACGCCGTGGCGCTGCAGAAGTACCACTGGATCGAGAAGATCGACCACGTCCACACCCCCGGCAACAGTTCGGGGATCGTCGATGGCGCCTCGCTGGTCGCCATCGGCAACGAGCAGACCGGCGCCGACCTCGGTCTCCGCGCGCGGGCGCGCATCCTGGCCACCGCGGTCTCGGGCGCGGACCCGACGATCATGCTCACCGGCCCGGCGCCGGCGTCGAAGAAGGCGCTGGCCAAGGCCGGCCTGACCGTCGACGACCTCGACCTGGTCGAGATCAACGAGGCGTTCGCCGCCGTCGTCCTGCGCTTCGTGCGGGACATGGACCTGGACCTGGACAAGGTCAACGTCAACGGCGGCGCGATCGCCATGGGCCATCCGCTCGGGGCCACCGGGGCCATGATCCTGGGGACCCTCGTCGACGAGCTCGAGCGCCAGGACAAGCGCTACGGCCTGGCCACGCTGTGCGTCGGCGGCGGCATGGGCATTGCCACCGTCGTCGAGCGCGTCTGACCGACGGCCAAGAACACGCCACCCCCTGGACAACGAGAGAGAGCCCCTATGAGCGAGAGCACCACGATCCGCTGGGAGCGCGACGACGATGGCGTCGTGATCCTCACCCTTGACGATCCCAACCAGTCAGCCAACACGATGAACGCCGCCTACGCGGCCTCGATCAAGGCGACGGTCGACCGGCTCGAGGCTGAGAAGGACGACATCACGGGCGTGATCATCACCTCGGCCAAGCAGACCTTCTTCGCGGGGGGCGACCTCAACGACCTGCGCAGCGCGACGAAGGAGAACTCCGACGAGATCGCCAGCTTCGTGCGCGAGGGCAAGGCCGTGCTGCGCCGCCTGGAGACGCTGGGGCGCCCCGTCGTGGCCGCCATCAACGGCTCCGCGCTCGGTGGTGGTCTGGAGATCGCCCTGGCCTGCCATCACCGGATCGTCGTCGACGACCCCAAGGTGCAGCTGGGCTTCCCCGAGGTGCAGCTCGGCCTGCTCCCCGGCGCCGGCGGTGTCGTCCGCACCGTGCGCATGCTCGGCATCGTCACCGCGCTCATGTCGCTGCTGATGCAGGGTCAGCGCGTGCGCCCGGGCAAGGGCCAGGAGATCGGCATCGTCGACGAGCTCGTCCCGAGCCGGGAGGAGCTGATCCCGGCGGCCAAGAAGTGGATCGCGGCCAATCCTGAGGCGCAACAGCCGTGGGACGTCAAGGGCTACAAGATTCCCGGCGGCACCCCGTCGACGCCGTCGCTGGCCATGAACCTGCCCGCCTTCCCGGCCAACCTGCGCAAGCAGATCAAGGGCGCCAACTACCCGGCCCCGGTCAACATCATGTCGGCCGCCGTCGAAGGGGCCCAGGTCGACTTTGACTCGGCGATCGAGATCGAGGGGCGCTACTTCGTCGACCTCGTCACCAGCCAGGTGGCCAAGAACATGATCCAGGCCTTCTTCTTCGACTTGCAGCGCGCCACCGGCAACCGGGGTCGGCCCGAGGAGATCGCACCCTTCCGGCCGAGCAAGATGGTCGTGCTCGGCGCGGGCATGATGGGCGCGGCGATCGCCTACGTCTCGGCCAAGGCCGGGCTCGAGGTCGTGCTCAAGGACGTCTCGCAGGAGGCCGCCGACAAGGGGAAGGCGTACTCCGAGAAGCTCGTCGCCAAAGCGGTGCAACGCGGGCGATCCACCCAGGAGCAAGCTGATGAGCTCCTTGCCCGGATCACGCCGACAACCGACCCCGCCGCCGCGCAAGGCGCCGAACTGGTCATCGAGGCCGTGTTCGAGGACCCAAAGGTCAAGGCGCAGGTGTTTGCGGAAATCGAACCCCATCTCGCCCCGGATGCGCTGCTGGGCTCCAATACCTCGACGCTGCCTATCACCGGCCTTGCCGAGGGCGTTTCGCGTCCGGCCGATTTCATCGGCCTGCACTTCTTCAGCCCCGTGGACAAGATGCCGCTGCTGGAGATCATCAAGGGCGAGCAGACCAGCGACGAGACGCTGTATCGCGCTCTCGACGTGGCCAAGCTCATCAAGAAGACGCCGATCGTCGTCAATGACAGCCGCGGCTTCTTCACCAGCCGAGTGATCGGCACGTTCATCAACGAGGGCATCGCCATGCTGCTGGAGGGCGTGCCCGCGCCGACGATCGAGCAGGCCTCCTCGCAGGCCGGCTACCCGGCGCCGGTGCTACAGCTCTCGGACGAGCTCAACCTCAAGCTGATGCGCAAGATCCGCGACGCGGCCAAGAACGCGGGCGACACGTCGGCCAGCGGCTGGGATGCCCACCCCTCCGAGCAGGTGATCGACAGGATGCTCGACGAGTACAGCCGCCCCGGCCGCCTCGAGGGCGCGGGGTTCTACGAGTACGAGGATGGCAAGCGCACCCGCCTGTGGACCGGGCTGCGCGACGCGTTCCCGCCCGTCGCCGACCCGTCGCTCATCGATCTCAAGGATCTCGAGGAGCGGATGCTCATCATCGAGGCCATCGAGGCCATCAAGTGCCTGGACGAGGGTGTGATCGAAACGGTGGCCGACGCCAACATCGGCTCAATCATGGGCATCGGCTTCCCGGGCTGGACCGGAGGCGTGCTGCAGTACATCAACGGCTACAACGATCCCACTCGCCACCCCGACAACAGCGGGCTGCCCGGCTTCGTCGCCCGCGCGCGCGAGCTGGCCGAGCGCTACGGCGACCGCTTCACCCCCCCGACCTCACTCATCGAGAAGGCCGAGCGGGGCGAGATCTACTCGGATGAGGAAGCGCTGATCGCGGCTGGCTGATCGTCGGTCGCGTAGCCGCCAAAGCCCAGGGCGACACTGCGATCGCGGCCGGCCTGCTTGGCCTCATAGAGGCCACGGTCGGCCGCCGAGAGCAGCCTCTCGGGATCCACAGCTCCCTCGGGGTCCAGCGCGACGCCGACCGACACCGTGATGCCGTCGGGGACCAGGTCGACCATCCGGCGCGAGGTCTCGCTCCGGAGCCGCTCGGCGGCGGCCATCGCCCCGGCCCAATCGGTGTGAGGCAGCAGAACGCAGAACTCCTCACCGCCGAGGCGGATGGGGACGTCGTGGTCGCGCGAGAGCTCGCGCAGGAGCTCACCGAAGCGGGCCAGAACGAGATCACCGACGTTGTGGCCGTAGCGGTCGTTGACCTCCTTGAAGTGATCAAGGTCGCAGATGACCAGCGCCGCGCCCGGATGCTCGGCGAGCAGGTCGGTGAGGCCGCGCCGGTTGCGGACCCCCGTCAACGGGTCATGGCTGGCCAGGTGGCTCAGGCGCGCGCGGTGCTCGATCACGCTCTGAGCGGCGGAGACCTGCTCGACGAGCAGGCGCATGGCCCGGCGGCGCTCGTCGGTGGGCAGCAGCCGGTCAAACGGATCCTCGACCACGATCACCGCGTGGACGAGACCGTCATCGCCGCGGGAGGGGACGACCAGGCGGTGGTCGTTCCAGGCCGCCGGTCCCCGTCCGTTGCGCCGGGAACGCCGGCTGTCGTGGCCGCCGGCCAGCGTGGCGCCCGCGCCCGGTAGCGGCACCTCGGAATCCAGCAGCCAGCACCCGGCATGCTCCGGGTACGTGGAGAGCAGCGTCTCAACGTCATCGACGTCGATTGCGCTCGCCAGCGGCGCCGGCGGGTCCCAGCCCCGGGTCGCAGTGAGCTCCAGCGTCTCATCGTCAACCAGGTAGTACGCCGCGATCCGCTCGAAGCCGAGGTTCGGGACGACCGTGGCGCAGGCCGTCTCCAGCAGCTCGGCCGGAGTCGAGCACGCCGACAGCGTGGGCGACGCGGCCAGCAGCTGCGACAGCATCCGCTCGTTCTCGGCCGCCAGCTCGTTGCGGCGCGCGCTGACCAGGGCCTGCTCGGCGTGTGAGCAGATCGCCCGCAGGAGACGCAGGTCGTCCTCGGTCGGCCGCTTGCCGCTGTTGGGCTCGTCGACGGAGAGAAAGCCCAGCGGAGCGCCGGCCGGGTCACGGAGGAAGACGATCAAGCCGTCGTCGGCACGCCACGCCTCCGGATCATCGCTGTCGGGCAGGGCCGGCGTGTACACGTTGTCGAGGCCCTGCCAGAACGCTGCCTCGCGGGTCAGGAAGAACACGCCTGGCAGCAGCTGGCGCTCGGTGGCGAACAGGCGGTTCCAGGTCGCGCTGGGCGCGCGCGTGCCGTCGAGGACCTCATGGCTCTCATTGGACCCGATGACGTAGATGACCTCGTAGTCATCCCAGGCCGGGCGGTAGATGTTGACCACGACCGCCCGGTAGCCGCCCACCGTACGAATCGTCTCGGCCACCGTGGAGAGGACGACGGGCAGGCTGTCCTCCCCCGCGGAGCGGGCAAGCTCCAGGAGCGATTCGATCGGCGTCTGTGGGCCGGCGGGGACCGTGCGGGCAGGGACAACCATCAGTGCCAATGACCATCGGCGAGATGAGCGGCCACAAACAGCAACTTAGTCCTAAGTAGACACATTTGGCCACCTCTTCTGGGTGGGTTCGCCCTCACTACCCCGTAACGTCCGTCCGCCGGCCCTGTACGGGCTGACCGTAGATGGTGCCTATGTACAACTGCACGAGGGGCTCGACCAGCGTGTCCTCGTCAACCAGGGTTGGATGATGTCCGGTCACCGCGATGTGAAAGGCTCGCTCGGCTCCCCAGGCCAGGGTCGCTCCGAGGGCATCACTGGGCGCGCCGGGCGGCGCGGCCCCCGCGGCGCGCTCGGCATCGATGAGCACGGTCAGCTTGGCCGCCATGGCATCGATGGTGCGAAACCACAGCCGGCGCAGGGCGGGAACCGTCGGCCACTCCTCAATCGCGGCCACCAGCAATGGCTTGTAGCGCGCGCTGATGCGCATCCAGTTGCCCAGGCCCTCGCGGAAGGCCTCCTCGACCGGCCGGCCGCCGCGGTCGAACATCGGCTCCAGACCCTCGGCCACCTCGGCGACGATCCCGCGCACGAGCTTGACAACGACATCTTCCTTGGAGGAGAAGTGCTCATAGAAGCTTGTCCGTCCCACCTGGGCGGCGGCCAGGATCTGAGCCACACTCAGCTCCGAGAGCGGCGTGGACTCGAGCAGCCGCGTGGTCGCCTCCAGCACGGCAGCATGGGTCTTAGGGCGGCGGCCGCGCTTGCGCGGGACGAGGGCTCGACTGGGGGACACGGGTAGCTCGTTCGTGGTATGGACAAGGATAGTGTTGGCCCTGGCGATGGCCACTGCCCAGACCAGGCTTGGAGAACGGTCGTTTCGCGTCGCGCAGATGCTCCGCGACCACGCGACGACCGCCCCCGACGCCCCCGCCCTCACTGTCCACGGGCGCACCGTCACCTACGGCGAGCTTGATCGGCGCGCCAACCGGGTGGCGCAGTATCTGATCGCCGCCGGTGTCGAGCCCGGGGCGCGCGTCCCCCACCTGGATCGCAACGGGATCGAGGCGGTCGAGCTGATGTTCGGTGCCGCCAAGGCCGGGGCCGCGATCGTCCCTCTCAACTGGCGCCTGGCCGTGCCCGAACTGGTCAAGCTGGCCGGCGATACCCGGGCCCGGCGGCTGTTCTGTGGGCCTGAGTTTGCCGAAGTGGCCGAGCGGGTCGCCGCCGAGATCGACGATCTCGGCACGCCGGTCGTGGTCACGCCCGGCGACGACGGCTGGCTCGGATCGACAGCCGAGCAGGATCCCCGGCGCGATGGAGACTTCGACTCGGTCGTCCTGCAGCTCTACACGTCGGGAACGACGGGCCTGCCCAAGGGAGTGCAGACCACGAACGCCAACCTGTCGATGCTGTCCTCCGGGGTGGCCGTCGAGTGGGCCGTCGACTCAAGCTCGGTGTGCCTGGTGGCCATGCCGCTGTTTCACATCGGAGGACTCGGCTGGCTGCTCGTCGGGTTGGCCAAGCGTGCCCGCAACGTGCTCGTGCCGGAGATCGAGCCGGCGGCGCTGCTGGACACGATCGAGCACGAGAGGGTCTCCAACGCGTTTCTGGTGCCCACCGTCCTGCAGATGATGTGCGCCGTGCCCGGGGCCGCCCAGCGTGACTTCTCGGCTCTGCGCTCCATCGCCTACGGTGCGTCGCCGATCACCACCACCGCGCTCAAGGCAGCCCTGAGGACCTTCGGCTGCTCCCTCTACCAGGTGTACGGGATGACCGAAACGACCGGGGCGATCGTCCAGCTGGCCGCTGAGGACCACGACCCCGACGGGCCGCGCGAACATCTGCTGCGCTCGGCCGGCAAGCCCTATGACTGGATGGAGCTGCGGGTGGTGGATCCCGTGAGCGGAGACGCCCTCGGACCCGATCAAATCGGTGAGGTGCAGGTGCGCGGCGCCAGCGTCACGCCGGGCTACTTCGGACGCGAGGAGGAGACCGCGGCCGCGATCGACGCCGATGGCTGGCTGCACACCGGAGACGGCGGCTACCTGGACGAGGAGGGTTATCTGTTTCTCACCGACCGCATCAAGGACATGATCGTCAGCGGCGCCGAGAACGTCTACCCGGGAGAAGTAGAGGAGGTGCTCGCCCAGCATCCCGACGTGAGCGAGGTGGCGGTCTTCGGACTGCCCGACGAGCAGTGGGGCGAGGTGGTCACGGCGGCCGTCGTCGGGCGTGACGACGCGGTCTCGACCGACGCGCTGCTGGACTTCGCGCGCGAACGGCTGGCCGGGTACAAGCTGCCGCGGCGCGTGGAGATCGTCTCCGAGCTGCCCAAGACGGCCACCGGGAAGGTCTCCAAAAAGGACCTGCGCGCGCAGTTCGGCTGATTTTGTCCATAGGGCCCAAGGAAAAATCCGCACGACGCGAGAACATCCCGCCGTGTCATTGGTGCCCCCGCGCCGGCTGGTGCCGGAGCCTTTCCTCATCGCCGCAGTCTCGGCCCCATCCGGCCGAGACATCGATGCGTGCCTGTCGGAGATGGAGCAGACCATCGCCCGGGTCCGGCGGCGCGGGGCGAGGCTCATCGTTTTCCCGGAGTCAGCTCTGGGCGGCTGCGTAAGCGAGGACCCGGGCGCGGACCTGACCGAGGTGATACCGCCGGCCCTTCCCCGGCACGCGGAGGCTTTCGAGCGGCTGGCTCGAGCGGCGGGGCCGGCGGTGGTGTGTGTCGGCTACACCGAGTCCGCCCCCGGCGGGCCCTTCTCCAGCGTGATCTGCCTAACCGGCGACGGCGAGCTCGGCCATCACCGCAAGGTTCACATCCCCGCCGGCGAGAGGGGAATCATCTCCCCGGGCGACGGCTTCGCCGCCTTTGACACGCCGGTCGGCCGGGTGGGGATGCTCATCTGTTACGACAAGGTCTTCCCCGAGGCGGCGCGGGCGCTGGCCCTCGACGGCGCCGAGATCATCGCCTGCGTGGCCGCCTGGCCGGTGTGCCGCCGTGCTCCGGCGCGGCTGATGCGCAACGACCGCCAGGTTCGCCACTTCAACGCCCTCGATGTGGCCCGGGCTGTGGAAAATCAGGTCGTCTGGGTATCTGCCAACCAGTATGGCTCGCTCGGCACGCTGCGCTTCCCCGGTCACGCCAAGGTCGTCGACCCCGACGGTCGCGTGCTGGCCAGCACCGGCTCCCGGGCCGCCGTCGCGCTGGCCGAGGTCGATGTCGCGGCGGCGGTCGCGGCGGCTCGGGCTGATTTCTTTCACCTCGCCGACCGCGTGCCCGGAAGCTACGACGCGGCCCTGGCGCTGCAGCACGTAGCCTGATGTGCGGGATCGCCGGGCGCCTTGGTCCTGAGATCGAGGGGGAGGATGGCCGCATGCTCGGGCGGCTTGTGCACCGTGGGCCCGACGACGCGGGCGAGGTGAGCTTTGCCGGAGGCTGGCTGGGTCACTGTCGCCTCTCGATCGTCGACGTGGGCGGGGGCCATCAACCGCTGCGCAGCGGCGATCGCTGGCTGGTCGGCAACGGAGAGATCTACAACCACGAGGAGGTGCGCGGGGCCCTCGGCGGCGGGAACTATGCGACCCGGTCTGACAACGAGGTGGCCGCGCGCCTGCTTGAGCTGCGCGGCCCTGATGCCCTACGTGAGCTCGAAGGGATGTACGCGTTTCTGTCAGCCACCGCCGACGGGGGCTCGTTCGTGGCCGCGCGCGACCCGGTGGGGATCAAGCCGCTGTACTGGGCCCGGCGCGCTGACGAGGTTCGCTTTGCCTCCGAGATGGCGGCCTTCGATGCTGGCTGGGGCAGCATCGTGGAGGAGTTCCCCCCGGGCCATCACTGGACGCCAGAGAGCGGCCTGATCCGCTTCGCGCACGCGGTGCCGTCAGGATCGATGGCCTGCGGCGCCGGCCTCGGCGCCGGCGCGGGCGCGGGCGCGTCGGCCTCCGATCTCGAGCAGATCCGCCAGGTTCTGATCGCCTCCGTGCACCGTCAGATGATGGGCGACGTCCCCGTAGGCGTGTTTCTCTCCGGCGGTCTCGATTCGACCCTGATCGCGGCCATCGCCGCGCGCTACTACCGCGGCCGCGGCGAAAGGCTCAAGACCTTCGCGGTGGGCACCCAGAACAGCCCCGACCTGCTGGCCGCGCGCGAGGCCGCCGCCTTCCTCGGCACCGAGCACCATGAGCGGATCTACACCGCGCAGGAGGCGCTCGACGCCGTCGCCCCTGTCGTGCGTGCCATCGAGCACTTTGACCCTTCGCTGGTCCGCAGTGCCGTACCGAATTACCTGCTGGCCGCGATGACCGCGAGCCACGTCAAGGTCGTCCTCACCGGCGAAGGGGCGGACGAGCTGTTCGCCGGCTACCGCTATCTCCACGATTTCGACGATCCCGACGAGCTCCATGATGAGCTCGTGCGCAGCGTCCAGCACCTCCACAGTCTCAACCTCCAGCGCTGCGATCGGGTGACGATGGCCCATGGCCTCGAGGCTCGCGTCCCTTTCCTCGATCGGCAGGTGATCGCGCTCGCCCTGCGCCTGCCCGCCGAGTGGAAGGCGGTGGCCCCTGGAGTGCCCGAGAAGCGCCTGCTGCGCGAGGCCTTCAGCGGCTGGCTGCCGCCCGAGCTGTTATGGCGCGTGAAGTCACAGTTCGGCGACGGCAGTGGCGCGGCCTCGGTACTGACCGACGCCGTCGAGGCCGGGATCAGCGCGGAGGAGTTCGCCGCCGAGACGGCCAGGCTGAACCCTCCGTTGCGCACCCCCGAGGAGCTGGCCTACTTCCGGATCTGGACTGAGCATCTGCCCGGGCTGCGGCCCGAGTCGAACCTGAGCCGGTTCGCGACGGTCTAGCCCGGGTGGCCCGGGGCCTCCCCTCCCCCGGCTCGGGTTCACGCCTTGGGGTCAGCCTCACACGCCGAGTGAACGCCCGATGATCTCCTTCATGATCTCGGTCGTGCCGCCGTAGATACGAGTGACCCGGGCATCGACGAAGGCGCGGGCGATCGGGTACTCGAGCATGTAGCCATAGCCGCCGTGCAGCTGGACGCAGCGGTCGATCACCCGGCCCTGCAGTTCGGTCGACCACCACTTGGCCATGGCCGCGTCCTGGGCCGACAGCTCGCCGGCGTTGAGGGCCAGCACCGCCTGGTCGCAGAACACCGTGGCCAGCTCGATCTCGGTGGCCATCTCGGCGAGGGCGAAGCGCGAGTTCTGAAATGAGCCCACCGGCTGGCCGAAGGCCCGGCGCTCCTTGACGTACTCGACCGTGACCCGCAGCGCCCCGCGGGCAGCGGCGACTCCAGCGATGGCGATGCTCAGTCGCTCCTGGGCCAGATTGGCGGTCATGTAGCGAAACCCCTCGCCCTCTTCCCCGAGGCGGTTCTCGACCGGGACACGCATGTCCTCGAAGAACAGCTCAGCGGTGTCCTGGGCGTGCATGCCCACTTTGTCGAGGTTGCGCCCGCGCTGAAGGCCCTCCATCCAGCGCTCGAGGATCAGCAGCGAGATCCCCTTATGTCGTTGGGCCGGATCGGTCTTGACCGCGGCGATGATGAGATCGGCGTTGATGCCGTTGGTGATGAACGTCTTGGAGCCATTGACGACGTACTCGTTGCCGTCGCGGATCGCGGTGGTGCGCAGGCCGGCCAGGTCAGAGCCCATCTCGGGCTCGCTCATGGCCACCGCGGTGATGAGCGAGCCGTCGGCGATCCCGGGCAGCCAGCGCTCTTTCTGATCCGGGTTGGCCTGGTCGAGGAAGTAGGGCAGGCAGATGTCGTTGTGCAGCGTGATCCCCAGCCCGCTGCCGGCGTCCCCGGCGACGCTCACCTCCTCGCCGACGATCTGGTTGAAACGAAAGTCATCTACGCCGGCGCCGCCGTAGCGCTCCGGGACCTGCATGGCCAGCATCCCCTTGCTCGCGGCCTTGGCGAACAGCGCGCGGGGGACGATGCCCTCCTCCTCCCACTCCTGATGGTGGGGGGTGATCTCCTCGGCCACGAAGCGCGCGACCGACTCGCGGTAGTCGACGTGCTCTGGCCCAAACAGGGCGCGGCGCATGCACCTCGGCAATCTAGAGAGTCGGGTCAGCGGCCGCCGCCCGCCATGGTCGCCCCGGGGCGGCCGGCCCCGACGGTCTCGGCGGTCTCGACGGTCCCGGCTCGACGGACCGGCAGCCCTTTGGCGTGGCCGGTCAGCCCACCTGACGGCCCGACGGACGGATCCCGAACCACTTGCCGCCGAACTGAGAGACGCCCACATACGAGGTCTGTCCAGGCGAATCGGCGACGTAGGTGTAGAGCGCGTGACCGGCGTAGGTGACCTGAGTCTTCGCGCCCACGCGGATCGTCCCCAGCAGCGCGCGCCGCACACCGGGACCAGCCACCGGCCGGCCCGACGAGATGTCCAGCGGCCAGACGCCTCGGCAGCCGGGAATCCGCACGCACTGATCGTGGCCACGCTTGTCGCGGGCGAAGGTGTACAGCGTGAAGCCGTGCCCGTTGACGAGCAGGTCGCCGCGGCGCGTATGCCTGACCTGGACCTTGGCAGCGGCGGCCGGCCGGGCCCGGAAACCTCCGCTGGCTCCCGACACGGCGGGGATCAGGGCCGGTAGCGCCGCCGCGGTGAGGGCGGCGAGAGTCAGGTTGATAGGCGTGCGCGGCATTGGTCGGCCTCCGGGACGGGGGTAGGACTGCTCACCTCCTCCCAGACCCCCGTCGCGCACATTCCTTCCCGGTTGCCCGCCCAGGCGCGTAGCATTTGCCCTCGTGCCGCGTCTGGATCCGTCGTCGCTGGCCCAGCACATCGACGCCCTCTATCGCGCCGCCTGGGCTCTGTGCGGCTCTCGCGAGGACGCCGAGGACCTGGTCCAGGACACCTTCGCCCGTGTGCTCGCCCGACCCCGGACGGTCCAGGCGGGCGGCGAGCGCGGCTATCTGATGCAGGCCCTGCGCAACACGTTCGCCTCCCGGTTGCGGACCCAGTCGCGACGGCCCCGGACCGTCGCCCCGCCCCTTGAGGACACCGCACCCGAGCCGCGCAGCACCGTCCAGCCCGAGCGGGCGGCAGAGATGGGTGAGATCTTCGCCGCCGTCGGACGCCTACCCGAGGACTTCCGCCTGGCTCTGGTCGCCGTCGATGTGCTGGGGCTCTCCTACCAGGAGGCGGCCTCGGCGCTGGGCGCCCGCGAGGCCACGCTCACCACCCGGCTCTACCGCGCCCGACAGCGGATCGCCCGCGAGTTCGGGGACGCCTCCCCGGGGTCCGCGCCGGGAGCGACGCCGAGTCCGTCCGCAGCCGGCCAGCCAGCCGCCAATCCGAAATCCAGCCGGGAAGGAAACCACCCCGACCGGAGTCTGGCCTGATGGAGAGATGGATGCCCGATTCAGCAGAATTCCCGGAAGCCGAGCAGGAGCGAGTCAAGGCCCTGATCGGCTCTGCCGACGCGAGCGCCCCGCCCGCGCTGCGCGCGCAGCTGGAGGCGATGATCGCCCAAGCCGAGCGCGAACAGCCCCGCCGTCGCCGCCCTGAAGCTCCCTGGCGGCGTGCCCGCCGTGTACGCCCTGAGCGCCGGCGGGTGGGGTGGGCCCTGCCCGGACTTGCTGCGGGGGCGGTCGCCGCAGCCGTCGTGATCGTGCTCGCACTCGGCGGCGGGACCACCGTGGCCCCCCCGAACGTGCAGGCCGCGGCGGCGGTCGCCCTCGCCGCGCCGACCGCGCCCGCGCCGACCCAGACCGGTGACCGTCTCGATGTCAGCGCGGGAGGGATCCCGTTTCCCTACTGGCAGGCCTCGGTCGGCTGGCGCGCGGTCGGCACCCGCACCGACTCCCTCCACGGCCGCCACGTGGTGACGGTGTTCTACTCCGGCGCCACGGGCGAGCGTGTCGGCTATTCGATCGTCGCCGGAGAGCCCCTGGCCGCCCCGGCAGCGCCGGTCGTCGATCGCCAGGGCGTCGCGTTCACGGTCCTGCACCCCGGCGGGGCCAACGTCATCACCTGGCAGCGCGACGGCCATACGTGCGTGATCGCCAGCCACTCGGCCAGCACGACGCGCCTGATCCAGCTCGCCACCTCTCCGGCCTAGCCGCCGCGCCCCTGACGGCTGAGCTTCGCCGCGCCTACGGCTGAGTTCGCCGCGCCCTCCGGCTGAGGCATCCCCCGGGCGGCCTTGACCGCTTTGCGAAGCTGACTCACGGAAGGTCAGAACAGAGCGGGAGCGGATGAGCCAAGCGGTGGCATCGGATCGGGTCAAACGTCTGGCGCTGGTCAGCGCGATCCTGGCCTCAACAATCGCCGCCGTCGACTCGTCCGCGGTCAACGTCGCCCTGCCGGCCATCGGACGCGATCTCGGGGGCGGATTTGCCGCTCAGCAGTGGGTCTCGAACGCGTACCTGCTCACGCTCAGTTCGTTGATCCTGCTGGCCGGCTCATTGACCGACCGGCTTGGGGAACGCCGGGTGTTCACGGCCGGCGTGCTCGGCTTCGGGATTGGCTCGGCGCTGTGCGCTGCGGCACCATCGATCGGGGTTCTCATCGTGGCTCGAGCGCTGCAGGGGGTGTCGGGCGCGTTGCTCACCCCGGCGGCACTGGCCATCATCGTGGCCGTCTTCCCAACCGAGGAGCGCGGAGCGGCGATCGGTCGCTGGACGGCCTGGGGCGGAATGGGGATCCTGGCCGGCCCGCTCCTGGGCGGCCAGATCGTGGACTCGGCCTCCTGGCGCTGGATCTTTCTCATCAATGTCCCCCTGGTGCTGGCCGCACTGGCGCTGTCGCGGGTCGCGGTGCCCGGGCGCTCGTCACTGAGCAGCGAGACCCGGATCGATTGGGCCGGGGCGCTGCTGGCCGCCGGTGGCCTGGCGGGCATCTCCTTCGGGCTGATCGAGCAGCCGGTCCTCGGCTTCTCTGACCCGGCCGTGTTCGGCGCCCTGATCCTGGGTGTGATCCTGCTCTGCGCGTTCGTCGCCAACGAGGCCCGCAGCTCTCATCCGATGCTTCCCCTCGACCTGTTCGCCCGTCGCAACTTCGCGGTCGCCAACGCGCAGACCCTGGCCATGTACGGGGCGATCGGCATCCTCGGCTTCTTCGTCACCATCTATCTGCAGCAGGTCGCGGGCTACAGCGCCCTGAAGTCGGGGGTGACCGGACTCGTGCCCACCGGCGTGATGTTCGTGCTCTCAGCCCGGATGGGCCGGCTGGCCGACCGTTACGGCGCCCGCCCGTTTCTGACCGCCGGCCCGCTCGTGGTCGCCTGCGGCTTTGCCCTAATGCTCCGCTACGGGACGTCGGTCTCGTTGTTCGGTGACGTGCTGCCCGCGCTGCTGGTCTTCGCGTTTGGCCTGTCGATGACCGTCGCGCCGCTGACCGCGACGGTGCTTGCCGATGCCGGTGAGGCGGAGGCGGGAATCGCATCGGCGGTCAACAACGCGATCGCTCGCACTGCCGGTCTGATCGCCGTCGCCGCGGTGGGTGCCGTCGTTTCGGCCACGTATGCCTCGCTGCTCAATCAGCGACTCGACCACCGTCTACCGGCCTCGAGCGCAGCTGCCGTGCAGGAGGCCAAGCGCCGCACCTTCGGCACGATCGCGCCTTCGGCGATCCCCGCTGGCGATCAGCGCTTTGCCGCTCACGCCGCCGCGACCGCCTCGCGCGACGCCTTCCACGTGGCGGTCGAGATCGGCGCCGGGCTGCTGTTCGTGGCCGGGCTGGGTGGACTGGCCATCGAAGGGCGCCGCCGCAGCGAGATCACCGCCGGCGACTGCTCGGGCGGCAGCTTGGCCGGTGCGCCACTGGCAGCCGGCGACTGCGATCCGCTCCAGGCCGGGGCCAATGGCGCCGGCCAGAGCGCCACGGTAGCCGCCGCGGTCGGGCCTGACGCGGCGTCGCCAGCCGACTGAACGCGCCCCCGGGCCGTGGCAGGCCGCGACGAGCAAGGCAAGAGGCTCCAGGACCGTGACGGCTTGGTGACTTTTCGCTCGCGGGGCAGCCATGAGGCGGATGCTGGGTGTCATGCCCGGCGACGCGGCACATTTCGACCTCGACCCCAGCGCTGGCCCGGGGGGTGGAACCGAACGCGGGCTAGAGGGCACCAAGCGCACACACCTCGTCCCGATACTGGGCTCGAGGTCAAAATGGGCCGTCTCAGGAACGCGGGATGCCAAGATCGGGCAGATCGCCGCGCTGCAACGCGGGCGGGTGGCCCGGTGGCAGCTGCTTCTGGCCGGCCTGAGTGCGGACGTGATCCGCGGGCTGGTGCGGCGCCACCAGCTTCTGCGCCTTCATGACGGCGTATATGCCGCGGGCCACGCCGCTTCCGTGCCGCTCGGTGCCGAGACGGCGGCGCTCCTGGCCGGCCCCGAGGGCGCTGCCCTCAGTCACCTCAGCGCGGCCTCACTGTGGGGGCTTCTCCCGCCGGGCAGTGACCAGGGCATCATTGACGTGCTGGTCGGCAGCCACCCGCGGCGGCGGCGGCCCGGGATCCGCTTTCACCGCACCCGCCACGTCGATCCCAAGGATCTTCGGCTCCACGAGCGCCTACCGGTCGTCTCGCCGGCACGGGCTGTCATCGAGATCGCCGACGGTGTGTCCGCCCGCATGCTCGAACGCGCAATTGAACAAGGGGAGGTTCACGGGATCATCCAACCGGCGGAGCTCGAGGAGGCCCTCGACCGCTTCCCGGGCCTCGCCGGGCCCGCGCGAGTGCGGCGGCTTCTCAGCACCCGGTCGGAGACAGCCCTCACCCGCTCGGAAGCCGAACGGCGCTTTCTCGAGCTCATCCGGCAATCCGATCTCCCGCGGCCCGAGACCAACGTGCAGCTGCACGGCTACGAGGTCGACTTCCTCTGGCGCGACGCCAACCTGGTCGTCGAGATCGACGGCTTCCAGTTCCACGGCACCCGCGGCGCGTTCGAGTACGACCGCAGGAAGGGGGCCCGACTGGCCGCGACGGGGTACAACGTCCTTCGCTTCACCTGGACCGAAATCACTCAGCGTCCCTACGCGGTCATCGCCACCGTGGCCCAAGCGTTGGTTCAGGCGGCGAGAGGCAGGCCCAACGGGAGCGGCTAGCGCCCGACCGCTCGCGCCCGGACTCGGGGAGCAGGTCGGCATACTCGGGATGGCGCTGAACGTAGCTCTCGACGAACGAGCACCGCGGAACGACGGCCAACCCCCGGGCGCGGGCGTCATCGAGCGCGAAGGCGGCCAGCGCCGAGCCGAGGCCCTGGCCCTCGCGGGCGGGATCGATCTCGGCGTGCGTCAAGATGATGCGATCCTCCTCGAGGCGGTACTGGAGGAGGCCGACGGGCTCGCCATCGACCGCGATGACATAGCGGTGGGCGGCGGGCTGATCGGCGATGTGGGTCGCGGGCATGAGAGCGATGCTAGGGCGAGCGAGCGTGGCTGGCTGGCGTCGACGCCCGGTTAGACTGCGCTCACGTGCATGGAGAAGGGGGAAGCGCGGGTCACGTCCAACCGCGCAGCGCAGTACGTACCGCACTGGCGCTGATCATCGCCGCGTTGGTCTGGGCCAGTGCGCCGCAACCAGCCAGCGCCACCTCGGCTCGGTCCGCCGCGGCCGTGCCCAAGCTCACGGCCTTGACCCCGGTAACCCGCGGCTCGGGCTATGTCGCGCTCGGGGACTCCGTCACGTTCGGCTACCAGGAGCCTGGGGTGTCGCCAACGCCCAACTACCTGCGGCCGGCCAGTTTTCGCGGCTATCCCGAGCAACTCGGCACCGAGCTCCATCTCAAGGTCGCGAACTTCTCCTGCCCCGGTGAGACAGCCGCCTCTCTGATCAACACCGCGGCCCCGACCTACGCCTGCGAGAACGCCTACCGCCGCATTTACCCCCTTCACGAGCGCTACCGCGGGTCTCAGCTGCAGGCCGCGGTGAACTATCTCCACCGTCACCCCGGCGTCCGGCTCGTCTCACTGATGATCGGCGCTAACGATCTGTTCCGCTGCCAGAAGATCACTGCGGACGGCTGCACCAGCCAGGCTGAGCAGACGGCCACGTTGAACGGGGTCAGGCGCCACGTCAAGACGATCCTCACCGAGATCCGTCACCGCGCCCACTACACCGGACAGCTCGTCGTGGTCAACTACTTCTCGCTCGATTACTCGTCACCGGCAGTCACCCGCTTCTCGGTTGAGCTCAACCAGGCTCAGGACTCCGCCGCGGCGCCATTCCGGGTTCGCGTGGCCAATGGGTTCGGCGCGTTCCGCATCGCCTCACAGCGCTTCGGTCAACATCCCTGCCTCGCCGGGCTACTCACCCAGCTGGGCAGCTATGGAACGTGCGGCGTGCACCCCAGCTACGCCGGGCAGGCCTTGCTGGCGAAGGCGGTGGCCACCGCCGTGCGGTTCTAACCCGCCGCGGCGATCGCAGTGTCCATGACGGGGCCGGGGTTGCGCACCGCGGGCCCGTGTCCGACGACGAGCAGCGGCGGATCGAGGGTGCGCAGGGCCCGGGCCGACTCCAGGTCCTGGGCTTTGTCGTAGGTGGCCATCGCGGCCAGCGGGAAACGCCAGTAGAAGTGGTCAGAGACGGCGAGACGGCCGATCGAGGTAAAGACGTCGCCGGCGATCACGGTCCTGTCCCGCGTGTCCAGAAAGGCGATGTGACCCGGGCTGTGCCCGGGACTGGCCACGACCTCGAGGCTGCCCACCCGGTCGCCGGGGGACAGACGCCGCGGCTGAGTCTTGAGCGTGGGCCAGCTGCCGGTGAGCTTGCCGTCGACGACCTTCTCCCCCGCGTGGATCCGGGCATCGATCTCACCCAGCGACACCTCGACGGCATCGCCCAGGCGGCTTTTGAGCTCGTCCACGGAGCCGACATGGTCACTATGGCCGTGGGTGAGGGCGATACGCCGGATCGGAGCGCCGGCCCGGGAGGCGGCCGCCATCAGCGCATCGGCGCCGCGCGGCAGCGTCGTGTCAACAAGGGTGTAGCCGTCGTCCTCACGCACGAGGTAGGCATTGACAAAGCCCAGCCGCGTGAGCTGGATGAGGTTCTCGTTGATGGAAATCGTCTTCATGGGGACCTCCCGCGGAGCTGGATCGAATGTGCGCCGCGGCAGAGCCTAGGCGAGCGGCCGCCCGCTCACACATATCTCTTAGGAGCCGCTCACGGCACTGCGAGAGCGCGCGCCGACGATCCACCCATGGACCTGGCGCGCCAAGACGCACGGACCCCCGCTGATAGCGTTTCCCGGCGGGGATAACCCGTGCGAATTCTTGTCATCGAGGACGACGACGCCGTCCGCTCCGCGTTGCGCAGAGCCCTCCTGCTGGAGGGCTACGAGGTGTTGCTCGCCGCCGACGGGCAGGATGGACTGCTCAAGTCCGAAACGGTGGTTCCCGACGCGATCGTCCTCGATCTCGGCCTGCCCGACATCGATGGGATGGAGGTCTGCCGCACGCTGCGTCGGCGCGAGAACCGGACGCCCATCCTCATGCTGACCGCCCGCGATGCGGTCGAGGACCGTGTCGACGGGCTGGAAGCCGGGGCCGACGACTACCTGGTCAAGCCCTACGACGTCCGCGAGCTCCAGGCCCGATTGCACGCGATCATGCGCCGCCACGTCGAGGGCTCAGACGGGCGCAACCTTCACTTCGGCGATCTCGAACTCGACGCCGACGCCCACGCGGCGCGGATCGGCGACCGTCTCATCGACCTGACCCGAACCGAGTACCAGCTGCTGGAGCTGTTGATGCTCAACCCGCGCCGGGTCCTGACCTCAGAGCTGATCTACGACCGCATCTGGGGCTACGACTTCGGGATGGCCGGCAACGCGCTGCGCGTGTACATCGGCTACCTGCGCCGCAAGCTGGAGGCGGGTGGCGAACCGCGCCTGATCCAGACCGTGCACGGCGTGGGTTACGTCCTGCGTGAGCCGTGAGCCGTGAGCCTGCGCCGCCGGATCACCGGGGCCGTCGCCATCGCCGTGGCCGCAGTCGCAGTCGGTCTTAGCCTGACCGGCTATTTGAGCACGCGCACGCACCTGATCGGCCAGCTGAAATCCGAGCTCCGCTCGCGTGCCGCGCCTTTCCTGCAACCCCACCAGAATGGCCAGGGAGCGCCGGACCACGCCGGCGCCGGCGGGGCCCCCGGGGGGCAGTTTTTTGGCGGCCACGGCGGGATTCCCGCCAACCCGCCGCTGGGTGGAGCTCCGGGATACTTCGAGTCGATCTCCGCCAGTGGCCAGGTCACCGCGGGTGACGGGAGGACCCCGCAGCTGCCCGTCGACGCCGCGGTGCTCAAGATCGCGCGCCAGGCCCACGGCAGGTTCTTCCGCTCGGCCACGGTCCGGGGCACCCACGTCGAGGTGCTGACCATCGGCGACCCCTACGACCACAAGGCGATCGAGGTCGCCCTGCCCCTGACCTCGGTGGATACGGTGCTCAACGGACTGCTGCTCACCTACGGGCTGCTCATCGCCGGCGGCGTTGTCCTGGCCGGCCTGCTGGGGGCGCTCATCGCGCGGGCCGCGGTGGCCCCGATCGAGCGCTTCTCGGAGAAGACCGAGCAGGTGACGAGCGCGCTAGACCGGCCGCGCCGGCTCGAGGAGACGGGCGCCGCCGAACTGCGTCGTCTGGCCGCGAGCTTCAACGAAACCCTCGACGCCCTGGAGCGCTCGATCTCCGCCCAACGGCATCTCATTGCCGACGCGTCCCATGAGCTGCGCACGCCGATGGCCGCGCTGCGCAGCAACATTCAGATCTTCCTGGAGTCCCATCGGCTCCCCCCGGAGGAGCGCACGGGACTCCAGGAGGCGATCGTGGCCGAACTCGACGAGCTCACCCAGCTGGTCTCCGATGTGCTGGAGCTGGCCCGCGGCTCGACCCCGACCGAGCACACCGAGTCGCTCGAGCTCGATGTGATCGTGCGCGATGCCGTGGCGCGAGCCCAGCGTCGCGCCCCTCGGACGGCGTTCCGTCTCGATCTCGATCCGACGGTGATCATCAACTCCCCCGACCGGGTGGCCCGGGCGGTGACCAACCTGATCGACAACGCACGTAAGTGGAGTCCGTCCGACGGGCACGTCGAGGTCGCACTCCACAACGGCGAGCTGAGCGTCCGCGACCATGGGCCGGGCTTCAAGGCCGCCGACCTCGAGCACGTCTTCGATCGCTTCTACCGGGCCGAGGAGGCGCGGCGGATGCCCGGCTCCGGCCTCGGGCTGGCCATCGTCAAGCAAGCGGCCGAGGCCCACGGGGGCAGGGTGACCGCGGCCAATGCCCCGGGCGGAGGCGCGATCCTGCGCATCTCCTTCGGCCCGGGGCGCGGCACCTCAGCGCCCGCGCCCGAGACACCGGCCGCCGCGCCGGCCGCTCGCTGAGCCGCCCTGCGGCCCCGGCGCCCACGCGGCCGGGTGCTCAACTCTCTTAGCTCGTCCTCACGGCGTTGCCAGATCCCGCCCCCAGACTGCGGGGCCTCCCCATCTCCGCACTGATCTCTGACCACGAGGTACTCCGATGAGCACGACCGCCGTACCCCGCCTCCCCCGGCCGCCGATCCCCCGCCGCCAGCCCGCGGCCCGAACGCGGACCCGCGAGGCCACCTGGGCGCGACCGGCGCTCGTGCTCCTGCTGGCCGCCACCGCGGCTGTCTACATCTGGAACCTGAGCGCGTCGGGTGACGCCAACAGCTTTTATGCCGCCGCCGTGCAGGCCGGCACCAAGAGCTGGAAGGCGTTCTTCTTCGGCTCGCTCGACACGTCGAACTTCATCACCGTCGACAAGCCCCCGGCCTCACTGTGGGTGATGGCCCTCTCGGGTCGCATCTTTGGCTTCAGCACGCTGAGCATGCTCATCCCCCAGGCCCTCGAGGGCGTGGCCGCCGTCGCTCTGCTGTACGCCGCCGTCAAGCGCTGGTTTGGCCCGGGCGCCGGCTTGCTGGCCGGCGCGGCCCTGGCCACCACCCCGGTGGCGGCGCTCATGTTCCGCTTCAACAACCCCGATGCGCTGCTGGTCTGCCTGCTCGTGGCCGCCGCGTACTGCCTGGTGCGCGCACTGGAGAAGGCCTCGACCCGCTGGATGATCGCCGTCGGGACAATGATCGGCCTGGCCTTCCTGGCCAAGATGATGCAGGCCTTCCTCGTCCTCCCGGGATTCGCCCTGGTCTACCTGGTCGCCGCGCCCACCACTCTGCGCCGCCGCGTGCTCCAGCTCGGCGCCGGCGCGGCCGCGATCGTGGTCAGCGCCGGATGGTGGGTGGCCGCGGTGGCGCTGTGGCCGGTCGGCTCGCGCCCGATGATCGATGGCTCGCCGACCAACAACATCTTCAACCTGATCCTGGGCTACAACGGTCTGGGTCGGATCTTCGGCGCCAGCGCCAGCGGCGGGGGCGGTGGGGGCGGCGGAGCCAACTTCAGCGGATCCCCCAGTCTCCTGCGCCTCTTCAACGACCTGATGGGCGGCCAGGCGAGCTGGCTGCTGCCCGCCGCTCTGCTGGCCCTGGCCCTGGGTCTGTGGACACAACGCCGGGCGCCGCGCACCGACCGTACCAGGGCCGCGTTGCTGATGTGGGGCGGCTGGCTGGTGGTCAGCGGGCTCGTCTTCAGCCTCAGCAGTGGCGTGATCCACACCTACTACACCGTTGCGCTGGCACCGGCCATCGCCGCGTTGGTCGCGATCGGCGCGGTGACCCTGTGGCGCCGGCGCGAGAACCACACGGCGCGGGCTTGGCTGGCCGGAGCGACGGCGGCGACGGCTGCCTGGGCCTGGATTCTGCTCGACCGGACCCCGGCCTGGGAAGGCTGGCTGCGCGTCCTGGTCGTGGTTGGCGGGCTCGTGGCCGCGGCCGCGCTCCTCGCCGCGCCGCGGCCAGGAGTGCTCGGACGGCGTGTGGCCGGCATGACGGCCGTGCTGGCCCTCACGGCCTGCCTGGCCGCCCCCGTCGCCTACGCCGCTCAGACGATCAGCACCGGTCACACGGGCTCGACGCCGTCCGCGGGCCCGGCCACGGCCGGCGCGTTCGGGGGTGGCTTCTCCGGTGGCTCGGGTGGCGGCCAGGGCACCAGCCCGGCGCTGGTCACAGCCCTGAAGGCGGGTAACTACCGCTGGGCGGCCGCCGTCTCGGGCTCCAAGTCGGCGGCGTCGCTCGAACTGGCCACCGGTGGGACGCCGGTGATGGCCATCGGCGGCTTCAACAACCAGGGAGGCAATATCACCCTGGCCCAGTTCAAGGCCTACGTGGCCCAGGGCGAGATTCATTACTACATCGCCAGCGCCGGCGGCCCGGGGGGCGGCGGCGGGGCCCAGCGCCCAACCGGAGCCCGGCCGAGCGGAGCCCCGAGCGGGATGCCCAGCGGCGCCGGCTTCCCGCGCGGTGGCGCCGGCTTCCCCGGTGGGGGCGCCCGCGGCGGCGTCGCCGGCCGGGCCGGCGGCCCGGGGGGTGGCGGCCCGGGGGGTGGCGGCACCACCAGTGCCATCACCACCTGGGTCAAGGCCCATTTCAAGACCGTGACCATCGGCGGTCAGACGGTCTATGACCTGACCCAGCCCCTCACCTGAGCCTCGATCCGGATGTTCTCATCAGCCAATAACCCTCCCAGGTCCGCATGACAGCGCCGCGACGTCGGCAACCGGCGGGCGCTGGGGCGTCGCCCACACCGTCACGTCGTCGCGGGGCAGCCTCACCCGGCACTGGCCACCCGGCTCCAGGTCGCGCCCGTCGACGGTCCGGGCGGTGAGATCCAGGCCTCGGCCAATCCGCACCGTGACCTCCCGCCACGCACCCAGGTCGAACACCTCCTGCACGATCGCCGGATATGTGTCTGGCCCGGTGTCGGTGAGAGGCCGGAGCGTGACGTGCTCGGCCCGCGCGCACCAGGTCACCGCCTCCCCCGGAGCTGGGCTCGGATCGCCGACGCTGACCTCGGTGCCATGACTGGCCAGACGCCCGGGGCTGACAATGTGCCCCGTCCTCACGTTGTCGATGGCCAACAGCCTGGCCACCGCCGGGGACGCCGGACGTTCGAAGACCGCCCGCCGGGTCCCCTTCTGCAACGCCTGGCCGTCGGCCAGGACGATCACCTCCTCGGCCAGGAGGGCAGCCTCCTCCGGGTCATGGGTGACGAGAACGGTGGCCACGCCGACCTGCTGCTGGACGCGTCGCAGCTCGCGGCGGAGCTCGTCCCGTACCGGTGCATCCAGCGCGGAGAACGGTTCGTCGAGCAACAGCAGATCGGGCTCGCGTGCCAGAGCGCGAGCCAGCGATACGCGTTGGCGCTGTCCCCCCGAGAGCTGGTCGGGGAAGCGACCGCTCAGATCGGCGATTCCCAGCCGCTCAAGCCACGCCGCCGCCACCAGAGGATTCGTTCCCACGCCGAAGGTGACCTGCCTCCATACGGTCTGACCGGGCAGGAGGGCGGCGTCCTGCGGCACCCAGCCCACCCGCCGGTCCTCCGGGGCCAGCGCGCCGAGCTCGCGCCCAGCCGCCCGAACGCTGCCGACCCCCGTGCCGCGGAGGCCGGCCAGGCAGCGCAGCGTGAAGGATTTCCCCGCGCCGGAGGGGCCCAGGATGGCCAGGTGCGGGGTACGGGTTTCGTGGGCGAGCTGCAGTGCGAAATCGCCGATAAGGGCGCCGAGGTCGAAGACCAGGCTTGCTGCCGCGGGACGGTGGCGCAGGGCAGCGGCACCGACCCCCGCCCGGCTAGGCCAGACGTCACCGACGCCCCGAGCCACGGGCGCGGCTGCCCGGCCTCCCCAGAGGCCCCACAGCCACCGGCCGGGCCGCCATCGTGCCAGCAGCAGCACCACGCCCGCGGCGGCAATGGCCACGCCGGTGGGCGGCAGCGAACTCCGCAGCCCGGTGGAGCTGAACTGCACGAAGGCAAACACGGGCAGTGAGTAGGGGTGATAGGCCAGGATGATCGTTGCCCCGAATTCCCCAAAGGCACGCAGCCAGGCGAGCAGCAGGCCGGCCCGCACGCCCGGGGCGGCCACGGGGAGGCTCACGCGCCAGAAGCGCGACCAGCCACCGTGACCGAGCGTGGCCGCCACATCGACCAGGTCCGGACTCACCGTGCCGAAGGCCGACCGGGCGCTGACGACGAGAAACGGGGCCGCAACGAAGGTCTGGGCGATGACGATCGCCGTCGTCGTATCGGTGAGCCCCCCGCCGAACAACCGCCCGACGAAGGTGTAGGGACCGACGACCTCGATCAGGAGGATGCCGCTCATGAGCGGCGGCAGGGCCAGGGGAAGCTGGACGGCGACGCCGACGGCATCCCAGACCGGACCGCGATTCTGAGCCAGGATGAATGCCAGCGGGACACCGAGCACGGCGATGATGACCGTCGAGATGGAGGCGGTGAGCAGCGATACCTCGGTCGCCGAGACCAGACCAGCCGTCGACATACCCGGCCCACCGGAGGCCAGCCGCACGACCAGGACGACGATCGGGACGAGGAGATAGAGGACCAGCAGGCCGCCCAGGAGAGGCAGGGGCCCCCACGCGTGCCGGCGGCGCGCCCGCCCCCGCCGCTGCGTGCCCATCGAGACGGTCACTAGGGGGCTTTTATCACCTGGTTGAGGCCGGCCGGAACGCCCGAACCCGTCGCGGCGGGCATGCTCGTCACGGTCAGCCCGACGCGGCGCAGCAGAGTCTGTCCCCGTGGCCCGAGCAGGAACTTGACGAAGGCCACGGCCCCGGGCTGATTCGGAGCTCGGTTGAGCACGCTGATCGTGTACTTGGCCTGCTCGTGGATTGCCCCGAGCGGCACGGTGGGGATGTGGGCCGAGGCGGCCTCAACCGTGTAGAAGAAGCCCGCGTCCAGCTGCCCGGACTGGAGCCGTCCCACGAGATCCTGCTCGGGGAACAGATCGGCTTGACTCGACGCGATGCGACCGAGCGCCGGCTGCTTGTAGGCCTGGGCTGCCTGCTGGAGGGCGGCCACCGCCAGGACACCCTTGGGATCGAGCTTGGGATCGGTGTAGCCGAGGCGAAAGCCGTTCTCCGCGACGACGCGGTACCAGGGCCCGGTCTTGAGAGCGGCCGCGAACCTGCTGTTGGGGTTGTAGCCGACGACCAGGGCAGTGCTGCCGAACGGCGCGTACCACGACACCCAGTCACCGTTGGCCGGTCCCTTCAACGTTGCGTTGACCCTGGGCGACGCACTGATGAATACGTCCCCCTGGCGCACCTTGCCCTTGATCTCATTGGCCAGGTCCTTGGAGCCGGCCGGGAAGCCGGTGAACGAATACCCGGTCGCCCTCTGGAACGCCGGCCCGATGCGCTTGTTCATGACGTTCTGCAGTGATCCGGCGTAGAGGACGTTGACCGAGCCATGACCCTTCGAGCTCTGCGCCCCCGAGCCCGACTGGACCGCCCCCGTGGGTGAGGACGAACTCGATGTGGACCCGCAGCCGGCACACAGGACGGATAGGAACAGGGCCGAGGCGAGCACCTCGCAGCGACCCCACCGCGCGAGCCGACCGGTTCCCGACATCGAGCGCCTCCCGTTCCTCATCCGTCAACAAGTCTAGTGTCCGTGCCTGGGTACTGCATAGGAAGGCGTGGGAGGTAGCTTCGGCCCCCTCGGGATCGGTTACGTGAGCGTGAGGGTCGCGGCCGCGCTGACCGGGCGCCGCGCCTCGATCAACCGCCGGGGCTGGCCGGAACCAGATCCTTGATGTTCTGCCCGGCTTTGGCGCCGGCCTGACTGGCCCGGCCGGTCAGCGCGTTGGCGGACTGGATCGCTGAGGAATTGACGCTGCCGTTGCGCAGCCCGGACACCAGGGCGTGAAACCTTGTCTGAAGCGCCAGCAGCGGACTGAGCAATCTGGACAGGATTTTGCTCGACCGCGCGTCGGTCAGCGCGAGCTTCACCTCGTGATAGGCGAAGGCGGCCGCCAGCGCTGCCTTCAGCGTGGCCAGCTTGTGGTGGAAGAGGCCGCCGGAGAAGGCTCCGGTCTTCAACGGCTTGTAGATGTAGCGATGAAAAGCGCCGAAGGCGAGCCCGGCATGCAGCAGGAACTTCGTCTTGGCCAAGTGCGTTGTGCTGGTCGCCGAGGCGGCCCCGGCCGAGTTGGTCGAGCTGCTGCTGGCACAGCCGACGGTGAGAAACGAGCTCCCCACGACCAGGGCGACCAGAATGGCCAGCGCGGGCCGTCGCCGGCGCCCGACACTGGAAGGGAGTTGGACTGCGGTGTTGTTGCGCACGTGGCGACTTTCCTTTGCTTGGTCCCGAATTCCGGTCGGCCCTGGCTACCCGGGCCGGGCCGGGAGAAACGTGGGCCTGGCCTCCGCGTCCGCATCCAGACGCGAACGAGGGTTGTCGCTCCGAGACACGTCGCACTCTGCCGGGTGGCGGCACCGGCCTGTAGCGTCTGCCAGATGAACGAGTCGTCACCGGTCGACCGGGCCGAGCTGCGTTCGAGGGAGAGCGGTGGCCTTCGGCGCGCTGACGCAGTGGCCAGCCGGGAACGCATTCTCACCGCAGCTAAGGCGCTGGCCGGGGACCCGTCGGTGAGCATGGCCGAAATCGCCGCCGCCGCGGGTGTCGGCCGCTCGACGTTGTACCGGCACTTCCCGACGCGCGAAGCGCTCAGGAGCACGTTGAATGAACGCGAATCCGAGCTCGAGCCGCGAGACGTCGGCCTACCCGAGGTGGCCACGCTCGGCTTTCAAGCGCCAGGGCACCTGGGACGAGACCACCCGTTGCCCCTCGAGGTCACGCGGATCCTGGACGAGGTCCCCCCACATCTCGTCCCCGATCAGCTCGTCGCCGAGGCGCGAAGAGCCGGCCGCGTCGGTGTCGCTCTGTATGTCGTGGACATCGACGGCTCCCACCTGCTGCGTCTGGCCGGCTCTGAGGAGTTTCCGGAGCGGATCGATTCGCCACCGGCGCTCGGTCCGGAGATCGCGCCCGAGGGTCTGCCCGCCTTTGCTCAAGAGTTACAACAGCAGTTGCCGGGCTGCGTTCTGGTTCCGTTGTGGCTCCGGGGAAGGGTGACCGCGCTGCTCCTTTGCCTGGGAACCCCCGTCGACTCGCTGACTGACATTGCTCGACAGGGCGCGGCCGCCCTGGAGCTTGCCAACGATTACACCGACTTCATCGAGGCGGCGCGGCGTCGAAAACCGACCACCCCGGCAGCCGAGATTCAGCAGAATCTCTTCCCTCCGCGGATCGCCCGCGTGGCCGGGGCCCAGCTGGCCGGAGTCTTGCTCCCGAGCTACGCCGTCGGCGGCGACTGGTTTGACTTCGTCGAAAACCGGGACGGTGCGTGGCTGGCGATCGCCGATGCCTCCGGCAATGGGCCAACGGCCGCCGGACTCGGCGCGGCCGCGCTGGGGGCGCTTCGTGCCGCTCGGCGCTCGGGCGGAGACCTTGAGGACGCGCTGCGCGAGATGCACGAGACGGTGCGGCGCTTTGAGCATCCGGGATATCTGGTCAGCGCTCTGGTCGCTCGCTGGCGGCCGGCCACAGCGACTCTGAACTGGGTGAACTGTGGCCATCCGCCCGGATACGTGATCAACACTGAGGGGGAACTCGAGGATCTCGGCGGACCCGTCCACCCTGCCTTGGGCGGCGCGGAGGACGATCCGGTCTACGCGATCAGCCAGCGACGTCTACGTTCCGGCGAACGTTTGGTTCTGCTCACCGACGGCGTTACCGCCCGGCACGTGGAGGGCGGCGGGACGTTTGGTGTCGAGCGTCTGCGGGCCGCGATCGAAGCCGCGGATCACCCCACCGCGACAGGGACGGCCCGGGCCATCCAGGATGCCGTCACCAGCAGCTGGCGCGAGCCCCTGGAAGACGATGCCACGGTGGTCGTGATGGCAGTCGCCTGACCGAGCGCGTCCCTCTCCTGCCGGCTTTTGTCTCAGTTCTGTCCGACTTCGGGTTTCGGACCCTGATCAAGGGTAGATAGAAGGGACTTCCGTCCCAGTTATCTGGGACTCACACGTTCAGAGAGGTAGGGCTCATGCCGGAGACGACGGAGGCATACGACGCGCGCGGCAGGACGCTGCTCGACGACAGCGGCGAGAAGATCGGCACGATCGACGAGATCTACCGGGACGAAGTCGGCGGACAGGCCGAATGGGCGCTGGTCAACACCGGACTGTTCGGGACGAAAAAGGCTTTTGTTCCCATCCGCGACGCCAGCCCTTCGGGCGAGGACCTGCAGGTTCCGGTGAGCAAGGGGCAGGTGAAGGATTCCCCCAAGGTTGAGGCTGACGGAGAGCTCTCCGAGCAGGAGGAGCGTCACCTGTTCGAGCACTACGGAGTTCCCTACACCACGGAGGGCTCAACCACGGCCCAGGGCGCGCCCGGCGAGGCAACCGCCGGCAATGAAGCGGCACGGAGCGACGGTCGGGGTGACGGCCAGGACGTGAGCGGTCCCAATACCGATGACGCCATGACCCGTTCTGAGGAGGAGTTGCATGTCGGCACCGCCGCCCGCGAGCGCGGACGCGTCCGGCTGCGCAAGTACGTCGTCACGGAGCAGGTCACGCAGACGGTGCCCGTTCAGCGCGAGGAGGTGCGGCTCGAGCGCGAACCGGTCACCGACGCCAACCTGGGTCAGGCCACGGATGGGCCGGCCATCTCCGAGGAGGAGCACGAAATGGTCCTCCACGAGGAGGAGCCCGTCGTCGAGAAGCGCACAGTGCCCAAGGAGCGCGTTCGCCTCGGGAAGGACACCGTGAGCGAGGATCGCCAGGTGTCGGAGGAGGTACGTAAGGAGCAGATCGACACCGACGGACTCGATCAAAGCGCCTAGCTAGTTGCCACTCGGGTGAACCTCGTCGTGGCTGGACGGCTCGCGGCGAGTCCGCCCGCGTGGAATTGACCGACACACCCAGAGAGAGAGGACGAACAATGGCTGACGGAACCGCGCAGGCATCCCCGCCAAGCACGAGCGTGACTCGATCGCCCGACAGCGCCGGTGGACTGCAAACGGAAAAGGGACAGACGACGATCGCCGACCCGGTGGTGACCAAGGTGGCGGGGATCGCCGCCCGCGAGGTGGGGGGCGTGCACGAGCTGGGCGGCGGCGTGGCCCGGGCGCTGGGGGCGGTGACCCAGCGTTTGTCGGTGGGCGACAACACGACACAGGGCGTCTCGGTGGAGGTCGGCGATAAGGAGGCCGCCGTGGACCTCAGCGTGGTCATTGACTATGGGGAGTCGATCCCACGCGTCACCCAGGAGATCCGGGACAACGTCATCCGTCGTATCGAGGGGATCACAGGCTTGTCCGTGACCGAGGTCAACGTCGCCGTCAACGACCTGTATTTCCCCGGCGATGACACCAGCGGTCAGGACGAGCAGTCGTCTCGCGTCCAGTAGCGGGCGGATCAGTTTGCCCGTCACCATGGCTGTCAAAGCTCTCCCGCCGGCGACGAACGCGCCCGGGACCGAGCGCGTGCGGCTGGCCCGGTTGGCCCGGGAAGTGGCGCTAACAGTTCCGGGCGTTGTTGACCTGGACTCGGGACCGGGCGGGCTCCATGTGACCCTCGATGGCGGCTGTCGCATCGAGGGGGTGCGCTGCGTGGCCACCGACACCGGCGCCTACGAGGTCTCGCTGCGGCTGATCTGCGGCCTGGTTGCGCTGCCGACGCTCGGGCGCGCGGTCCGGTCCCGGGTGGCCGCAAGGGCCGCCCGGGATGGGCTTGGGGTCGACAGCGTGCTGGTCCACGTCGCCGGCGTCGTGGAGGCGGGCCGATGATCGTGCTCCGCCCCCTCGTGCGGCTCATCGGTGTCCTGTGGATGCTGACCCTGGCCCTCGCCGGGCTGGCCTTCGCTCTCTACTGCCTGGACGGACTGGTCGGCCTCGGCTCGATCAGGCCGGACCGGCTCCTGCACCTTCCGAGCGCGCGCCGACACGTGGGCCACTTTCTCAGCCAGCTGGCCGATCCGGGATCGACGGCCGGTCTGGCCCTGCTCTTCGGCCTGGCGGCGATGGCCTTGGGGATTCTCATCATCCTCGGTGTGGTCGGTCCTCGCCGTCCACGCGTGGCCGTCATGGACCGCGATAGCAGCGGCGGGACAGTCGCCGCGCGTCCTGGCCCCTTGCGCGACATGGCCCTTGCCCTGGCCGAGCAGGCCCCCGGCGCGACCCGTGTTCGGCGTCCCAAGCTGGCCCTGTCTCGCACCGGAAACGGCGGACGTCTATGGGTCAGGGCCTCCCGAGCGCGGACCGGTGATCCGGCCGAGGTCTCCCAGGCAGTCGAACAACTTCTTGAGCCGCTGACGGAGCCCTTCGCTCTCCGCCCCCGAGTCCATGTCGTCGCCGGTCAGCGTGAGGAGCGAGTCCAGTGATCCGTCAGCGGATCACGCTGCGGACTCCGCTGCTGGCCCACCTGGTCCGGGCGCTGACCGTCGTGCTCGGGGTGGCCCTCCTGTGGTACGGCCTGATGACCGTCCTGCTGGCGGTCAAGGTATCTCCGGACACGGTCAACTCGCTGAGCGCCTATCGCAGCCTCTACGCCGACGCCGTCGGCCTGACCGGCGGGGACTTCACGACCGGGGTTCGGCTGATTGGCGGCTTTGCCGGCGTCATCGCCTTCCTGCTCTTCATCTACCTGGCCCTCCAGGAGCTTCCGCGCCCGCATCTGGCCCGCGGCGATGTCGATCTCGACCAGCACGAGCGCGGTTCTACGATCGTTCGGCCCCGGGCCATCGAGCGCGTGGCGGAAAGTGCGGCACGCGGAAACTCGGCGGTCACCGCCGCCGCTGGGCGGCTGGGAGATCGGGAGCTGACTGTCAACATTGGCCTCAGGCGAG
>JAXDGI010000054.1:0-5726 GCA_034665145.1 Solirubrobacteraceae bacterium
CGTTCCTACTGCACGAGCTGGCGAGCGACCTCCGCGCCGACGCCGTCGAGCCCACCGCTGCGGCAGCGGCGGCGGTCAGGCAGATGACGCCCCAGATCGTCTCGCGCAGCGTCCTGCTGCGCCTCGCACCGCTCCCTCCGGCGGCGACCGCGCTCGCCCGGGCGGTCGCGATCCTCGGTGCACGCGCGGACGTGCGACGCGCGGCGGCGCTCGCCGGGATCGACGTGCCCGCTGCGTCAGAGGCGGCCACCGCGCTGCTGCGAGCCGACATCCTTGAGGACGACGACGGACTCGTCTACCGCCATCCGATCGTGCGGGCCGTAGTGCTCCACGAGGTCGGCCGCCCGGAGCGCGCACAGCTCAACGGCGCCGCCGCGCGACTGCTGGACGGCGATGGCCTTCCACCCGATCAATACGCCTCCCACCTGATGGCCGCCGCGCCGACCGGCGATCCGTGGATCGTCGCGCGCCTGCGCACGGCCGCCGCCACGACACGCGCACGAGGGGCGCCAGAGATCGCGGGCGCCTGTCTGCGCCGCGCGCTCGACGAGCCCCCCGCCCCTGCTGAGCGCGGTCCGCTGCTGCTCGAGCTGGGCATGCTCCGGGCCGTGCTCGACCCCGCGGCCGGCCACGCCGAGCTGCGCGAGGCACTGGCGCTCGCTTCAGGACCCGCAGAGCGTCAGGCGACGACGCTGGCTCTCGGAAACGCGCTGACGTTGTCGGGCGCCTTCGCGGACGCCGCAGCCCTGCACGAGGAGGCCGACGCCGACGCCCCACCCGAGCTCGTCGTGGCGCGGCTGGCCGCCGTGCGGTGGGGCCACGAGACGCAGGCGCTGCGTCAGCTGCTCGTCGACCGCCTCCGGGCGCGTGTCACTACGGAAATCCCCGCGGTCGATCCGCGGCTGTCGGCCGCGTTCGCCGTCGAGACCACGGCGGCCGGGCGTGATCGCGAGGCTGCCGTCACGCACGCCCGCCGCGCGCTCGCCCACCCTGAGCTGCTGACGCAGAGCGCGAACATGAGCCTGATGCCAGAGGTGGTCAGCGTGCTCGTGTTCGCCGACCACTACGACGAGGCCGACACCGCGATCGCCGCACTCCAGGGCATCGGCCGCACGAACGGCTGGCCGCTCAGCGCTGCAATGGCCGCGACGATCGCCGCAATGACCGCCCACAAGCGCGGCGCGGTCAGCAACGCCGCCGCCTTTGCCCGTGAGGCACTGGAGGCTCAGGACACGATCTGGCTCACCACGATCGCGCTCGCCTTCCTGCTGGCAGCGCTCGTCGAACGCGGCGAGGCGTCCGCCGCACATCGCGAGCTTGCAGCGCGCGGCCTCGACGGAGAGCTGCCGCGGATCTGGCCGGCCAACGTCCTGCTGCACTATCGCGCCCGCGTGCAGGCCGCGCTCGGAGACCTCGACGCCGCCGCCGCCGATCTGCGCCTGAACGGCGAGCTGACCGCGGCGTGGCGCGTCGAGGAAGCCGGGATGATGCCGTGGCGCTCACAGCTCGCGCTGTTACTCGCGACTCGTGGCGAGCACGCCGAGGCCCAGGCCCTGGCCGCATCCGAGCTCCAGGCCGCCCGGCGCTGGGGCGCGACGCGGGCGATCGGCGTCGCCCTCCACGCCGCCGGGGTCGCCGCCGGCGGAGAACGCGGCCAGGCCCTCCTCACCGAGGCCGTCGCGGTGCTCGGCGCCTCCGACGCGCGGCTCGAGCACGCGCGGGCTCTCGTCGAGCTCGGCGCGCTGCTGCGACGTCGCGGCGAGCGCTCCGCGGCCCGCGAGCGGCTCGCCCAGGCCCTCGACGTCGCACACCACTGCGGCGGCGTCGCGATCGCTGAGCGGGCCCGCCAAGAACTCCGCATCGCAGGCGCGCGACCCCGTCGCGACGCGCTTCGGGGCCGTGACTCGCTAACGCCCAGCGAGCTGCGGGTGGCCCAGATGGCGGCCGAAGGGATGCCCAACCGGTCAATCGCGCAGGCGCTCTTCGTGACACTCAGAACGGTGGAACTGCACCTGACGAGCAGCTACGCGAAGCTCGGCATTGGCGCCCGCACTGAGCTCCCCGTGGCGCTTCTCGAGCACGTCGCCGGCTGAAGGTCGCCCCTAGCGTCAGGCGCCGACGCGGTGTTGATCTCGGGTGCACCCGAAAAAGCCTGACAGGCCCGACAGCTTGCGTCATCCGGCGGAGCGTTGACGCGTGATCGCGTTGGCCACGCAATGCGATTGCGCGCCCGTCCGCCACGAACCCGCAGAACGACGGAAGCCGGTCCCACGCGCTGAGCTGTCTCTGCCCTGCTCGTCGCGCCACGAGCAGCTCCGTCAGCCGGCCCGAGCGGATCGGCGAGACTTCCGCAATCACGCACGCGGAGCCGTCTGGCGGACCCCGTTGCGGCCGGCGCGTAACTTCTGCTTGAGCTCAGCGCTGGCCAGAAGCGGCAGTCGGCCCGACACGCCTCAGTCGGCGACGAAGGAGCAGCGCGGCTCGCCCGGTCCGTCGGTGGTGCTTTCCGGCAACGCACGGCAATGCCATCCGCTCTGCGGATGCCCTTCGTATTTCAACAAGGTCTACCGGGCAGGGATGGTGGAGGGGCCTTCCGGTTCCCTGTCCGATCTTCGCGATGGGGATTCGCATATGCCCCAGAGAACAGCCGTCAAGCGTAGGCCTTTAGCTGTCTCAAGTTTCGCCGGCGGCTGGTCGATAGGAACGTGACTTGAAAGCGATTCGAGAGCGACCGATGCGATACAACCGATTTCTGATCTCGTCCTTGGGGGTCTTGGCGCTGGCCGTTGGAGCGCCGGCTGCCGCCAGCGCGGCTTCGGCGACCGTGACCGGCACCGTGAGTGGCACGACGTTGAGCCTGACCACGGCCGCAGCACCGAGCTTCTCGGCTAACTTGGACCTTGGCGATTCGACGCCGACGTACACGGCGGCGCTGAGCTTGCAGGACACGCGCGGAACCGGGGTGGGTTGGAACGAGACGGTCACCTCAACCCAGTACACCACCGGCACGCAGACCCTGGCCACTAACGCGTCTTCGCTAACTGGTGTGACTTCGTCGTGCGCGTCGGGTACCTGCACGAACCCCACCAACTCGATCACCTACCCGGTGGCGGTCCCCGCCGCGCCGACCGCGCCGACTGCCGTCAAGTTCTTCAACGCGGCAGCGAATACCGGTATGGGCAAGTTCACGACGACGCCGACGATCGGCGTGTTTGTGCCGCAGAGCAGCTTCGCCGGCACCTACACGAGCACTCTGACGCTTGCCGTCGTCACCGGGCCGTAGTCTGCCCGGTGTTGTCTGGCTGTTGCTCCATTGAGCGTCGCGCGGTCGGTTGCGCCCGCATGCTTGCGCGCGGGGCTGTTGGCTGCACACTTGTTCTGGCTCTGACCGCGGCCGGTGCGCCGCGCGCACTGGCTAGGGCGGTGTTCTCGGTCCAGCCCGCCAAGGCATCTCGGAGCGGCTACTTCATCCTCCCCGCGACCCCGGGCGAGACGGTTCGCAGCTCAGTGGAAGTGCTCAACGTTGGCAACACAGCGGGCTCGGCGAGCGTTTACTCGGTCGATGGGACTACCGGCCAGACGAGCGGGGCGGTCTACCGCTCGCGCCAAGAGCCGCGTACGGACGTCGGCGGGTGGATCGGGCTCTCGAAGACCGCGGTGACGCTGGCGCCCCACGGCCGCGCGGTGATCCCGTTCACCATCCGCGTCCCAGGGGGCGCGTTCGCCGGACAGCATCTGGGCGGCATCGTCGTGCAACCCCTCACTGTGAGCTCGAGAAGTATCGTCAGAAAGACCAAGCACGCTTCCTTTCACGTCGATATCCGCGAGCTGAGCATCGTCGCCGTACAGGTGAACCTGCCCGGCGCTCGAGTGGTCAAGCTGGCGATCACCAGTCTCACCGCTAGCGGGATTCCCGGGCACCAGAGCTTGTTGATTGGGCTGTCCAATCCCGGCAACGTGTTCGTGAAGGGCACGGGGTCACTGAGCGTCGTGAACAGTTCGGGCAAGCGCGTGGAGCGCCAGAGCTTCGGGCTTGACACGTTGGTCTCCCACACGCACATCAGCTACCCCGTCTATACCGCGGGCAAGTCGTTGCCGGGGGGCCGCTACACGGGTGTCGTGTCGATCATCTACCGCGGCCGTCACCTCGTTCGCAGCTTCTCGTTCAGGATCACGAGCGCGAATCAGCGGCAGGTGTTCGGCGCGCCGCCGGGGCAGCGCGACCCATCCTCCTCATCGTCGAGCAACACGGTGCTCTACGTCCTGCTCGGAGCTGCTGTGGCACTGCTCGCGGCGATCGCCTTCGGTCTCTATCTGCACCTCTGGAGCGCGAGGCGCACGTAGGCCCCGCGCCGGGGCGAGATGAGATCTCACCGCGCCAGAATTTGTCGCTTCGTCCTGCTGGTCACCCTCAGCTTCGCGCTCGCGCCCGCTGGTGCACAAGCTGCGATCAGCCTCGTCGCCGCCAGCAGTGCTGCCACCACCGGGGGCGGCGCCGTCAGCCTGGCCATCACCAAGCCCACCGGCGTTGGGTCCGGGAACGTGATGATCGCGGTCCTCACCGCCACCGGTTCCGGAGCCCTTACCCCGCCTGCTGGCTGGACCGTGATCCAGGACACCACCCAAGGCGCCGCGATACGCCAGATCACCTACTACAGGGTTGCCGGTAGCAGCGAGCCCGCCAGCTATTCCTGGAGTCTTGGCAGCACCCGGCAGGCGTCGGGCGGGATCATCGCCTACTCGGGCGTCAACACGGCGGCGCCAATCGACGCCTCGGCCAGCGCCAGCGCCGCGAGCGGAAACGCGGGCGCCAGCAGCGTCACCACCTCGGCCGCGAACGACAAGGTGATCGTTGCCTCTGGGTTGAACATCTACACCACCGTGACTGCGCCCGCCGGCACCACTCAGCGCGACACGATGTCGTCTCCCTCCACGACCGGCGAAGCGGCCGACTTCACTCAGGCCAGCGCCGGTGCGACGGGAACCAAGACGGCGACCCCGGCGAACTCCAGCGCCGCTTGGATTGCGCAAACCATCGCGTTGCGCGATACCGCCCAAGCAGCGCTAACGGTCGGCACTACGGCGGTCCCGTCGTTCTCGGCCAACCTCAACAGCGGCGACCAGACACCCACCTACACGACGCCGCTGACCGTCAACGACACGCGAACCACCGGCAGCATCGGCTGGAACCTGACGCTCACCTCAACCCAGTTCAACACAGGGACAAGCACACTGGCCACCAACGCCTCGACCGTCACAAGCGTCACGGCAAGCTGCGCCAATGGGGGCGTCTGCGCCAACCCCACCAACTCACTCACCTACCCAATAAACGTACCCGCCGGGTCCTCGCCCCCCACTCCGAACAAGTTCTACAACGCCGCCAGCGCCACCGGCGTCGGCACCTTCACCGTCACGCCGACCATCCAGGTTTCCGTGCCGCAGAACAGCTACGCTGGTAGCTACACCTCCACCTTGACGATCGCGATCGCCAGCGGCCCCTAGTACGAGGCTCACGATGGGAGGGCGTCCGGTCGCGCGCGTTGGCTCAATCAGCCGGTGGGTGCGAAAGTGCGTGCCGATTCGCCAGGGGCTCGCCCAGACGCCTCGCGTGGAGCGCCACCTGCACCACCAGCGGCCTCCCTAGGGTGCCGCGGGCGGGTAGAGCAGGACTATGGGCGCAGCTGGTCCGGCACCTTGTATCCGCAGTAATACCAGAGCTCGCACGC
>JAXDGI010000055.1:0-2608 GCA_034665145.1 Solirubrobacteraceae bacterium
TGCCAGCCTGGTGAGCTTCGCGGAGTCCTACCGCGGGCTGTACGACTGGGCGCACGAGCACGGGCTCTCCGGCGGCTGGGTGGCGATCTGGCCGCTGCAGGTTGACGTCTTCATCGCGGTCGGCGAGCTGGCCCTCTTCGTCGCCCTGGTGGGCGCCTGGCGGCGCCGTTGGTGGCGGCAATCGTCACCGCCGCGAACGGCAGGCCGATACCGAGCCCGAGAATCACCATCGCCAGGAGCAGGGGCTGCATGACGTCGAATAGGCCGAGTCACGGAAAGCCTGCGTCCGAACGACGTGCAGGATCGACCGGACTCATGATGCCTACAGCGTTGCCGTCCGGATCCTCTACGATCGCATAGCGGGCTCCCCAGAAGGCGTCGTATGGCTCATGCAGTCCTCGGTAGCCAGCTCCGATCAGGTCGGAATAGATGGCGTCGACCCCTTCTCTACTGGCGATCTTGAAGCCGACCACCACTCGGGCACCGGTCGTCCATCCTTTGGCCCAGTGATGAGCGAAGTCGGTGCTGTCGAAGTGGAGATCGACCCCGCCCGGAACCTGGGCGGCTCGATGGTGGGTCTGGAAGGCGGCGTCAGTATCCGGGATAGTCAGCCCTAGGCGACGGTAGAACGCCACGGTGGCTTCCATGTCCGAGACGACGAGGTTGACCAGGTCGAGATTGGGCGGGCCCGTCATGTCGGTGGTCTCCCTTCTCAACGGCGACTAGCCGGCCGCGCCCGATCAGCCGCGACGCGGTGCCCCGCTGCATAGGTTCCCCACTGGTGCGTCAAGCATGGTCACGATGATCGCCACCTTAGCCGTCGATACCCCCGGCGCTACCTGTCCGGCGGCCGTGGTGCGGCTGGGCTCGGCTGGCTGGGCGCTGTCCGGGCTGTCAGGGGTGGATTCCGAACGGGCCGAGCTGGCCGTAGTCGATCCGGAGCGACTCGACCATTGCGTAGGCGTTGGCGAGGGTGTAGACGTCGGCTCCGCCGAGCCGATCGATCCAGTTGGGGACGACGGCGCTGGCGGCCTGGGCGGCGACGCCGTCTAGGTAGCCGCGGAAGACCGCCCAGGGGTTCGTGGGGTCGACGGTCTGGTAAACGGCGGCGGGGTTAAAGCTCGCGATCGCGTTCGCGGCCTGGGATTTGAGCTCGGCGACGTATTCCTGCTGGATGAGCACGTCGCTGCGGGTGCCGAGCCGGGTGAGGTGGCCCCCGACGTAGGTGTCGAACGTATAGGTGAGTGCCCGGGCCGGGGCGTCGAGCCAGCCCGGGATGTTCTGCGATTCGGCGAGGTAGGCGAAGGGCACCCAGCCGGGGAAGACTACGTCGACGAGCATGAGGACCCGCTGGGCCGGCAGGCTGATGAAGATGTTGCCCGGCGAGTGGTTAGGACCGTGGTAGGCCAGGTTCAGCAAGTCCTCGCCGGCGCGGACGTTGAGGTGGCGTTCGAAGGTGACATCGGGCAGAGGGCGGTTCGGGTCGCTGGTCTGCCTCAGCAACTCGGCCACGTCTTTGTGCGCGTAGAAGCGGGCTCCCTCGTAGAGGACCATCGCGCCGGTGTGGTCGGCGTGGTGGTGGCTGTAGATCGCATGAGTGACGGGAGATGTGGTCACCGTCGCGATAGCACGCAGGATGTTGTTCCCGATGGTCGGAGGGGCGTCGACAGCGACGACTCCCTCCGCGGTCGTCACGAAGATCATCTGGTAGAGGCCATCGGTCAGCCAGTAGACGCGGTCCGCGATCTCCTGGACCAGGTAGCCGGCCGCGGGGATGGCCGGCCCCTTGGCCGCCGGCGGAACCGGCGCTGTGGTACCGGGCGGGCAGTCGGCGGATACGGAGACAGCGGATGTGGCGGCCCTGGCCGTGCTCCGTCCGAGCAGCGGCGCCGCGGACACGGCGGCCGCTGCCAGCCCGGTGGATGCGATGAGGCCGCGGCGTGTCAGCAGTGACCGGGGCGCGGGGGTGCCTGGCTCGGGTGTCGGTGGGGTCATCGGGGTCGCCTTTCCGGTGATGGTGAGCTCCTGCGCTCGGATGGCTGGTCAGGTTCTGGTCGCACGTGCGGTGATCTCGGCGGAATGGCGGCGCGCTGCCATCCCCGGCATCTGTCGGACGCCGCGGCCAAGGCGGTCGACCGTGCAGGCGGAATGAGACACCACCGCCAGAGCATCGGCGAAGAGCCGGCGACGGTCAGCGCGACGGGCGCGGGACGCCCTCGCAGCGTGAGAATCCCGCTCGCTGACCAGCCTTCGCGGTGCTGCCCGATGCTGTCGGAGACCTGCACAGCACCACCGGAAGTCATGTCAGCGTTCCCTTTCGCGCGCGTGAGCGGGGCAGGAGCTAATTATTTACCTGCGCAAGCAAGTATAAATGAATTGCTTGCGCGCGCAATACAGTAGACGGGGAGTGGCCCTAGCGGCCGGCCCCGAGCTTCCCGCCGGGCTAGGTCACACTTGGTCTGCGCAGCTCGGCGGGGCGGCCGGCGGATCGCCAGCGGGTGGGCAGATGCGCTTGCCCGGCTGCATCTGCTGACCCGCCTCTGGCAGTGCTTTCTCGCCGCCCATAGGCAGATCGTCGGGCAGCTTGCTGATGAGATGCTGACCGAGC
>JAXDGI010000056.1:0-3603 GCA_034665145.1 Solirubrobacteraceae bacterium
CTGATATCGCCACCAGGATTGCTTGTTTTTGATAGCTGGTCTCGAAGGCGAGCTGAAAAGCCTAAAACCTGTGTCGGCCCGAAGGCTCACGTTGCCTGAGCATCCGCCACTACCGAAGGGTCGGGCCCGGATCGGCGGTGCTGAAATGTTCTCCGGGCGCGTCCCTATCGACATGCCGCGCTCCGAGTCGCATGGTCCGACCCGGGCCGTGCGGCGCGATCGGATTGACGACGATGCGACGCTCCAGTGGAGTCCGGCGGCTCGGACATAGGCTGCGTGCCGAGGGCGTTCACCGGGGGTGCCAGCGTCGGCTAGCTGGATGTCTGCCTCTCCAAGCACGGCATGCCGCCAGCGCCAACGCACCCAAACGCACTGCAGCCGGGCGTCCAGCCCGATACTCCAGTTGCCAAACGCCGTCGTTTTCGAGCCCCGTTTGGTACCCACGAGTGGTACCCATGTCAACCACTGTTGTGGGGTTCACGCACCGGAAAATAGAAAAGGCCCGCAAAAGCGGACCTTTTCGGAGTAGCGGGGGCGGGATTCGAACCCGCGACCTTCGGGTTATGAGCCCGACGAGCTACCAGACTGCTCCACCCCGCGGCGGACATTTAGTGATAGCACACGTTCCCCGGGTTTTGGCAGCCAGATAACCGCCGCGAGCGGGCGCGGTGACGGCCCAGCATGTTCCGCGACGCTTTCCGCAACCTCTTGGCGTACGCTGTGTTCGCTTCAAGTAGCCGAGTCCCCGGGTCGCCGATCCCGGGGAGCGGGGAACCCGAGTAGTTCGGGGCGAGTTCCACGGTGTTCCGTGGGAGGCGCGAGAGCGCTAGCCCGTCAGCTAACCCCGCAGGCACACGGCACCAATGTCAACGAGTCTCTAGCCGCCGAGGGTCGTCGCGTGTCCAAATCGCATACCGCCGTAGCGCAGTTGTGTTCTCCGACAACCGAGGTCGACGTTTCGGCGTCCCCAAAGGGCTACCCGCCCTCGGCGCGGCAAACCGGCCATTCGGCTCCGCCCCCTCCCGCGCGCGTGTCCCGCACCGCGCGGGCACGGCGCGCCGCCGGGATCGCGCTCACGCTCGGCCTGCTGGCCGCCGTCTCCGGCTCTGCCAGCGCCGCCTCGATCCAGCGCGTGCTCCGCGTCGGCTCCCACGGCAGCGACGTGCGCACCCTTCAGCACTGGCTGACCGACGTCGGCATCTCCACCGCCGCCGACGGCTCCTTTGGTCCGGGCACGCGCAGCTCCGTCCAACGCTTCCAGCGTGCAGCAAGCCTCACGCCGGCCAGCGGGACCGTCGGGCACCACACGGCCAGCGTCCTCTCGCAGTGGGTCTCCGCCCACCGCCGAGTCACGGGCGGCACGACCAAAACGGCGAAGCGCTCGACCAGCGCCACGATCACCCAGGTGCTCCGCCAGGGGATGCACGGGGGCCAGGTCCGCACGCTGCAGACGTGGCTGACGCACGTCGGCCTCCACACGACGGCCGACGGTAGCTTCGGACCGGGGACCAAGAACTCGGTGGTGCGCTTTCAGACCTCGGCCGCGCTGACGCCGGCCAGCGGAACCGTCGGACACCACACCGCGTCCACCCTCCAGAGCTGGGTGCAGACCGGCAAGCAGGCCTCCTCGACCACTGCCCCTCCCCCAGCCAGTTCGAGTTCGGGCGGCTGGGTCTTTCCCCTTCGCCCCAAGCGGCTTGTCGTCAACCCGTCCAGCTGGTCGCAGGATCAGGGCGTGGACATCGGGACCATCGGTAACGCCTGTGGGTCTCGGGTCACCGAGCTGGCCATCACGTCGGGCAAGGTCGTCAAGGAGGGCATCAACGGCTTTGGCCCGTACGCCCCGGTCATCAAGGTCGATTCGGGCCAGTACGCCGGTCGCTACATCTACTACGGGCACGCCGCTCCCGCCCTGGTCTCCGTGGGCCAGCACGTGTCCGCCGGCCAGCCGATCGCCGACGTCGGCTGCGGCAGCGTGGGCATCTCGAGTGCGCCCCATCTGGAGATCGGCATCAGCGCTCCGGGTGGTCCCACCTGCTGTCCGGGGCTTGGTCAGACCTCGCAGACGATGTACGACATCGTTCGCGGCCTCTGGTAACGGAGTTGGCGCACGGCGTGACGAAGTTGTCACGCCTTGCGCTGAATTGTCACGCCTACGTCTAGATCCGTTACGCGGTTGTGCCGCACGATCTAGGCATGGCAACACTAAGTCAGAAGATCGAGTGCGAGCAGCGGATGCGCAAGCTGCTGCACGACAACGGGCTGCCTGAGCCCGACGGGGTCGAGTACGGCTACACGTGCGTGCGGTTCTTCTTCGAGGAGTCGCAGTCGTGCGTCGTGGTTGACATCGACAACTCCGACGACGACGCCACGCTTGACGACCTCGCCTTGGCCGAAGCCGAGGCCGCGGCCGGAGCCGATCCGGCCGACGCGCCCGGCTACGCGGAGACGTTCGGTGACCAGCTCTCAGAAGATGCGTCCCGGAACTGAGAGCTGCCCGCCGAACCGGGCGCGTCGCCGTATGGTCTCGGCGGCGGCGCGCCCCCTTCTCCGACTGGTCCCGGAGCCCGCGCGAAGGCTATGGCTTGAGCCGGCGCCCGCTATGAAACAGCCAGCTGCTCCAGGCCACGGTGATCGCAGCCAGGACGCCGGTGATGCCCAGGGCGATGCCCACGGGGACGTCGCTCGTGCCGAGAAAGCCGTAGCGCACCGCCTGCACGAGGTAGAAGATCGGGTTGGCGTGAGAGACCTCGCTCCACGGCGAGGGCAGCCTGGAGACCGAGTAGAACACTCCGCCCAGAAAGCTGAGCGGGACGATCACGATGTTCTGCACAAAGCCGGCGTGGTCCCACGTCTTGGCGTAGATGCCGACGACCACGCCCAGCGCGGAGAACAGGGTCAGACCGAGGGCCACTGCGGTCACCAGCACAAGCGGCTCATGGATCGGAACGTGGGTGATCGGGAGGGCCAACAGCAGCAGGGCGATGCCGATGAGCAGGGCCCTGACGACGCCGCCGAGCGACACCCCGAGGTTGATCTCCCAGTTGCGCATCGGCGAGGCGAGGATGTCGTTGAGATACCGGTCAAAGCGGGCCTGGAACACCGAGGAGGAGTTGTTCGTGTAGGCGGCCTGGACCATGGCCATGGTGATCAGCCCGGGGACGATGAACACCCGGTAGTCAACGCCCTCGACGTGGCGGATGCGACCGCTCAGCGACAGCCCGAACACGAGGATGAACAGAAACGAGGCCACGACCGGGGCGGCCACGGTCTGCGTCCAGAGCTTGAGTACGCGGAGGATCTCGCGACCGGCCAGGGCAATCAGACCCCGGCGGCGCTCGAGCAGCGGCGGACGTGGCGTCGCTGCCCGGCCGTTGGAGGTGACTGATGAGGCACTCATGCCGCGGCCATCGCCTTGACGTAGACGTCGGCCAGCGAGTCGGCCCCATAGGAGTCGAGCAGGGCGGCGGGAGTATCGCGGGCCAGGAGAAGGCGGCGGCGCATGCCGCCGGACAGGCTCGGGGCGCGCACGCCGGCCTTGGCCCGGAGGTCAAACACGTCCATCATCTCCCGCGCGCGGCGGACCGCCTCGGGCCGGGTCAT
>JAXDGI010000057.1:0-17236 GCA_034665145.1 Solirubrobacteraceae bacterium
ATATAGGGAATGACCGAAAGCTCGAGATAGAACCCGAGAAAGCCGCCGCCGCTGGCGACCAGGACTCTGCGCCGGGCGCTCCGGGCGGCGCCCGGCATTGTGCCGAGGCTCGGGGCTGTCGCTCCGGCGCGCCCGGCGGTGAGGCGGGTCCTCCTCATGTCGATTCCGCCACCGTCACGGTGCCGCAAGCCGAGCCACGACTTTGGCATCGGAATCCGCCATGTACTGACGCAACGACTGGTCAAACGACGGACTGTCCCCGGCGATCAGGAGGCGGAGCAGTTCTCGGTTTCGCTCCAGCCACGGGCCGGCCACGTCGGAGCCCAGCGAGGTGAGGATCAAGCGAATCTCGGCGAGGAGTTGGTCGAAGATCAGGTCGAGGGAAAGACGAACCTCAAGGAGTACGCCTACGGCGTGTCAGGGTACAACCCGTACTCCGGCGCCATGCTCACCCCAGCCGACACGTCAAGGGCCGCCCGCGGTTCGAGCGGTGGATCGTCCGTGGCCGTGGCTGTCTTCCCCGGGCGCCCCCCTGGAGGCCGGTGCTGCGCGATTATCGAAACAACACCTTGATCGAGTCTGAGCGACTGATGACCCACGCTCCAGTGGCCAACGCCCTGGGCTGGCCGGCGGTGGCAGTGCCAACCGAGGATGGTCCGCGTCACCTGCTGGCCCGTCCCGGCGATGAGCCCGCGCTGCTGGCCCGTGCCGCCGCTATCGGGCTGAAGCGGTCCGACATCGTTGCGGAGCCGGTGTAGGTGGATCCCGGTCGTGAGGGCGACGACGCGCTCGGGCCCGATCCCGCGGGTAGGGACGCGCTCGGGCTCGATCCCGCAGGAGGTGACGCGCTCGGGCTCGATCCCGAGCTCATGCGCGAACTCGGGTATTGGGTCGTGGATCGCGTGATCGAACACGCGACCGGGGTCGGTGAGGGCCCGGCGATCCGCGCCGACACTCCCGAGAACCTGCGCGCCGCGCTGGGCGGCCCGCTCCCCGAAAAGCCCGGAGATGCCCGCCAGGCGCTGCTCGCATTGAGCGAGACGGCGCTTGCGAACATGCAGCACATCGACCATCCCCGGTACTTCGCGCGCGTACCGGGTCCGTCATCGTTCGCCGGGATACTCGGCGATTGGCTCGGCACGGGCTTTAACGCGATCGCCACGTCATGGGCCGGGGGCTCGGGCCCGACGATGATCGAGCTGATCGTCATTGAGTGGCTCGCACAGCTCATCGGTCTGCCCGCCGGCGGCGATGGCGTGCTCGTCAGCGGGGGCTCGATGGCCAACCTGACCGCGCTGGCGGCCGCACGTCACGTCCGTGGCGCCGGCGTCGCCTATCTCTGCGATCAGGCCCATGCCTCGATTCCACGCGGCCTGGCGGCGATCGGCTTTGCCCCGCATCAGGTCCGGACCGTTGCCGCTGACGGGAATCTGAGGCTGAACGTCGACGCCCTGATGACGGCGATCGCCACCGACCGGGCGGACGGACATACACCTCGGTTTGTCATTGCCTCGGCCGGGACGACCAACACGGGTGCGGTCGACCCGCTCCCCGAGCTGGCCGACCTGTGCGCGGCGGAGGGCCTGTGGCTCCATGTCGACGGCGCCTACGGCGCCCCGGCTGCCATGTGCGCGGCCGGTCGCCGGGACCTTGCCGGGCTTGACCGAGCTGACTCCCTGGTGCTCGATCCTCACAAGTGGCTGTTTCAGCCGATCGACTGCGGGTGCCTGTTCGTCCGCCATGCCGGCGTCCTTGATCAAGCCTTTGGCATGGACCCGGAGTACCTACGCGACGTCCGCGCGGCCGGCGCCGAGGTCGACCTGCGCAACCGCACTCTCGAGCTGACGCGCCGCTCGCGAGCGCTCAAGCTGTGGCTCACGCTGCGCATCCACGGAGCCGACCACCTCCGACGCGCCGCTGGGCGCGGGATCGCCCTGGCCGAATACGCCGAAGAACTGTTGCGAGCCGACCCGGTGTGGGAGATCGTCACCTCGGCCCAGCTCGGCATTGTCACCTTTGCCCTCCGGGGCGCAAGCGCCTCTGACCACGCCGCTCGCGCCGCGGCGCTGGCCGCCGACGGATTCGCCGCAGTCTCCTCGACCATTCTCGCCGGGCGCACGGTGCTGCGGCTCTGCACGATCAACCCGAGCACCACCGAGCAGGACATCGCCGAAACCCTGCGGCGACTCACTGATGACCCGGGTCCGCAGCGGCCGGTGCCCGGAGTCGCCGTCTGAGCCGTAACGGGCCAGACGGCCAGTAGTGGACGTTTGTTCTACGGGTTCACATAGAAGCTTCCGTTTCGGAGAGCATGCGTCAAGGTCCGCATATCAGTCTGCTGGCTTGTGGCTCTGTCTGACTGACTGCGCGCGGGTGGAGATACATGTCACGGACGGCAATCCGGGGTAACGGGGTTTTGCACTGGACCTGGTCTGTCAAGGTTTTTGGTTACCGGTCTGGCCTGTGGTCAGCCGTCCTCGCCACCGGCGTGGTGCTCTTCGGGCCGCTGGCGGTGTCCTGGACGCTGCTCGCCCACGGCGCCATCACCTCGGTGTGGGTATCTGTGGTGCTCGGATGTGCGATGAGTGTCGCCATGTGTCAGCTCGGCGGCCTGTGCTGGGAGCGCAATCGTCGGTCAGCCGACCTCTTGTTCTCTGATCTGCTCCTCTGGGGTTGGATACGCCGACGGTCGATGGAACGCCGCCTCACCAACGCCGCCCGGCTCTTTCCTGCGGCGAGCAAAACGGAGGCCCGCGGCGACTCACAGCTCGATGATCCTGTCACTCTCCTACGACAGCTCGCGGCTGATCTCGAGGCCAGTGACCCGTACACGCACGGTCACTCGCGGCGCGTGGCACGCTACGCCTCCCTCATCGCCCGCCGAATGGATCTACCGGCGGCGGAGGTCCGCCGGATCAGGCTGGCCGGAGCGCTGCATGACATCGGCAAGCTGCACACGCCGCGGACGATCCTCGATAAGCCGGGGCGGCTGACCGACGACGAGTTCGCCGTGGTCAAGCGGCATCCGGGCGATGGGGCGGACATGATCCAGAGAGTGATAGATGACCGTGAACTGGTGACGATCGTCCGTCACCATCACGAACGTCTCGACGGAAGGGGATACCCGAGCGGGCTGGCCGCCGACGGGATCCCACTCGGGGCCCGCATCATCGCCGTCGCGGACACCTTCGATGCGATTACCTCCCACCGCTCCTACCGCCGGTCACGCCCCCACAAGGCGGCCCTCGACATCATGCACAGCGAGGCTGGCACTCAGCTTGACCCCGACGCGGTCAGAGCGTTCCGAAGCGCGTACTTCGGCCGTCGCTGGCTATGGATCCCCGCCGCGGCCGTCAATGGCGCCGCACGACTGCTGGCCGGCGTAGCCGCGCATGTGGCTGATACCGCGGCGATCGCCGCCGGGGCGGCCGCGATCGGTGCGACCCCACTCATCGTCCCCATGGCTCCCGGAACCACCTCGAGCCCCACCCACACCTCACGGCTGGCGTCAGGCGCGGGTCGGAACATCGGATCGACCGCGCCCATCCTGGGCCGTGTTCCTCATCGCATCGGCGCAGGAATCATGCCCGCCGGCAACGGCGGCAGCCAGCGCGGCCAGCTCGCCGGTCAGAGCGGCAGCCAGCATGGCCAGACCCATCACATCGGGCTGACAGCGCTCCCGGGGCACCGAGCCCAGCCGGTCTCGACCGCGCCACGCGGCGCCGGTGGGCCCAGCGGTTCCGGCGGCTTGAGACCCGGCTCGCCTGGCTCAGCGGGAGGCCCGGCCGGGTCACCAGCAGCCTCCTCTCCCCCGTCGAACGGGACCGGCGGGGGCTCAGGCGGGGCGAGCACCATTTCCGCGGCGGGCACGACGGTGACGACCGGTCCTCACGGGGCAACGGCCAGTACGTCTGTGCCGGGGACCGCGGCGACCGGCGCGTCCGTCGCGGCATCATCGTCGGCAACGATCAGCGCATCAGCCAGCGCCGCGGGATCGAGCGTCGGGGTGACACTCCAGCCCGGGCTCCCAGCGCCTAGCCTGTCGGTGCATCTGAGCCTGCCAACGCCGCTGACCGTGCCGACGCGACTGAGCCTGCCAACGTCGCCGGGCCTGCCCTAGCCGCGAGATGGTCGTCCTGGGCCGCGGGTAGAGCCGCGGCGGGTTGCGCGATGACGCCCCTGACGCTTACGTGCAGTCGTCGTCGTCGTCGTCGGCGGCGGGCTCGGTGCCGTTGGCGTCGCGGAGTGCGATCAGCAGGTGGCGGACCTGGCCTGAGGGTGGGGACGCCCTCAAGGTTGTTGCTCTGCTGGCCGCCCGACGCCACCTGCCAACATGTAGGGCATGAGCGAACACGACAGCTTTGAGGATCGCCTACGCGCCATGGCTGGCCAGATCAGCCAGTCGGTACGGCGTATGTCTGAGATCGACCTGGAGGAGTTCGCCGAGAGGTACGGGATCGACCCGGAACGTGTCCGTGCCTTCGCTGACGTCGCCGGCCAGTGGTTGGGCGAGCCGCTCTTTGGCCAGGAGCGCCACGATGATCCGGACAGCGCAGCGGGCACCGTGAGCCCGGACCTCGACGCACAGGGCGCTGGGCCTGGGCAGCCCTCCACTAAGCCCAGACAGCCGTCCACCAAGCCCGGACCGCATCCCCTGGACCTTCCCATTGGGCGGCAGGGCTTGGCCCTGAGCGCTCTGGACTCCGGTCGCTGGGCGGTTCGACCTGGCAGTAATCAGCTGGTCGGCACCGGGGAGGGGCCGCCTCCGCCAGACGCTGCGGATCTGGTCAGCGAGTTGCGCGCCCGCGACTGGATCACCGCCGAGGGAGCGCTGACGCTGGTGGGCCGCCACGCGCTGGGCCGCTGGTGCCGGACTGCCGAGGATCCGGCCCGGCTGGGGCCCGAACCCGACGCCCCGCCGGCATAGCGCTGGGTGGTCTCAGCTGGCCAGGTCGGCTCGATTCGCCTCAGTAGTGGTGGAGCGCGTTGGCGAGGGGCACGGCGAGTCAAGATCGCGAACACCAGCCCGGGTGACCCGCCGGATCTGGTGACGAGTTCAGGCCGCCGTTTTGGCGGAGGTCAGGAGCGCGAGCTTCGCCGGCCGCGGCAGGCGCTTGATGCGCGCCTCCTCGCGGCGGGCGGCGGTCCGGTCGGCCATCGGGATCGCCAGTTCGAGCTCGACGGGCAGCCGGCTGGCGGTGTAGCGGCTCGCGACACCGGAGCGGTGGCGGGCAAGCCTGCGCTCGAGATCGATCGTCCAGCCGGTGTAGAGCGACCCATCGCGGCAGCGCAGCAGATACACCCAGGCCTCCGGCATCGTCCTACAGGTTCGCCACGGCGCGGGCACCCCCTGCGAATTCGCGTGGAACCACGCACCGCCACGTGTCAGGAGGCGGTCGAGCCTCAGCCATACATCCGACCCGGACCGTTGTCGCCTTCATGCATGCGCCGCGACAGGTCCAGCGCGAGGCCCAGATGCTCGAGCGTTCGCTCGCCGGCCAGATCGATCAGCTCGGTCGCGCGCCGCACGTCACGCTGGTCGACGGATGCCAAGGCCGTAGAGATGGTCCCGCACAGCATGTCGATGACGACTGCCCGGGGCTCCTCACCCGGATACGCGTCAGCCGGCAGGGCCTCGGTGAGGTCGGTCAGGAGCCCACCCAGCATGGAACCCGTATTGATCAGTTCGAACACGAATTGCACGACATGATGCTCGCGGGCCGGAACTCCCATTACGGACAAGAGGCCGCCGGGCTCGCGGTCCCTCCCCCGCGTCGCCGCGTTGCCACGTCACACCGCGTCCCGTTGGGGCGCGGTCGGCTGCCGTTGAGCGGCACAACGCAAGCGCAGCCGGCGCAGGAGGGCCCACCTAGACTGAGCCCGTGCCAGCCCCCTCGGCGACAGTCCCGGCCCCTGACGTTGTTGCTCCGCCGCCGCATCATCCTCGCTTTCCGCTGATCGACGGCATGCGAGCGATGGCCGTGCTCGCCGTTGTCGGGGTTCATACGGCGCTGGCCGGGGGAGCGGCGTCCGCTTCGATCGGCGGCCGCCTGCTCGCCCACCTCAATATCGGGGTGACGATCTTCTTTTTGATCTCAGGGTTCCTGCTCTACCGCCCGTTCATCGCGCACCGTGCGGGGGGCGCGAGGGCCCCCACAACGCCTGACTACGCCAAGCGCCGCTTCCTGCGCATCTATCCCGCCTACTGGCTCATCCTCACCATCCTGGTGATCGTGCCGGGACTCACCGGGGTCATCGACGGACACTGGTGGCCGATGTACGCGCTCGTTCACACCCTGCCGGTCTATGACGGCCGCGGCTGCGTTGATGTCCCCCACCAGTGCGGACTCGCCCAGACCTGGAGCCTGGTGGTCGAAGTCACCTTCTACGCGATTCTCCCGGCCTACGCCCTGCTGGCGGCGCGGCTCACCCGAGGGCTGTCGGTCCGAGCTTGGATGTGGGCCGAGATCCTTCTGCTGGCCGGCCTATCCGCCGTATCGGTCGGGCTTGAGTTCATCGTCCTCAATCCCTTGCCGCGCTGGCTGGGCAGCAGCGTTCTCGGCTACGTGTACTGGTTCGCGCTCGGGATGAGCATGGCGGTCGCTTCGGTGGCGCTGCGTGGTCACCAGCGCCCACCGCGACTGATCCGCTGGCTCGGCGCCCACCCCGAGGTCCTCTGGCTGGCCGCGATCGCCGCGTATGTCCTGCTCTGCGAGTGGCTGCCTGCCAGCCCGTTCTTGTTCGTGCGCAGCCAGCAGCTCGTGACCCACCTCGCCTTCGGAGCCATCGCGGCGTTGCTGCTCGCCCCGGCCGTATTCGCCGACCGGTCTGGCGGACTCCCCCGGCGCGTTCTTGCCCATCCGGTCATCGCCTGGTTGGGCCTCATCTCCTACGGCATCTTCCTGTGGCACTACGTGGTTGTGCTCAAGCTTGCTCCGGCGGGGGCCGGAGCGTCCTTTGCCGTTGTGCTGCTCGGGACGCTGGCCATCTCGGTGGCCTGTGCAGCGGCTAGCTACTACCTGGTCGAGCGACCGCTGCTGCGGCTCAAATACCGACGAATCCGCGACGTCGTCGATGGCCGGCTGGGACTCGTGCGAGATCGTGAGCGGTGACGGCAGGGCGGCAAGGCGTCATTGGTGGTGTCTCACCGCTAGCTGGCGGTCGGTCGGCTCAGGCGCCGGCCGTCGTTCTTGGCTGCGATCAGCGCTACGTAGTAGAGCTCGTCGCCGTTGGTCGACAGCCGGTGGCGGTAACGCTTCACCTTATAGGGGTCAAGCATCTTCTCGTCCAGCATTCGCCGGATCAGCCCGGCGAAGCCAGAGGGATCCTCACTGCTGAGGAAGTCCTCCTTGATCGTGAGCGCGATCCAACCGCCGGGCTCGACCATGTCGTACGCGGTGGCCAGAGCGTCGGGCGGGATATCGCCGAAGCCCAGCGCCGCCACGCTGGTCAGGCAATTGAACACCCGCTGGCTGACCGCTCCCCGCTCATCAGAGCCGGCGTCCCTGAGCCGTTCGCGCTCCTCGGGATCCAGACAGGTTAGGTCGGCCACCACGTAGTCGTCGTAGACGCCCGGGCGGTCCCGGGCGGTCGCGGCGGCGGCCTCGGCCAGCAGATCGACACCCACCACCGTGCGGACACCAATGCCCCGCAGCTCCTCCCCGACCATGCCGTTACCGGCGCCCAGATCAAGTGCGACGAGTGATCCGGGGTCAGTATCAGTCCGCTCGAGCTCGGCCTTCAGCAGCCCGACCACCGTCTGAGGCGAGTTGCACTGCAACTTGTCGTAAAAGAGCTGCTCATAGAGACCGGGGATACCGAAGATCGCACCGTAGTCGTGAAAGCCGATCCGGCGCCGCCGGCCGTCGACGGAGACCTCAAACCACTCCTCGTCCTGGGGCACCGGTTGGCCCGTTGGCCGACGAGGAACATGGATCTCCTCCACCTCCTGCTCGTGTGAGGGCATCCAGAGACCCTATAGAGGTCGCTCGGATAGTGGCGAGCGCGTGGTAGCCGGCGATCGGCGACGCGGCCGCCGAGCCCCAACCGTCCGGGGCCCTTTCCAGGGAATCGTGACCTGGTAGGGCAAGAAACCAGAGCCGCGTCCATGTCGACCCGACAGTATTGCGCAACCAGCTAGTTGCGCTATCGTGGCCGCCGATGCCTACATTGATCTTCGTGCACGGCGCGTGTGTCCGCGACGCCGCCTGGTGGTGGAGCCAGATGACCGAGCCGCTCGCCCACCACGGGATCGCCAGCGTCGCGGTGCCGCTGCCCAGCTGCGGCGAAACCGGGGCCGAACTCGGCGACCTCCACGCCGACGCCGACGCATGCCGGCGGGCGGTCGCCGAGGCCGACGGGCCGGTCGTCCTCTGCGGGCACTCCTATGGAGGCGTGGTCATCACCGAGGCCGGCGCCGATCGGCCCGTCGCCCAGCTGCTCTACGTGACGTCGATGATGCCCCAGGCCGGGCAGTCCTCGGCCGATCTCGTGGGCTCTGAGCCCACGCCGTGGATGGACCCGGGGGAAGACGGCACCGTCGGCGTCCAGGCCGACATGGTGCGCGAGCTGTTCCTTCAAGACTGCGACAACGCCACGGTCGAGCAGGCGCTGGCGCGTCTCACCCGTCAGTCCGTCACGCCGTTCACGCAGCCACCGCGACAGATTGCCTGGCAGCAGAAGCCAGCGACGTACTTCGTGTGTACCGAGGACCTCGCCATCCCTCCCGCGGTGCAGCGTCAACGCGCCGACGCACACGGTCGGCTCGTCGACTTCCCGTCCGGCCACCACCCGTTCCACTCTCGCCCCGACGCCTTCGCGCAGAGCATTGCCGCCGAGGTCGAGATGGTCGGCTGACCGGGTTGATTTCGCGCTGCGGTGCTGAAAGACTCGCAGGCGACATTTCTGCGATGGGGCCCCGCTGGTAGGTCGGGATAGGGGCTGGGGGCGCATGGGGCTATTTGACGCGCTGAAGGGCAGAGAGCTCGTTCCGCTGAGCAGTCGGCTGCGCTTGATTCTGCTGCGCCCGCAGGACCACCTCGTGCTCTCGGTCTCAGGAATCGGGCTGGCCGCCACCGTCGGGGACGACGGGATACCCCGGCTGGTGCCCGGAAATGCCGCGGCACCCGCGCGGCTGATCGTCACCTTCCCACCCCAGCATGTAGCCGAGCAGGTGTTCCAGGAGCACCTGCAGGGCGGCCACCCCGAACAGCCGGCGCTGCCCGCCGGCGCGCGCTTCGCGGCGCCGTCGCGGCTGGCCTTCGACGTGCCAGCCGGGGAGCAGATCCCGCTTACGGTGGCCGGGATCCTGGCGGCGATGTCGCGCCTCCCGCTCGGCGTCGCGGCCTTGGCGGCACCGCGTACCGTCCTGTTCCCGTGGCAGACGCTGACCGGCATCTCACCGGTGACGTCCGGCCTCGCGGCGGCACTTGCGGGGTCAGAGGCCGCCCCGGTGGCCGCGGGCGCCGGCCTCACGATGGAGCGCCTGCGCGCCTCGCGGATTCTCGCCGCCACGCTCCTTGGCGGCGGCGTCCGGGCGCTCGATCCCGAGGCCCGGGTCGCCCTGCTGGCGATTCCGGCGGCCGACCGTCCGACGGCGCTCGCCAGCCTGGCCCGCATCTCGGGGATCGATCTCACCGGCATCGTCCGGCTGCTGCGCAACCCCGACCCGCGGCCCCCACTCGCCTCCGAGACGGCGATCGAGGTCCCCAGTCGGTTGCAGCTCTCGCCGAGCGTGGACGGCGGCTGGGCGCACGCCACCTTGGTCGCGCAAGAGCTCGGCGACGGAACCGGCCCGGTGGAGCTGTGGCACAGCCGGCTCGGCGTGCGGATCGTCGCGCCGGACGGAACGGTGTCGGTGGACGAGACCGATCCCACCCAGCGAACCGTCCGCGCCGTTTGGACCCGCGACGTGAGCGCGTGGGGGCATGAGCCGCCCCCACCGCCGCCAGAACTGCCGTTCCGGATGTCCACGGCACCGTCGGACCGCTATGAGATCGTGGGGCTCTCGACAGGCGCCGGGATGCCGATCTGGAGTAACCCGAATCCCGTCGAGGTCAACCGGCTGGCGCTGTCCTCGCTCGGGGCATTCGTGGACGTGCGCGGGGCCTGGCCCCTCACTCCCCCGTACAGCCTGGCCGAGTGGCAGCACCGCACGACACTGGGCCGCGACCAGTACGTCAAGGTCGTTCACTTCGGCTACCTGTTCCCGTTCGGCCATCGCGCCGTGTACGTCGTCGAGACCCGCCGCAAGGTCGACCCCACCCTGCCCCACTCCGCGGACACCGCGATCCTCTGGCAACGCGAGTTTGTGCTGCTGCGTGAGCGCACCCTCGGCTACGGGGATCGCTCGATGCCGTTCACCTCGATCACGCTCTCCCCGCTTGGCACTCCCGACCTCGATGATCCTGGCCAAGATCCTCCGTTCTTCTGGCCTCAGGTGGGCGGCAACCCGTTCCCGTTCACGGTCTCGGCCGTCGACCACGACGGCTCCACGCATGTGTTCACGGCTCCCCTTCTGTGGGTCAAGGCCTCGCAGGAGCCGGGGGCGCTGACCCAGGTGCTCACGGCCTACGGACTGGCCAAGGACGCGGAGGGCTTCAGGCACACTGCCCCCGGCGATGGGCGAGTGGAACTGCCGCTGGCCGGCCGGCACATCGCGGTGGCGCCGTCGGCGCCCTCAGGCGAGGCCACCTACGAGACGCGGATCCTGCGCTTCGCCGGTGACCCCGGCACGGACACAGCGACTCCCAGCCTGCTCTTTACCGACGTGTTGATCCCGGCGGTGACCGCCGTCAGCGGCCAGCGGAATCCGCTCCGCCTCGGGTACGCCCAGCCCTATCTGGCTTCTGGCTTTGATCAGAGCGCCAATCCTGGCGAGGTCGTGCTGCAGACCGCGCGCGACGCGGCTGCCGGTGCGCTGTCGTTCACCAACTCGAGCGACCGCTCGGGCGGCTTCCTCGATCCAAGCCAGACCATCGACGGCGTCTCGCGCCGCCTGGGCCCGGTAGCCGACGTGGCCAGCAGCGCGCTCGGCTCGGTGGATCCGGCCAAGCTGTTCGGCAGCGTGGGAAAGCTTTTCGGGCTGTTCAACCTCGCCGACATCCTTCCCGCCTCGCTCCAGCAGATGCCGGCCTACGCGGCGAAGGCGCTCGACCTCACCGGGGCGCTGGACGGCGAGCTCGGTCGGCTTGCCGCCCTGCTGCCAGATGCCCCGGCGCAGGTGGCGGCCGCGAAGGCGGCACTGGCCGGCGCCGCATCCGGCCTGGGCTCCCTGACCGCCTCGCCACCGGCCAATCTGACCACCGCCATCACCGACTTTCAGGCGCTGATCGACACCCAGCTCCTTCCGGCCGTCCAGGGTGCCGCTCAGGACGCCGTGATCGGCAGCCTCGATCCCGGTCAGCGCGCGATCGTCAGCCGCGCGCTCGACACGGTCACCGTGATGCTCAAGCCCCCCGGGCCGCTGCCGCTATCACCGGCCGAGATGCTTGCCCGGCTCGCGCGCGGCGAACCGGTCGCGAGCCTGCTCAACCACGTCCACCTCGAGTGGTCGCCGCCCCTGCAGGAATGGCCGCCGGGGCTGCCGATCTTCCAGCCCAGCCTGGGCGGGGAGGCCGGGGCCCTGCTGCTCGCAGTCGACGTCCGCTCCGGCGATCTCGTCTCCGACCCCTCAGCGGAGATCATCGCCCAGCTCACGAACTTCAGCCTGCAGCTTCTGCCCGACGCCACGCTGCTGCAGATCGGCTTCAAGCGGCTGCTGTTCAAGGCCGGCACAGGCAACAAGAGCGACGTCGAGGTGGTGCTGGACGGTCTGCAATGGCAGGGCGTGCTCGGGTTCGTCGAGACGCTCAAGGACATGATCCCGATGGACGGGTTCAGTGACCCACCCAGCCTCGAGGTCGACTCGTCGGGCATCACCGCCGGGTTCAGCGTAGGACTGCCCAACCTGGCCATCGGGGTCTTCAACCTCTCCAACCTGTCGCTCGGCGCGGATCTGAAGCTGCCGTTCATCGGCGACTCGCCGACGGTGGGATTCTCCTTCTGCAGCCGGGAGCGGCCGTTCACCCTCGCGGTGATGTTCCTCGGCGGGGGCGGCTTCTTCGGGTTGCGGCTGAGCCCCAAGGGGGTGGTCCTGCTCGAGGCCTCGCTCGAGTTCGGCGCCTGCCTGGCGCTCGATTTCGGCGTCGCCTCCGGCTCCGTATCGTGCATGGCCGGGGTCTACCTGCGTTTGGAGGCCAGCGACGGATCGCTGACCGGTTATCTGCGGATCCGTGGCGAGGTCGAGGTGCTGGACCTCATCTCGGCCTCGATCGAGATGTACATGGGGCTGACCTACGAGTTCGGCTCCGGCAAGGTGATCGGCACCGCCACGATCACCGTCGAGGTCGAGGTGCTGCTGTTCTCCGCCTCGGTGCAGATCTCCTGCGAGCGTAAGTTCGCCGGGTCCAACGGCGACCCCACATTCGCCCAGGTGATGGGTCCGTATGCCGACGATGGTCCCTGGGTGGCTTACTGCCAGGCTTTCGCGGAGGCCTGAGATGGAGCAATCGGTTGTCTTCACCCTGCTGCCGGAGGACGTCCTCGCCCCGGGGAGCGACTGCCGCGCGTCGGTCTTCGTCTCCCCCCGTCTGACCCCCGATATCCCGGGCGCGCAGGCGGCCGACTTCCCCGCCTTCGCCGACTGGCCTGCGGTCGTGGCAGGTGCGCGAATCGAGGTGCAGGCGCGGGGCGGCGAAACACTCACCGTCGCCGCCAACCCCGAGGGCCTGCGCTCGGACCTGTGGCGAACCTACCTGGCGCCAATCCCGGTCCGCGGCTGGACGCACCGAGACCTCTCGGCGACGGAGCTTCGCTCCTACTCGGCCCAGGCGATCCACGCGCTGACCCAGGGTCTCTACATGGCGGTGGCCGCCGCTTCCCGCGGCGGGCATCCCGATCCTCTGGCCGGCGGCCTGCGCAGCCTGGGTGCGGCCTACGCCGACCTCGGCGCCGGTGGCGACCGCGACGCCATCGTCGACGCCCAGCTCCGCGCCCGCAGCCGGCGACGTTTCGAGACCGAGCATGGCCAGCGGCCACGCGAAGCGGGCGGCCTGGCTCCTCGGGTCAGTCCCGTGGCGCCACTGAAGGCGCTGGCCGATGCCGGCGATGCGGCGCTCGATCTGGCCGAGGCGCGCCGCTTCTACGATCGTCCCGAGGCTCGCGACCCTCGCGCGCGTGAGTTCCCGCGACCCGATCCCGGTTTCCAGGCGCCCCAGATCGAGCGGGCCGATCCCGACTTTCACGATGTGCTCGGCGCACTCGCTGATCACCCCGAGCTTCTGCGCGCGCTCGGAATCGTGGTGGAGATCGTCCTTCCGTCCGCCTTCGTCGCCGCCGGCGGCGACTTCCGGGTGACCGTCAGCCACCAGGCGCTGGCCGGCAATCCGATCACCGCACAGCCCTGGACCCGCGCGTCCGCGGCCGGTGACTTCTTCCAGCCGGTGAGCGAAACGGGCGACTTTGTCGACGGCGTTCTCGCACTCAACGACCCCGATCGCTTCGATGTGGCCCAGGTCGACGTCGACTCCGCGGCGATGTTGGTCGAGCAACGCGTGGCCAACGTCGAGCCCATCGCTCAGGCGGCGACGAACGGCCAGCCGGTGACCGGGGACCTCCCGGCGCTGCGGTCCACCGGGTTCACGGTCTCCCGCCTGCGCCGGGCGATGATCCTCGGAGATCGCGTACAGCGCGCCAAGGACAACGCCGACAAGATCGCGGCCGGAGATGACGTGGTGCTGTTCGCCGAGGACCTCTTTCGCGGGTTCCGGGTGGAGGTCTTCGACGGCAGCGCGTGGCGCTCACTGATGCACCGCAGCGTGACCTACCAAGACCGCACCAGCCACGCCGAAGTGTTCGCCGTTGCTGACCAGGAGGCATATCTGAAGGCCTCAGCGCTGACCGCGGTGCCCGGTGCACCGGTCGATCGCTCCTATTTGCACGAGTCGATGTTCGGCTGGGACGGCTGGTCCCTCGCCCTGCCCCGGCCGGGCAAGCACATCCGCGGTACAGCCGACGACCCCGGGGCGCTCGCCGAGGACGGCGAGCCTTTCCCCGGACCGCTGGCCCTCCAGGTCCGCACCGCGCTGATCACGGGCACCCTGCCGCGGCTCCGGTACGGGACGAGCTACCGCTTCCGGGTGCGAACTGTGGACCTCGGCGGCTATTCGACGCCGTTCGTGGCCGACGATCCCGCCACCGCGCCGGACGCCTTCCGTCGCTTCCAGCCGGTCTCGCATCCGACGGTCGTCCCCCGTCACGCATTCACCGAAGGCGAGTCGGCGCTGTGTCTGGTGATCCGCTCCGGTGTCGACGCCGACAACACGAATACCGCCTCACCGGTGACCCCGGTCGCTCCAGACGCCTACGCCGCGACGCTGGCCGCCGCGACGCCCCGCACGTTTGCGCGCTTTCGCTCTGACAGCCAACGGCACCTGGCTGCTCCCAAGACCAGCCAGCAGGAGGCGGAGCTGCTCGGCAAGTTCGACGACGCGATCGGACTGCCGGCGGGCGCTGGAGCGGCCACCTATCGCGCCGCATTCGCGCGAGCCCGCCGGGAGCAGGGCACCCTCGCCGACCCCGTCGTCCTCGACGCGACCGACCCGAATGTGAGCACTCCAGCGGCGGGGATTCATCTGGTGCCGCCGCTGGCCCGCGACGCCGAGTTCACCCCGGCCGCCCTGGATGCGACGCTGGCCGGATTGACACGCGGCCAGGCTCCCGATCCGGGCTTCGTGATCGTGCACGACACAGACCAGCTCGCGCTGCCCTATCTCTCCGACCCGCTGGCCGCGGGGGTGGCGCTGCGGTTCACCGGGGCGGGCACGGCGGCCGGCTGGGCCCACCTCGAGAACCTGCCCTATACGGGAGCCTGGCCCGATCTACCTCCCTACCGGCTGCAGCTGACCGACGGCCCGGCCCCCGACGTCACGGTCGCCGGCAACCTGATCACGGTGACCCTGCCCGCCGGCGGCCGCGCGCTCGTGCGCTCGTCGAGCAGCCTGGCTAGCGCCCAGACGCTCGAGCTGCTGGGGATCTGGAACTGGATCGCCGCGACGGTGCCCGCGGTACAGCTCCCCGATGTGGTCCAGGGAGGGCATCAGATGATCACCCCGGGCGAGGCGCTGACGCTCATCCACGCCACGCAGCGTCCGCTCGTCCGCCCCATTCTCGAGTCTGGATTCCTCCCGGTCCGCGCCCTCGGTGACACGTTCACCAGGTTCAGCGGCGTACTGCGCTCTCAGTCGGCCAGCACCGGACGCCTCGATGTCGCCGGCACCTGGGCGGAATGGTTCGATGAGCCGGCGTCGGCACAAACGCCGGTCCTCGTGCCGGGCCGCAACGGTCACGCATTCGATCTCACCGTTCCCGATGGCCAGGACGCCATCCAGCTCGACTCGGCTGACCAGGATCTCCGCCATGAGTTCCGCGACCACAAGCACCGCAAGGTCACGTACGCGGCCAAGTCAACCACGCGCTTTCGCGAGTACCTGCCCGCGGCCACGACCGCTGACGTGCGGAACCTCCAGGTGGTCGGGCCGGGTGCGACGATCCACGTGCCGAACTCCGCCCGCCCGGCGGTGCCTGTCGTCCATTCGGTGATCCCGACCTTCACCTGGACCGACGAGCCGGATGATCGGCTCGACCCACTGAGCCGCGCGAGGTCGCGCAGCGGTGGTCTGCGCGTCTGGCTGGAGAGACCGTGGTACACGTCGGGAGAGGACGAGCAGCTCGGAGTCGTCTTCTCCGGCGCCGACGCGATCGTCGGCAACGCCGACCTCCGTCGTCACTACGTCACCCTGTGGGGCAAGGACCCGATCCGGACCGGAGGCGAGCTGCCCGCCGCGACTCCGCGGCCGCGCGACTTCTCCGGCCCAGACCTGCTCGAGATGGACAGGCTCACGCTTGCCGAAACCGACAACCGCCATCCCGGCGTCACCGTGCTCGGCCATCCGGTGCACTACTCCCCGGACCGCGACAAGTGGTACGCCGACCTGACCATCGACCCCGGAGAGACCTTCTGGCCCTTCGTCCGCCTCGGGCTCAGCCGCTTTCAGCCCTACTCCGTGCCCGACGCCCACCTCTCACCCGTCGCGGTCGTCGACTTCATCCAGCTGACCAACCGACGCACCGCGGCGATCACCCGCCCGGACACAAACACGGTCACAGTCACCGTTACCGGGATCGAGGAATCGCGCCCGACTGCGGGCGTGTTCGCCCGCCACCAACAGCCGATCCGGCGGCCCCCTCCCGTGGTATTCGCCGGGGAGCGACAGTCGGAACGCGGCGTGCGGGCGTGGGTCGAGCAACGCGGCACCACCCCCTCCGACCTCGATTGGCACCGGGTCGGCGACGTCATCGACCTCGCGCGAATCGACGAGGACGAGGTCATGCGCGTCTGGTCGGGCGACGTGCCCCTTCTCGTCCCGTTACCGATGCAACGCCCCGGCACCGACCCCGATTCCCAGGGTTCTGACTGGCGACTGGTGCTCACCGAGTGGGAATCCCTGCGCCTCGACACGCCCGACGATACCGGCGGCGCCGTTGAGCGGATCGTGTATCTGGACCGCTTCCCCCTGTAGGCCCTTTCGGGCTCAAGGGCGACAACGCATGTTCAGCGCCTTACGAGCGACACAATCGTGGTCTTCGCCGTGGTGATCCCGCCTGTGGGCGCGTAGTCGATTCGCACACGCGCCGTCACCTGGCGGTGTTTCCAGAGTTGCAGACGGGCGGCGAGGGTTGGGTGCAAGATGACCGTGGTCTGCCCGGCATGACGTACGGACACGCGGACGTGGCGGACTGCTCGGGTCCAACCGGGTGCCTGGCCTATGACCACCACGCCCGGGTTGGAGACGCTGAGCGTGAGTCGGACAATGCCGTGCGGGAGTGAGTGGCGCGCGAGAACAGTGAGCGTGCCGGCGTAAAGACTGTCGACCGCGACGCCGCAGGCGGATTTGGTGCCGAGCACGATCTGCTCGGTCGCGGCGGTCGGGTCGACGCTGGTGAGGTCGGTCCGGTCAACTGTGGCGCCGTCGGCGAAGTACAGATATTGCGCGTACGAGGCGATACCGCACGGGCTGTTGAGACCGGTGATGTAGGTGTTGTCGATCCCGAGACCTGTTTCGGTCGCGCGGGCTATTGACGCTGCGCCGGTATAGGGGTTATGTCCCCAGTAGATGTAGCCCCCGCCGAGCGCGAT
>JAXDGI010000058.1:0-6253 GCA_034665145.1 Solirubrobacteraceae bacterium
CGCGGCGCGCCTGCTCGGTCAGCGCCCAGCCGTCGAGGCTCGGCAGCATGAGATCGATGACGCAGACGTCGGGCCGCTCGAAGCGCAGCTTCTTGAGGGCTCGCTCGCCGTCCTCGACCCACTCGACGTCGTGTCCGGCGTGCCGGAGGTGGGCGCTCATCGAGCGCGCGATCACGCCGTCGTCCTCGACGAGCAGTACCCGTGCCATATATGCGCAGCGTGCCACGTCGCGACGACGCGCGGCGGCTGAGCCGCGGCGTGGGAGGCAGGGGCGGGCACGTGCTCTAGACTTTGGCGAGCCCCGAGGGGCCCGTGGTGAGAGTAGCTCAGTCGGTAGAGCCCCCGGTTGTGGTCCGGGAGGTCGCGGGTTCGAGCCCCGTCTCTCACCCTTGTAAGCAAGCCAAATGCGGTATGGCGGTGCTCATGCCGCGTACTCCCGGGTACTGCGCTCACCGGAAACGCGATGGATCTGCGTATGCGGCACGAGTCGTCTGGCTCGATGAGCTTCCTCAACCACACGTCCTCGATGCGTCCTTGCGCGCGCGGCCCATTCGAGTCCCGGTCGATGTGCTCGGGCGTCGACCGGTCGGATACCAGCCTGGAACTCGGACGGGGCCTGGTCCAGACCCAGTAAAGGCCCCGCGCGGGGGGTAGGCTTGCTCAGACCTGTCGCCGGACGGTCGGGCCGTGGGCGGTGAAGGCGACGAGGGCGGGCCCTGCTTCCTCGAGCAGCACCGCGGCGTTGGGGAAGCGCTCTTCGAGTTGTGCCCGATGACGCTTGCGATGTGTGATTGAAGGCCGATCGGTTCGTCAATCTCCCTGCATTCAACGCATGTTGCAATGCGCTCTTGTACGGCGTAGCGTTGGGCGTGCGTCGTGGTTGCTGGACGCGGACGCGGCACTCGCCGCGGGCCGAAGCTTGACCAGAAGGGCCGTACATAATGTGGAAGTTCCAACGGGGCGCCATCTTGGCGGCCGGAGTTAGCGTGTTCGCGTTCATGGTCTTTGCGGGTGCTGCGCAAGCGGCGACGCCACCATTTACGCAGTGTCCTGCGATCGGCGCCGACAGCAGTTGCGCGATCCTGCTCACCATCAATGCCAACGGATCGATCACGGTTGATCAGGACGCCTCGCTCGGACCGTACGACTCCATCGACGACACGCTGATCGGCGTGCAGAACAACTCGACCCATGCTGTGCCCAGCCTTCATCTTGTGGGGACAGCGGCCAGCGGACAACCTCCATTCGGTTTCGACTTCGATGGCATCTGCTCGGGTTCTTTCATCGGTACTCCGGCGGGCTGCCCCTTTGGGCCGACGGGCTATGAAGGTCCCAACACGAGCTTTTCGAATATCAGCGTCGATCTGCTGAGCGGTGACGTGAACTTCACCGGCGGCCTCGCGCCTGGCGCGTCAGCCTACTTCTCGCTCGAAGGCGCGATCAGCGCCAATGGCCTGTCCTTCAACTCGCCGCCCGACTGTTCCGCTGCCACGACGAACGTAACGACGTTGTGGCCGCCCAACCACCGATTGGTGCCGGTCGTTATCTCTGGCGTGACTGATCCGAACGCGGACCCGCTGACCATCAACGTCACGGGCGTCACTCAGGACGAGCCCACGAACGGGCTGGGCGATGGCGACACAGGACCTGCAGACGCGGTGATTACACCCAACTCCTCAACGGTGCAGATTCGAGCTGAGCGCAGCGGTACCGGTGACGGTCGGGTCTACGTGATCTCGTTCACCGCCACCGATCCGAGTGGCGCATCCTGCAGCGGCTCGCTCGCTGTGACCGTCCAGCACGACCAGAAGCCAGGCCACGTCGCGGTGGATTCCGGACAAACGTTCAACTCCGCGCCGTAAGGCTCTGACCGGACGAGGTTTCGGGGGCCCGTTTCGGCGGGACCCCCGAAGCCGCCGCCCGCATTCGAGCACATGATCCGCCTCGGCTGCCGGGAGAGGAGTGTCGCTACGACCGCCACCGACCTACCGGATTGAGTTGTGGTCAGGGAGGTCGCGGTTTCGAGCCCTAGGAGGACGAGTTCGTCGTCGCTCAGTTCGGGGCCGCTCTCCAGGGGCTGGTTGTCGTAGAGCTCGTGGAGGTAGGGAGGAGCCGGCCGGCGTCCGACGCACCGCGATGCCGCAGCGGCACGGGACGAGTAGCGCATGGTCGAGAGCCCGTCCAGGAAGCCCAGAGGGTCTTCGCCGGCGCCGTCCGGAACCCGGACGCCCGGCTCATACGGGGAAGTGTCAGCCATGCCAGCTCGAAGGTAGGCCGCCGCCAACCCCTTCCAAGTCGGTGGGAGGCGGACGGACGTCGCCAGTTTTGCTGGCGGAGGCCGCTTCCAATCCGCGATGTGGAAGCTCGGCGTTTCGGCTCGTCCGCGCGGCGCGGGCGGATGATCGTGATCCCGAGCGTGCGGGCGGCGTCGGCCAGTTCGCGGTCGGCGTAGCCCTTGTCGGCGACGATCGTGTGGCAGCTGCCGACCAGCCGCGGCAGCAGGTGCTCGCGCGCGATCTCGCGCTCCTTGCGGTCGGCACGGCGACGAGGGTCGGGTCGACGTTCGCCTCGAGGGCGGCCGCGACGGCCGGGGGAACGCGGCGAGGACGAATGCGAGGTGTGAACTTGTTCGTGCGTTCGGGGCCGGCTACCACACGATCTCGCGGGACAGCGGCCGCGGCTCGTGCGGGTCTCGACTAGCCCCGAACTGCCTCGAGCCAGTCGAGGCTCTTGCCGCACAGAGAGCGGGCGTTGGCCGGCTGCACGTAACTGACCGGAAGCTCGGCCGTGAACCGGCTCATTACGAGCGGCCCGAGCGCGAACGGAGGTCCGCCGCTCCCGGGGCGGAGGTCTGCTGCGCTGTAACGAAGCTGGACATCATGGACTCCCGTCGCGAGATCGGCATCGCCGAGTGGCGTATCAACGCCCGGATGGTTGAGATGATCCTGTGCTGTCGCAAGCCTACGCCCGTCGACCCACAGTTCGACTCGGCCCCGGAACGAGCCCGCCATCCAGAAGCCGTAGCGACCGCTGACGGGCACGCTCATGCCGCTTTCCGCGACACCCGTGCGGGCTGGGTACACCGCGCCAGGGTCGCCGCTCACCGGCTGCCAGCTCGCCGGAAGCACGGCGGAGGCGAGGTTCACGACCGCCACGGCAGGTCGGATGACGGTAGCGAGCCGTCCGTCGCTCGCGGCCGCAACGCCGCCGAGGCGCAGAACGTCGCGGCACGCGGGCACGGCCGCCGGCTGCAAGTCGGTTCCGAGCGGCACGTGCTCGAGCACGGTCGATGAGGGCGCCACCGCGCGCTGCCACACGTCGTAATAGCGGCCACTCCAGACGAGGTGGTAGACCGAGGGAGGGCGGCTTGCCGACGGTGAATGCGCGAGCACGAGCGTCCGGTAGACCATGACCCCGCTCAGCTGGAAGCTGTCGATATCGGCGTAGCCGCCCTTCGGCACCTCCTGTCCGTCGACGAGTAGGTCCGGGCGGCGCCGCAGCTCGCTTGCCCCTTCGGGGTCCAGATTCCGCAGGAAGTGGCGCACCCCGAACGGCGCGTACTCGGTCATGAACGCCGGCCCGCCTCCCGAAAATCGGTGTCCGATCGTCTCGAGCTCACGCAGTTGACTTCGCGGCGCGAGCCAGACGTCGTGGTAGGCGAGCGCGTTCGACCAGATGACGCCGGCCGCGAGAGCCAGGATCACGACCCCGCCCTCGACCCGGCGCCCCCCTCGCGCGAGCCATCCGACGCCAGCCATCCCCGCAACGAGCGCGGCGGGTGAGGCTGTTGCGAGCGCCTTTCCGTCGATCCACGGCGAGCCGATCGCAACGGCCACGGTGCACCCCACCCCCGCTCCTGCGAGGTAGAGCAGCAATCCCCACTCGCGGCACTTCCAGGCCCAGGCCAATCCCGCGAGCGCCGCGATCGCGACCGCCGCGATCAGCACATAGGTCAGGCGCATGTTGTCGGGCCGCAGCCGAAAATCGCCAGCCGGCCAGATGCCGAAGCCTTGGAGAACGCTCAACGGATGGATCAGATTCCCGAGCTCGCTTCCCTGCGTGAGAGCTCCCGAGCTGTCCGTGAAGCCGTGAAGGAAACTCCGGGCAAGTGCCAGAGTTGGGATCGTGAGCACCGCGACGAGCGCCAGGAAGGACACCGCCAGCAGGACGAACGAACGGCGGTGGACGACGACGCCGACCGCGAGCGCAATGCCGAGGATCGGTGCGATCCAGACAACGCCAACGAAGTTGAGCACTCCTACGAGTGCCGCCGCGGCCATCGCGAGTGGTAGGAGATTGCGCGGGCGCGTGCCACGTTCCAGGACACGCGGCGTCAGTGCGGCGACGAGTACGATGATTCCAGCTGAGGCCATCTCCTTCACCCCGCCCCAGAGCGAGTAGCCGTAGAGCAATGCGGGCTGTGCCGCGAGGAAGGCGGCGAGCGCACGGAGTGGAAGTGACGCAATGACCCGTCCGACGAGTCCGTACAGCGCGAGTGCCAGCATCGCGCCCAGGAACGCGACGTACGGCTGGAAGAGCCAGGCGGAGTCGATGCCGACCAGCTCATGGACGACGCCGAGGGGCGGGAACACACCCGTCGGATAGCCGCCTGGCCAATTGACGCTGAGCGCGGCCTCAAAGGACGATGGCGGCAACCCTGTCGTGTTGCGACCGTGATCGAGCAGGCGGTCCGTGAACGCCAACCATGTAGCGGTGTCGTCGAGCGTGATGTATCCCGCAAAGGTTGCGGTCCCCGACAGGATCACGGGAGCCCCGAAGGCGAGGTAGGTCGCCGTCGCGGAACCGACGGCCCAGAGATTGCCTCGTTCGGGACGCCAGGGCAACGCCAGAGCCAGGCCCGCCACCGCAAGCGCGACGATGGCCGGCGTGGTGAGTCGTGCAGTGGCCGAGAGCGCCGTTGTGAACAGGCAGACCACAACGATCACCGCAAAGCCGAGGGGGAGCAGGAGCGACTGCGGCAGCTTCATGCCCGCCGCCGCCTCCACCAGCAACCCGCAACCGAGTGAGAGCAGGCCGAGAACGAGCGGGAACAGCAGCCAGGAGGCGACGAGGCTCATCGACGAGTGGCGGCTGGCGAGGGGAGGTTGAGTGGCGTGGCGGTGATCGGTCGGATGCGAGCGCCAAGGCTGCGGATTCTGGAGAGCCGCCACTGCCTCGAGCTAGCGAGGATACCGCTCGGCAGCATCGTCGGGTGGCGTGCAAATCCTCGTCGTGGCAAGCGAATGCGGATGTGCGGCGTGGATCGGTTGGTGGCAGCGCCCAATTCACACAAGACGAAGGACCAACACACGGCTTTCGGCGGGGCCTTCGGTTTCCCTCTTGACGAGCATTCGTACAAGTAGTAGATTGACCGCCTCACCTTTGGGGAAGGTATGGAGCTGTGAAGGCCACGCGAGTGCTTCTTGCGGCCGTTGCACCTGTGGGTGCGGCGGCCTTGTTTGCGTCGGGCGCGGCTGCTGCGGCTCCGAACACAGTGACGTCCGTGACCGCGTGTGTGCGCATCAGCGGGCCGGGCAATGGCAACGGAAACATCTTCGGCCTGGCCCGTGGCAGCGTGCGGATCATCGCGACGGTCCCCCCGACCGCTTGGGTGAACGGCATTGCGCCGGCTCCGTGCGGAAGTGACGAACAACAGATCACCTGGACGAGTAGCGCGACGGGCGCGACAGGCGCGACCGGCGCGACCGGGTCTCAGGGTCCTGCTGGCCCAAGCGGTGCGACAGGCGCCAATGGCACGAATGGCTCGACCGGTCCGCAGGGCGTCACCGGTGCGACCGGCGCCAACGGCTCGAATGGCGCAACGGGTCCGCAGGGACTGCAGGGCGTGACCGGCGCTACGGGTGCGAACGGCAGCACTGGCTCGAACGGTGCGACGGGTGCTAACGGCGCCACCGGCGCCAACGGCTCGAATGGCGCAACGGGTCCGCAGGGACTGCAGGGCGTGACCGGCGCCACGGGTGCGAACGGCAGCACTGGCTCGAACGGTGCGACCGGTGCCAACGGCGCTACCGGTGCGCAGGGCGACACGGGTCCTAAGGGACTGCAGGGCGTGACCGGTGAGACCGGCGCCACGGGTTCGAACGGCGCCACTGGCTCGAACGGTGCGACCGGTGCGCAGGGCGACACGGGTCCGCAGGGAGTGACCGGCGCGGCCGGCGCCACGGGTACGAACGGCAGCACTGGCTCGATCGGTGCGACCGGTGTGCAGGGCGACACAGGTCCGCAGGGTCCG
>JAXDGI010000059.1:0-34988 GCA_034665145.1 Solirubrobacteraceae bacterium
CGGCCAGCATGATGCTCTCGGTGATCTCGAGAGTCAGGCAGGCCGGATCGAGCCCGGAGCCACGCAGCGCGGCGGCGACACTGTCGGCGAGGCCGCGGCTTCCCACCTGGATCGCCGACAGGTTGACGGCGATCGAGATCGGCGCCGAATCGGGACGATCACGGTACCAGCGGGCGCCCTGGCGGCAGGCGCGGTCGAGCACCCACCGGCCGATCGGGTCGATCAGTCCGTTCTCCTCGGCCACGGGGATGAAGTCGACGGGGGAAATCCGCCCCCGCTTAGGGTGTTCCCAGCGGACCAGCGCCTCGACGCTGACCAGCGTGCGCTCGGGCAGCGATACGACCGGCTGGTACTCGAGGATCAGCTCGTCACGCTCCAGGGCCCGGCGCAGATCGTTCTCAACCCGCAGGCGCGAGATGGCCCGCCCGCGCATGCCCTCGTCGAACAGCTCATACCGGGCCCGGCCCCGTTCCTTGGCCCGGTTCATGGCCGCGTCCGCGTCGCGGATCAGGTCCTCGGCCAGCTCGCCGCCCCGGGCCATGGAGATGCCGATACTGGTCGTCACGAAATGCTCGTTGCCGTCGAGAACGAACGGGCGGGTGAAGACGCTGGCGATGCGCTGGGCCATCTCGATGGCGTCATGCTCGCCGGCGACGTCCTCGAGCAGAATCGCGAACTCGTCGCCGCCGAACCGGGCCACGGTATCGCTGGAGCGCACGGCCTGCTTGAGGCGCGGCGCGGCGGCGCCCAGCAGCTCATTGCCGACTTGGTGGCCGAGGCTGTCGTTGACGAGCTTGAAGCGGTCGAGGTCGAGGACGAGGATCGCCGACAGTGACTTGCGCCGGCCCAGGCGCTCGAGCGCGTGCTCCAGGCGATCGAGGAACAGCAGCCGGTTAGGCAGGCCCGTGAGGGGGTCGTGCAGCGCCCGGTGGCGGATGTCGTCTTCGGTGAGCTGGCGGTCGAAGGCATCACCGAGGACGTTGGCCAGTGACTGCACGAAGTCAACGTCGCCCGGGCTGAAGCGGCGCGGCTGGGTGCCGTGCAGCCCGAGAACTCCGAACGGCCCGTTGCGGCCCTCGATCATGACCGTCAGCCCACTGCGCGCGCCCTGGGCGGTGAGCACGTCAGAGCGCCGGAAGCGGCGCTCGCGCCCCCAGTCGTCAACCGTCACCGCCGCCCGCGTCTCGATCGTGTAGCCGGCCTGCGAGCGCCGGCCGGCGGGCAGGCGCCTGCCGACCGGATTGCCTGCGAGCCCGCGCGTCGCCCGGAACTGGAAGACCTCCCCGTCATCCATCAGCTCGAGCACGGCGGCGATCTCCACCCCCAGCAGCTCGGCGCCGGCGGCGATCGCCTCCTGCATGACATCGAGGGTGCTGGCCCCCTCCAGCGCGTGCTCCCCGAGCCGGGCCACGGCCGCCTGCTGGGCGACGCGACGCTCGAGCTCAGCCTCGGCCGCCTTCTGATCGGTGATGTTCGACATCACGCCGTGCCAGCGCCGGTGGCCGTCCTCGGCGAGCAGCAGCAGGGCGTCGTCGCGGACCCAGACCTCATGGCCGTCGCGGTGCAGCAGGCGATATTCAAGGGCGCCAACCGGGGCCTCGCCGCCCTTGATTCGGTTCTCGATGTCGATCACGCGCTGCCGGTCCTCCGGATGCAGGCGCTCCGCCCACAGGCCGGGATTTGCGCACCATTCCAACGGTGTGAAGCCGAGGATCGCCTCAATCTGGGGGCTCACGTAGTGCCAGGCCCCGTGTTCGCCCGCCTCTGCGGTGTACAGGATGGCCGGAACCCGCTGCAGGAGCCCGCGCGGATAGCCACGGCCGAGCTCTCCGGGGAGGGCAGGCGTGGAAGAGGATCGCGCTTTCGCCGGCATCGCTGAAGGACGGGGCATCTCCACAGGTTCATCGGCGGATTCGCGCTCGTGCCGGTGCGTAGTTACCACGGAATCGGGCTGGCCGGGGATGACGCGCGTCACCCTCACGCCGCAACCGCGCTGAAGCGGATCAGGCCACCGTCCTGCACCTCGGCCACCTGGTCGCGGGAGGCGAGTAGATCCATATGACCCAGCACCTCGGAGATCGTCAAATATGCCTGGGTGACGGCCACGTTGCTCCACACCCTCAGCGCCATCTCGTAGGCGGTCAGGGGGCCATCGTCGAGCATCCGCAGCAGCTTGGCCGCGCGACGATCGTGGAGGTGCAGGCGTTGGTCGATCAGGGTGGCGTGATCGGTGACCGGCTCCCCGTGCCCGGTGAGGACGAGCGAGAGAGGCAGCTCGCGGGTGGCTTGCATCGAGGCGATGTAGTCGAGCAGCGCGTGCGGTCGCCGGCCGCCGGGGTCCGGGCCTTCGAGCGGCCGCGTGATGAGCGGGTTCGACGAGATGTGGGCCAGCAGATGATCGCCGGCGAGCATCATGCCGCGCTCCTGGTCCCACAGCACCGTGTCCGACGGGCTATGCCCGGGGCGGTGCAGGACGCGCAGGCGCCGTCTGGCCAGCTCGAGCTCGCCGCCGTCGGTCAGCGGGCGGGTCACCTCGGCGCTTGACCCGTAGGCCCGAAACGAGGCTCCGACGGAGTTCAGGGCGGTGATCACGTCAGCGGGCACGCCGTGGCGGGCCATGATCGCCGACGCGTACGCGTCATCGGCACCGGCCGATGCGCCGAAATCACGCAGATACGGGGCGAGCCGGTCCAGCGCGGCGACGTCGGCGCCCGAGCGGCGGACGAGGATCTCGAGCAGGCCGAGGTGATCGATGTGCTGATGGGTGATGACGATCAGTCCGAGGTCGGCGATCGTGTGCCCGAGCGCGCGCAGCCCGGTGTCGAGCTCGTCCAGGGTCGTGCCCGAGTTGGGGCCGGTATCGACGAGCGTCAGGGGGTCATCCTCGATCAGGTAGGCGTTGACGCGTCCGACGAGGAAGGGCGTGGGCAGCGCGAGGCGGTGCACGCCGGCTGCCGCCGCGACCGCCAGCGCCGGCTGCGCCGGGGTACGGGCCGAGCTCGCTCCGCTCACGAGCGGATCATGGCCAACACCTCGTCGCGCTTGGTCTCCATGTGCTCCGGGGAGCGCAGGGACTCCAGGCACAGCCGGAGCAGCGGCTCGGTGTTGGACGGGCGCACGTTGAAGTGCCAGTCGTCGTAGTCGATGGAGACGCCGTCCAGGCGCTCCTGGTGGGCGTCTGAGTAGCGTTCGGCGAGCTCCTCGAGCTTGGCCGCAGGATCGGCGACCTCCGTGTTGATCTCTCCCGAGATGAAGTAGCGCGACCGGTATGGCTCCAGCAGCGCCGACATCGTCGTCTGGCGCCGGGCGAGCAGCTCGAGGATGAGCAACGCCGGCAGCGTGCCTGAGTCCGCGCAATAGAAGTCGCGGAAGTAGTAGTGGCCCGAGACCTCGCCCCCGAACGCGGCGTCCTCGGCTCGCATCCGGGTCTTGAAGAACGCGTGACCGACGCGGTTGACGAGGGCCCGGCCGCCGTTGTGCTCGGCCGTGTCGGCCACCGCCCGCGAGGCCCGCACGTCATAGAGCACGGTCGCGCCGGGCTCCTTCTCGAGTATCGCTTCGGTCATGAGCGCAGTCAGGAAGTCGCCGTCGACAAATGCCCCGTGCTCGTCGATGAAAAAGCAGCGGTCGGCGTCGCCGTCCCACGCGATCCCGAGGTCGGCTCCGCGTTGCCTGACCTCGCTCATGATGAACTCCCGGTTCTCGGGCAGCAGCGGGTTGGGCTCGTGGTCGGGAAATTCGCCGTCGGGAGTCCAGTAGGCCTTGACCAGATCAAGTCCCAACCGCTCGAGCAGCGGACCGACCATCGGGCCGGCCATCCCGTTGCCCCCATCGACGACGACCTTGAGCGGCCGGATCGACTCGGGGTCGATGAACCCCAGCGCGGCGGCCTGAAACTCCTCGTAGATGTCGACGTTCTGCACCGAACCACCACCCGGAGCCTCGCCCAGGCCGGCCGTGATCCGGTCGCGGACGTCGCCGATGCCGCTGTCGCCCGACAGGGCCAGCGCGCCCCGGCCGACCAGCTTGGCCCCCGTATAGGTCGGTGGGTTGTGAGAGGCAGTGCACATCAACCCCCCGTCCAGCTCCCGGGAGCCGACGAGGTAATAGAGCATCTCGGTACCGACCTGGCCGGCGTCGAGCACCGTCGCCCCCTCGGCGGTCATGCCCTCGCGGTAGGCGGCGGCCAGTTCGGGGGCAGTGAGTCGCATGTCGCGACCGAGGCCGAGCCGCACCTCGCCGGTGGGCTTGTCCTCCAGCGCGGCGATCACGCGGGCGAACGACCGCCCGATGTCCACAGCCACGGCGGCGTCAATCTCCTCCCCGTAGAGGCCACGGATGTCATAGGCCTTGAAGATGGCTGGGTTCACGGAGGTGCTCATGCGGCTGATGATGCCTGATAATCCGCCGCCGTGAGAGCGAGCGAGACGGCCGTGGTCATCCTCTGTGGCGGGCGCGGCACCCGGTTGCAGGAGCGCACGCGCTCGATTCCCAAGCCAATGGTCGAGATCGGCGGACGCCCCATCCTGTGGCACGTGGTCCAGATCTACGTGGCTCAGGGCTTCCGCCGTTTCCTGCTCCTGACCGGCTACCGCGGCGAGCAGATCGAACGGTTCGTGACCGCTGAGCCATGGCCGGCCAACATCGAGATCCGCTGCCTGGACACCGGCGCGGAGACGCCAACGGGCGGGCGGCTGCACCGGGCCGCGGATGCGCTTGACGGCGCGGGCTTCTGCCTCACCTACGCCGACGGGGTCGCCGACGTCGATCTCGGGGCGCTGCTGAAGTTCCACGCCGGTCACGACGCGCCGGCCACGATGACCGTCGTCCGTCCCGAGCTGCCGTTCGGCGTGGCCCAGCTCGAGGCCGACGGCCGCGTCAGCGGCTTTGCCGAGAAGCCCCGCAGCGAGCACTGGATCAACGGTGGCTTCTTCTGCCTCGATTCGAGCGTGCTCGAGTTGCTCGGACCCGACACCGTGCTCGAGCGCGACCCGCTGGGCCGCCTCGCCGCGGCCGGCGACTTGCGCGCCTACCGCCACGAGGGCTTCTGGGACTGCATGGACACCTACAAGGACGCCGTCACCCTCGATGACCTGTGGCGGAGCTCGAGCGCACCATGGAAACTGTGGAACTAGACGGGCGCACCACTCTGGTCACCGGCGCCCACGGGCTGCTCGGGGCGTGGCTGGTCATCGCCCTGCTCCAGGCCCGCGTCCGCGTGGTCGTCGTCCGTCGTGACGTGCCGGTGGCCACCGGGCTGGGCCTGATGGGGCTCGAGGACCGGGTCAGCACCGTCTCGGGCGATATCTGCGCCCCCGGGTTGATCGAGCGTGTGCTCGGCGAGTACGAGGTCGACAGCGTGTTTCATCTCGCCGCACAGACCCTCGTCGGGACGGCCAACCGGGCGCCGCTTGAGACCTTCGAGACGAACATTCGCGGAACCTGGCTGCTGCTCGAGGCCTGTCGCCGTCACAGCGTGGAGAGCGTGATCGTCGCCTCCTCAGACAAGGCCTACGGACCCGCCGAGCGGCTTCCCTACACCGAGGATCAGGCCCTCGGCCCTCGCTACCCGTACGACGTCTCCAAGGCCGCGGCTGACCTCATCGCCCGCTCCTACTGGCACACCTACGGCCTACCGGTGGCGGTGACTCGGTGTGCCAACCTGTACGGCGGGGGCGATCTCAACCCGTCGCGCCTCATTCCCGAAGCGATCGACGCTGCGTTGGCCGGGCGTCCCCCGGTGATCCGCTCCGACGGCTCGCCCGAGCGCGATTTTCTCTACGTCGAGGATGCCGCCGCCGCCTACCTCGCGTTGTGGCGAGCGGTGCTGGCCGGACAGGGGAGGGGGGAGGCGTTCAACGCCGGCGGGGGGAAGCCCCACCGCGTCGGCGACGTCGTGGCGCTCATCTGCGGGCTGGTCGGCACCGGCGTGGCCCCCGACGTCCGGGGCCAGGGGGTGCCCCATGGGGAAATCGACCGCCAGTGGGTCGACGCGACCAAGCTGCGTGAGCTGACCGGATGGCGGCCCGAGGTCGGGCTGGAGGAGGGCCTGCGGCGCAGCATCGACTGGTACCGGCGCCATCCCCAGGCCCTGAGGCAGTTCCTATAGTTACCGGGGATGTCGGGACATTCGAAGTGGGCTTCGATCAAGCACAAGAAGGCTGTCGTCGATCAGCGCCGCGGCCAGCATTTCACCAAGCTGGCCCGCGCCGTGACGGTCGCCGCCCGCGAGGGCGGTGGTGATCCGAACGGCAATCCGGGTCTGGCCCTGGCCATCCAGAAGGCGCGGGATGCCTCGATGCCCAAGGACAACATCGAGCGGGCCATCGCCAAGGGCACCGGCGAGGGAGTCGACGCCGATCAGATCGAGACCGTGCTCTACGAGGGGTACGGCCCGGGCGGCGTGGCCCTGCTCATCGAGGCTCTGACTGACAACCGCAACCGCACGGGCGCCGATGTGCGCCATGCCCTGTCCAAGCACGGTGGCAACCTCGGCGAGCCAGGTTCGGTGTCCTACCTGTTCGACAAGCAGGGCGTGATCGTGGTCGACGCCTCCCGCTACGACGAGGACGGCCTGATCGTGGCCATCGACGCCGGCGCCGAGGACATCGCCCGTGACGACGATGTGTACGAGATCGTCACCGCGCCCGGGGACCTGGTCGCCGTGCGAGACGCGCTTGGTGCGGCGGAGATCGACGTCGAAAGCGCCGACGTGACCCAGCGCCCGAAGGTGCGGGTCCCGGTGCAGGAAGCCGACGCCACCCGGCTGATGAAGCTGATCGACATGCTCGAGGAGTCCGACGACGTCGGCGCCGTGCACGCCAACTTCGATGTCGACGCCGACGTGCTCGAGCGCATCGCCGGCTGAGCGATTCTGCGCAAGCTCTTACGCGGCCGCCGGTCCTTTTCGCTACTTTCGGACACCGCGATGCGAAAGACACCGATCATCACCTGCGCCCTGATCGCCCTGGCCACCGTCGTGGCTGGCTGCGGCTCCAGCTCAACCGCCCCCGGCGTCCAGCTCGCGCCTCAGAGTGGCGCGACGGCGGCCTCGGTCACGGCGACGGCCAGTTCGTCGACGTCGACGAGCGCCAGCGCCACCACCACGAGCTCGACGCCGCTGCCCGCGGCCCTGAAGACCAAGCCCACGGTCGTGCCGCCCTCCGGGCCGCCGCCCAAGACCCTGGTCATCAAGGACCTCATCAAGGGCACCGGCCCCGCCGCCAAGGCCAGCTCGACGGTCACCGTCCAGTATGTGGGCGTCCTCTACAAGGGCGGCAAGCAGTTTGACGCCTCCTGGAACGACGGCAGCGGTCAGCCGACCAGCCTGCCCCTGTCGGGCGTGATCAAGGGCTGGCAGCAGGGAATCCCCGGCATGAAGGTCGGAGGTCGGCGCGAACTGATCATTCCGGCCAGCCTGGGCTACGGCGCGGCGGGCAGCCCGCCCAAGATCCCGCCTAACTCTGCGCTCGTTTTCGTAATCGACCTGCACGGGATTTCGTAGCCCCGTTCTGAGCGGAGTCCTGAGACTTCTCCTGGCCGGGCCGGGCGCGAAACAGGGGTGTCGGACCGGCGACGCCCTTGAGCTTGTGCTTGCCGGCCGATGACCAGGCAAAGGCGTCCTGCGCGGCGTCCTGGACCTCCTTGGTGCACAGGACGCTGCCCGGCCGGGCGACGCCGGTCACGCGGCTGGCCAGGTTGACCGAGTTGCCGTAATAATCGCCGGCCCGGATCAAGGCGGGGCCGTAGGCGATGCCGGCGCGGAGGCTGGGCAGCTCGCGCTCCTCAAAGGCCTCGACCAGTTCGAGCGCGACGGAGATCAGCGGCTCCGGGTCGGGGCTGACGAACATGGCCGCGTCGCCGATCGTCTTGATCAGCCGCACCGGGGGCTCGGTCAACGAGGCGGCCAGCCGGGCCAGTTCGCCGGCCACCGTGCCCAGCTCGCGTACCTCGACCTGACCGCCGAGGCGGGTGAACCCGACGAGATCGGCGAAGCACACGGCCAGCTCCTGAGAGCCACCGAGATCGCCGGCCTCGAGCTCCTCGCGACCCAGCATGCCCCGCTGCACGCTGTCGCGCAGGTGCGCCTTGAAGCCGGCGGTGAGGATCGGCGCGGTGGCCGGAGTGAGCTGCTCGGCCAAGCCGGCAAAGCGCAGGGCCACGGCGTCCTCGCTGTCGCCCGGCTCGAGAAAGGTCTCGACGAAGGCGGCGGTAATGGTGGCCGTCAAGCGGCCCATCGCCTCACCGAGAACCCGCGTGACCTCGCTGATCCGCTCCTCGTCAAACCCCGCGTCGAGGAACATCTTGGTTGAGCGGGCTGCCTCGATGTCCTCGTCTGAGAACACCCGATCGTCGGGGTCGGGCTTGGGCAGACCCAGGAGGCGGCGGATGCGGATCATCGTTGCCGCCGGTAGTCCGGTCTCCTGCTCGATCTCCTTCGCCGTGTGGGTGCCGCCGAGCACGCGGTCGACCGGCAGCAGGGCCAGGCGGTGCTCAGCGACGGCACCGCGGAGCTCATCGAGGCTGAAGCCCTCATCGTGGAGGCGCTCGAGCAATTGCGCGCGCTGCTGGCGCTCCTCGCCCTCGAGATCGTCCAGTAGCCCTTCGGCCGCGAAGTCCATGGCGGGCATCCTGCCCGATCTGGCCCGCGTTCGCTAGCATCGCGCCCGTCCTCACGGGCGTGGAGAACCCGGCGCCCGTCTAGCCGACTGAGATCCGAGCACCCATGCTGTCCATCCTGATGCCCGTCTATAACGAGCGAGAGCGCGTCGAGCGTGCCATCGCCGAGGTCCTGGCCACCGAACTGCCTGATGAGTTCGAGCTCATCGTCGTCGATGATGGGTCGACCGATGGCACCCGCGAGATCCTGCGCGAGGGCGACTGGGACCCCCGCGTCCGTCGCTTCGAGCACGAGCACAATCAGGGCAAGGGAGCGGCCATCCAGACGGGACTGGCCGAGGCCCGGGGCAATTTCTGTTGCATCTTTGACGCCGACCTCGAGTACGACCCGGCCGACCTGGGCCTGCTCATGCCCCCGCTGCTGGACGGCCGGGCCAACGCCTGCTTCGGCGTCCGCGCCTTTGATGGGTACACGAGCCACTCATTCCTGTTCGTGCTCGGCAACAAGGGCGTCACCCTGGCCTGCAACGTGCTCTACAACGTGTACCTGCACGACATCATGACCTGCCACAAGATGATCCGGACCGACCTGTTTCGCAGCCTGCCGCTGCGGGCGGCCGGGTTTGCCATCGAGCCCGAGATCACCGCCCGCCTCGTCCAGCACGGCGAGCGCATCTTCGAGGTCCCGGTCCACTACCGGGCGCGGGCCACCGATGAGGGCAAGAAGCTCACCGCGATGGACGGCGTGCGGGTCATCGGCACGTTGTTGCGCTGCCGGTTTTCTCCCGTGCCGCCGTCGCCGGGCGCGCCGGCCTGAGGCCAGGCCGGGGGCTAGCTGGCGGCGCGGCGACTGACGGCATGCCTGGACCTGCGCCGGTGACGGGCGCTGTGAGCGGTCCGGTGACGGGCCGAGCCGGTGACGTTCGGGGCGATCTGGGTGGTCGACTTGTAGATCGACTGGATGACCGGGAACAGGGGGGTGGGGTGGCCCTGCAGGTCGATCTCGCCCTTTTCGACGAACGGCGGATCACCGAGGGGGTTGCCCCCCGTCCAGCCCGGCCAGGCGGCGAAGTTCTGCAGGGCAAACCAGATCGCGCCGGAGATGTAGGGCTTGGAGGCGATCACGCCGAGGTGATAGCGGGCCATGTCGGCTTGGAACTCATAGGTGCCGCGCTCCTCGACCGGGCCGTGGCGGTTGCCCTCGAACCCGAACTCGCTGACCATCAGGCCCTTGTTCGGATAACAGCTGTGCAGGAAATCGAGGTAGGGCCCGAGCGCCTCCCGGTCGGCCGTCGTCCCGCCGCCCTCGTCAAACCAGCCGATGTAGTCGTTGAAGCCGATGATGTCGAGCGGTGAATAGGCCGCCTGGCAGCCCACCCCCGGCCAGGTGACGATGGCCATGCTCACCGGGCGCGTTGGGTCGAGCTGATGGGCCAGCGCGGTCGCTCCGGCGATGTAATCGGCCTCGACGTCGTTGGGCGGGTTGGGCAGCTCATTGGCGATGCTCCACGTCATGACCGATGGGTGGTTCTGGTTGACGAGGATGTTCTCGCGCAGCTCGGCGTGGGCGTGCGCCAGCCAGGCGGCGTTGCGCAGGTAGGACGAGGAGGTCTGATAGACGGGGATCTCTGACCACAGGAGGATCCCGTCCTGGTCGGCCATCTGGGCGATTTCGGGATTGAGCGGGTAGTGCGAGCGGATGATCGTTCCCCCCAGCTCCCGGGTCCATCCGACCAGTGCCTGGAGCTGACCCGGGCCGAGGGCGGCCCCGGTCATGATGTTCTGCTCGTGGATGTTGACTCCGCGCACGTCCAGTGCGCGCCCGTTGAGCAGCACCTGGCCGCTGGGGGCGACGGCGATGCTGCGCACCCCGCTGTTGGTGAAATAGCCCTCCAGATGACGTCCGCGGGCGTCAGACAGGGTGAGCGTGGCGTGGTAGAGGTAGGGATTGTCGATCGACCACAGGTGCGGCGCGGCCAGCCGGGTCGACGCGTGGGCCACCCAGGTCCCCCCGGCGGGAATCGTGTGGCCGCCGAAGTTGAGCCGGCGCCCCCCGTAGACGCCCTGGACCATGACCGTCTGCGGGCTCCGGGTCGGGTTGGTCACCGTGGCCCGTTCGTTGATCGTGGCCGCGCAGGTCGGGCAGGGCAGGACCGGGCGGACCTGGGCCATCGAGATGTCGGCCCGCGACACCGAGCGGAGGTACACCTCGCGCTGCAGACCCCCGAAGTTCCACCAGCCCCCGCCGGGTCCCGGAGGCAGCGAGGATGCCGTGCGACGGTCATCGACGCGGATCAGCAGCCGGTTCACCCCGCTGCGAACGCCCTTGAGCGCGACTTCGAAGGGTAGGTAGGCACCGTCGTGATGGCCGATCTGGCGTCCGTTCAGCCACACGGTGGCGTCGTAGTTGACCGACTCGAAGCGAACGATCCAGCTGCGAAAGCGGGCGGGGACGTACTTGGGGAAGGCGCCGGCGGGCAGCGTGAAGTCGCGCCGGTACCAGCCGACCGAGCCGGCCATGCTGGCTGAGCTGAGATTTCCCGCGTTGTAGGAGTTGGGGACGGTGACCGGTGACCAGCCGGCCGTGCTCGGGTTACCGCGCCCCCATCCGTTGGGCACGCCGATGTTGTTGGGATCGGCCTGGTAGAGCCACTGGCCGCCGAGCAGGTACCGGTCATCCTGGCCGTCGGCATACAGGGCCCCCGGCGTCGGCGCGGTGGCCGCATATGGGCCGGCGCTCTGCGCGTGGGCAGTGGCGCTGCATTGCACCCACAGCCCCACGGACACGAGCAGCACGAGGGTGAGTTTGCGGCTGGTTACGGCTGTGGCCACGGGGCTTACCCTGCCCGAAGCGCCGCTACAATCGCCCGCCGATGCCCGTCGTCGATTCGCCGCAATCGCGGCCACCCACGACCGGCCCCGACGGTGAAACGGGACGTTCTGCCGGCGGCTCACGAGCCGCCTTCCTGGTGAGAGCGGCTCGCGCGCCGCTGGTGTGGTCCGGAGTCCTGTGCGTGGCCCTGGCCGCCGTGTCCGCGGCCGTTCTGCCGACCGTGCCCAGCTACGACCCCTGGTCGTGGATCGTGTGGGGACGGGAGGTCAGCGACCCTCATCTCAGCTTTCTGGTCAGCGGCGGTCCGTCGTGGAAGCCCCTGCCCTTCGTGTTCACTACGGTCTGGGGGCTGTTCGGCGGCGCCGCGCCCACGCTGTGGGTGATCACGGCACGGGCCGGCGGCCTGCTCGGGCTGGTCTTCGCCTGGCGCCTGGCCCACCGGTTGCTCGGGGGCGGCTGGGCGGGGGCGCTGGCCGGAGTGCTGGCCGTGGTCGGGGTGGTGCTGACGCAGGATTGGGTCTACTACTGGTTGCGGGGAACGTCTGAGGTCGTGCTGATCGCCGGCTCGCTGGGCGCGGTCGAGCGGCTGCTCGCCCGACGCCGGGGCCAGGCCTTCGCGCTGGCGGTGGCCGCGTCGCTCATCCGGCCCGAATGGTGGCCGTTCGTGATCCTCTATGCCGCCTGGCTGTGGCTGCGCGACCCGGCCTGGGGAAGCGTGAAGATGCGCGCCGTGCTGCTGGCCGGGCTGCTGCTCATCCCCATTTTGTGGTTCGTGCCGCCGTACGTCGCCTCCGGCCAGGCGTTCCTGGCCGCCACCCACGCGGCGGCGTACAACGGTCATCTTGGACCCAACCGGCTGCGGGCCGTCGTCGGCCGGGCGATCGATCTGCAGGTGCTGCCCGCGCTCATCGCCGCGGTGCTGGCCGTGGGCATCGGCTGGTGGCGTGAACGCGACCGCCTGTTGCTGGCCATGGGGGCGGCTGTGGTCGCCTGGTGGGTTGTGGTCATCGGCATGACGCTTGACGGCTACCCGGGCCTGGAGCGCTTCTTCTTGCCCGCCGCGGCGCTGATCTGCGTGCTCGGCGGAGTCGGGCTGGTCCGGCTCGGTCTGCTCGCCGGCGGCCTGCTTGAGGGCCATCGGGCTTTGCTCGCCGTGGCCGTCACGGCCGGGCTGTTCGCCGTGTCGATCCCACTCACCACGCAGCGATTTGCGCAGGCCCGTGCCGCCGGGCCGGCCGCCGACACCGCCGTCACGACGCTCAAGCACCTCGACGCCGCCGTGGCCGCCGCCGGTGGCCACCACGGCGTATTCCCGTGCAAGACCAGCTTCGCCGCCGTCAATCACGGGGTGCAGACGGCGCTGGCCTGGAAGCTGCACGTGACCCTGGAGCGGGTGGGGACGAGCATGCGTGCCCCCGGCCTCGACTTCATCGGACCCCATAATGGGACCGACGGCGCTCCGGCCCCGGTCGATCACCGCCTCACCGACCACCAGACGATCGCCACCGTCGATGGCTGGCGCGTCGTGCGGCTGACGGATCCCAACCATCCGGAGCTGAGTACCTGCGCGGGACGCTGAGCGCCGCCGGGGGGCGCGGGGGAGGCCGGCCTGGCGCTCATCGCCGGCTCCCGTGGCGGACAGTGTGCTTGCGCCCGCGCGGCTTGCCCGTGTTGGGCGCGGCGGTGATGCGGACCTTCTTCTTGACGATGGTCCGGTTGCCGGCCCGATCGGTGACGATGACCGTGAGCACGAACCGGCCGCGTCGGCGGTAGGCGTGGACCGAGGTGGAGCGCACGAACGGCTTGAACCCGTCCCCCCACTTGACCTGCACCGAGGTCACCCCCGACACCTGACCGCTGCGCAGGCCCGGGCGGGTGTCATAGGCACGGACGAAGGCGCGGAGCGAGCGTCCAGGATGGCGCTGTCCGGTGAGCCGCACCGTGGCGCGCGGCGGCAGCGAATCGACCAGCACCGTGGCGCTACGGGCCACCGTCGCCGCCCCCGCCCGGTTGACCGCGATGACCTGCCAGGCATGCCGACCCTGGGCCAGCGGGGTGGGGATGGTGATCGACGTCGACGTGGTCTGGGCGATGAGCGCGCCATTGACCTTGACCTGGTAGGTGGCAGGCCCCCATTGCTCGGACGCCGCCGACCACCGCAGCGTGGGGGTGAGGCTGGCCGAATAGGCGAACAACGAGGCGGGAGAAAAGCCGCCAGGCGCCTGGAAGAGCTGCGCGGTGACGATTCGGGTCTGATTACCACTGCCCTGGACCCAGGCCACGGCGGCATCGCCGGCCTGATCGCCCCCGGCGGCCAGCCCGAGATCGGCGTTGGTGGGACCGAATGAGGACGTGGAGAGCACCTGATCGGGGTTGAGGTTGATGCCGTCGGGCGCGTAACGAAGGCGGATTTCCGGGATCCCGCCGGCACCGGGGTTCTGCTGCCAGGCGATCATGGTGGACACCGTGCCCGCCGGTGAGGTCACTGCGTCGGGGGCCGTCAGCGCCGGCAGGCTGTTGATCTGCATGACCCCGGCCGGCCAGGCGTTACCGCTGAGCCTGAGCGCGTAGAGGTTGTGGGTGCTGGCCTGCTCGGCGGTCACGAACCCGGCCCCGAATTCCGTCGTGGCGGTGTTGGGCTGGTCGGCGCTGAGCGTCCCGGGACCGCCGAGACCGTCGACCGCCTGGACGCCCGAGAGACGCCCGGCGATGAGATGGTTGAAGAGCACCCGGGTTTGCCGGCCGGCCCCGGCGGCAAACGTCTCCGCGAACGCGACCGACACGTAGGAGGAGTCTCCACCGGCGGCGATGACCGGGGTATCGGCGGAAATTTCGCTCGCACCGAGGTAGGACCCGGGGTCGGTGCGGTACGCCGTGACGCTCGGGGTGGCCCGGAGAACCCGCCGCACGTAGATGTGACCGGCCTCGCCCCAGACGACGACGGCGGTCCCGTCCCCGCAGGCCACGACCCGGGGGCGGCCGGCCCCCGAGCCGGCGCCATCCCCGGCGGCGGCATCGAGCGGCGGGGATGCGGCGGCCCACTGGCCGCCACCGAAGTACAGGGTGCGCACATCGCTGCCCCCCGCGCCTGACGCCGTGAAGGCCAGGTAGGCCTTGCCGAACGCGTTCACCGATAGTGACGGGTTGCTCGCCCCGCTGTACATGGGCTGCGGGGCCGTCCAGCCGGCCTGCCCGCTGGGCTCGAGCACCGTGTAGAGCTCGCGTCCATTGATGAAGGCGACCATAAGCTCGCCGCCGCTGTTGCCGGAGATCACCGGCGCCGAGGAGGCCCCGCCGAGCCCTGTGTCGAGTTGACGCGGGCCCGAGAAGGCGCCACCGCTCAGCGTGGAGACGAACACGTGGGGGACTCCGCCGACGCTCTTGAGGTAGACCAGGCCACCGGTCCCGTCACGGGCCACAAACAGGCCCGACAGGCCGGTGATCGCTGCGCTGGGACCGTCAACCACGGTATTCGTCGGCGCCAGCGTCGGGGTACGACGGACCGCGGCGCCCGCCGAGGCGGCCAAAAACAGGAGGGTGAGCAGGAGGAGCAGCATCGCCACGCTCCCCGTGCGCCGGTGAGCGACCCGCGACCGCCTGCGGTGTGAGCACAAGGCGCCTATGACACCGTAGAACAGCGTGGATCGCCAGAGGTTGCGCCGGTTGTCAAAAGACGCATCGCTCCGGGACCCGATCCGCCAATGGGCGGCAGGCGTCCGAAGCGCCACGGAGAATCACTGGCGCAATGCTTGTGCTCGGCATCGATCCTGGAACCGCCAACACGGGCTTTGGCCTGGTCCGCAGCGTCGGCTCGCGCCTGGAGATTCTTGGCCACGGGGTCATCGCCACCCGTCCGGCCACGGGGCTGGAGCGCCGTCTGGCCGATATCCACGCCCGGGTGGGCGAGCTGCTCGATCAGCACCGCCCGCAGTCACTGGCCATCGAGGAGCTGTACTTCGGAGCCAACGCGCGCAGCGCGTTCGCCGTCGGCCAGGCTCGGGGCGTGGTCCTGCTCGCCGCCGGCCAGCGCGGCGTGCCGTCGCGCTCCTACACCCCCCAGCAGGTCAAGGGTGCCGTGTGCGGGCACGGTCGGGCCGACAAGGCCCAGGTCGCGCGGATGGTGGCGCGGCTCCTCGGCCTGACTGCCCCGCCGACCCCCGATCACGCCGCCGACGCGCTGGCCGTGGCCATCTGCGACCTCAATCGGGCCCCCATGGCCGGCGCGATCGCCGCCGCGGCCGGGGCAGCGCGATGATCGCGCTCATCTCAGGCTCGGTGGCCGTCCGTCGCGGCGATCACGTTGTCGTCGACTGTCAGGGCGTCGGCTACCGGCTGGCCGTCTCGGGCGAGACACTGCGCCAGGTCCCGGCTGTCGGGTTGCCCGTCACGCTTCACACCCATCTCGTCGTGCGCGAGGACGCCCTCCAGCTCTACGGCTTCGCCACCGAGGAGGAGCGCGATCTCTTCCTCATGCTCCTGGGCGTCCAGTCGGTGGGCCCGAAGGTGGCCCTGGCCGTTCTATCCGGGGCGCCGCCCCGAGCCCTCCTGGGCGCCGTCGCCGCCGGGGACGTCGCCACCCTGCGTACGGCTCCCGGGGTGGGCAAGCGCACGGCTGAGCGGATCGTCGTCGAACTGCGCGAGAAGGTCGGACCCGCGCTTGAGCAGGACGCGATCACCATCTCCCGGGGTGACGATCCGGAGTCCGTGGCCCGGGAAGCGCTGCTCGGACTCGGCTACACCATGAGCGAGATCGATTCGCTGCTGACCGGGGCCACCGCGGGGACAGCTGAGGATCTCATCGCGCACGCTCTGCGGAGCGCCCGGCGATGAGTACCTTCGAACCCCGCCTCCAGGACCCCGAGGAGCAGGTCGGCGATGAGGTCGAGCGCTCGCTGCGCCCCCGTCGGCTGGAGGATTTCGTCGGGCAGGAGCCGATCAAGGACCAGCTGACCGTGTCGATCGCCGCCGCGGCCAGCCGGGGTGAGGCGCTTGACCACGTGCTGCTGGCCGGGCCGCCGGGGCTGGGCAAGACGTCGCTGGCCCAAATCGTCGCCGCCGAACTGGGGGTCGGCTTCGTCCAGACCGCCGGCCCCGCGCTCGAGCGCAAGGGTGACGTGGCCGCCTTCCTGACCGCGCTCGAACCGCGCGCGGTGTTCTTCGTGGACGAGATCCACCGGCTTCCGCGCGCGCTCGAGGAAACCTTCTACCCGGCCATGGAGGACGGCGTGCTGCCGATCACCGTCGGTCAGGGGGCGGGCGCGCGGGTCGTCACGCTGCCGCTACCCCCGTTCACCTTGATTGGCGCCACCACCCGGACAGGGCTGCTGACCACCCCATTGCGCGACCGCTTCGGAATTCAGCACCGTCTCGAGCATTACGGGACCGAGGACCTCGGACGTATCGTCATGCGCTCGGCCGCCCTCCTCGGGGTGGAGATCGAGGCGGGTGGCGCCGAGGCGATCGCCGGACGCAGCCGCGGCACGCCCCGGGTGGCCAACCGCCTGCTCAAGCGCGTCCGGGACTACGCCGAGGTCCGTCACGGCGGCGTCGTCACCGCGGAGGTCGCGGCCCTAGCGCTCGATCTGCTCGAGGTCGATGACGAGGGACTTGACCGGCTCGACCGCGAGATCCTGCGTGTCATCTGTGAGCGCTTCGGCGGGGGGCCCGTCGGGCTGTCGACGCTCGCCGTCGCCGTCGGCGAGGAGTCGGACACGATCGAGGACGTCTACGAGCCCTACCTGCTCCAGCGCGGACTGATCGAGCGCACCCCGCGCGGACGAGCCGCCACCCGCCGCGCCTACGCCCATCTCGGGCTGGCCGCGCCGGGCCCAGCGACGCTGCTGTAGAGGCGAACCTCGCGTCACGCTTGACCCGACCGCTCTCGCCGGTGTCTATCCTGGCCTGGGGATGAGCCACGAGCGGTATTTCATCTGCCCCCACTGTGGCCAGCGCTCGATGGGCGCCGACCGTAACGCCGGCTTTCGCCGCCAGGCGCGCGGCTGCGACAAGTGCGGGTTCGCCTATCTCTTCGAGTTGCTCGACGACTACTACCCGGCCCCCAACGCGGCGTTTTTTGCCTGCGATGGAGACGGGCGGATCGTCGACTGTGGCCGAGGCTCGTTCGAGCTGACCGGCCTCAGGACCGAGCAGGCCATCGGGCGTCCCGTGCGCGAGGTCCTGGGCCTGCGCTTCACCGACGGCAGCGACCACGTGGGTACCGCCCTCGAGTGGGAGGTCCGCGTGCAGGGCAAGCCGGTCGAGGTTCATGCCGAGCACGATCTGCCCGCCCGCGCGGTCGCTGACCTGTTCCCCGCCTACGATGACGATGAGGGCGGGCTCCTCCTCGTGCTGACCCCCACCAACCACAGCAACTGATCGATCCGCCATGATGGACCGCGCCGGCCTGTGCCGGTCACGCGGCGGCCCGTTGCGGCCCGGGAAACGTCGTGCGGGAGCGCCCTCGCCAGTGCCCCATTTCGGGCAGACCCACTAGCATCGCCCAAGGATGTCTGACCGCCAACGTCACGGCTTCGTCCTGCTCCTGGTCGCGGGACTGATTGCCGCCTCGCTCGTCGTCATCTTCAGCCAGAAGACGCAACTCGGCCTCGACCTCAAGGGCGGGGTGCAGCTCGTCTACCAGGGTGAGCCGACCGCCCAGTCACAGGTGACGCAGAATTCGCTGAACCGCGCCGTGGACATCATGCGCTCGCGCGTGGACTCCCTGGGCGTCTCCGAGCCGGTCATCCAGACCTCGGGCGGGAATCAGATCTCGGTCGGCCTGCCGTCGGTCTCCAATACGGCCCGAGCCGTGCAGCAGGTCGGAAACACGGCTCGGCTGGAGTTCTATGACTGGGAGGCCAATGCGCTGACCCCCCAGGGCAAGACGGTGGCCAGCCAGCTCCAGACTCAGAACCCCACGGCCACCCAGATCAGCCAGGGCGTCGGCTCGGCCACGCCGGGGAGCATCGGGGCCGGGAGCATGCCGCTCTACCAGGCGGTCAAGCTCGCCGCCGCCCAGCCCCCGGCCCGAAGCACCAATAACGCCCGTGCCGGGCGCGAGTACTACCTCTTCGGCGCGCCGGGGAGCGCGGCCTGTGCGACCGCGGCCAAGGATCGCGGGCAGGTCGTCCAGGCCGGCCAGCACTGCATGCTGCTCTCGCAACCCCTGGACGAGACGACCACCAACCCGACCACGATCGCCACCGATCTCGCCTCCCTGCTTCCGTCCGGGGTGAAGGCCTCGCAGGGCCAGCAGCTCGTCGTGCCCCGGGGCACGGTGGTCCTGCTCGCCGCCCCCACGACCGCCGGCCAGCAGCTCAACTTCTCCAGCCCGAGCGCCCAGTTCTACGTCCTCAAGGACACCGTGGCCCTGATCGGCAACGACATCACGAACCCGCAGCCCTCCACCGATCAGGCCGGAAGCCCCGACGTGACCTTCGGCTTCAACGGGCCCGGACAGAACAAGTTCCAGAGCGTGACCGCGGCCATCGCCCATCGCGGCGACCTCGTCTCGGGCTTCGGTCAGACGCTGAACCAGCACTTCGCAGTGGCGCTGGACAACAAGCTGATCACCGTTCCCTCGATCGACTTCAAGACCTACCCGGACGGCATCACCGGCGGCGGCGGCGCTGACATCACCGGCGGCTTCACCACCCAGTCGGCCTCGGACCTGGCCACCCAGCTTCGCCTCGGGGCGCTCCCGATCAAGCTGCGGCTGATCTCGGAGTCCGATGTCTCGGCCACGCTGGGCCAGCAGGCGCTGAATCAGGGCCTGATCGCCGGCGCGGTCGGGCTGCTCGTGGTGGCGCTGTTTTTGATCGCCTACTACCGGGTCCTGGGCGTCATCGCCACCGCGGCGCTGATCGTCTACGGGCTGTACTTCTACGCGCTGATCAAGCTCATCCCGATCACCCTGACGCTGCCGGGAATCGCGGGCCTGATCCTCACCATCGGCGTGGCCGCCGACGCCAACATCGTCATCTTCGAGCGCGTCAAGGAGGAGATCCGGGCCGGAAGATCGATCCGCTCGGGCATCGCCACCGGCTACAAGAAGGGTCTCACGGCGATCATCGACGCCAACGTGGTCACGATCATGACCGCGTTCATCCTCTTCGTGCTGGCCACGGCCCAGGTCCAGGGCTTCGCCTTCACGCTCGGCATCGGCGTCATCGTCTCGCTGTTCACGGCCGTGCTGGCCACCCAGGCCATCCTCACGACGATGGGGGACTCGCGGACGATCGCCCGTCCCTCGGCGCTCGGGGCGGGCAAGCCGAAGCGTCAGTGGCGGTTCGACTTCATGGGCGCGTCGCGCTACTTCTTCTCAATGTCAGGCGTGATCCTGCTCATCGGCGCGCTGGCCATCGGCGGCCGGGGCCTGAACCTCGGCATCGACTTCACCTCCGGCACGCGCATCACCACCACCCTGGTCCGGCCGGCCACAGCCGCGCAGGTCCAGGCGGTGGCCCGCCAGGCCGGTGCGCTCTCACCCGTCGTGCAGAAGATCACCAGCAAGGGACACGGAGACGAGTTCCAGATCTCCTCCAAGCTGCTCCAGCAGCAGAACCTGGGCAAGGTGAAGACGGCCATCGCGGCTCGGTTCGGAATCCAGAACAACGTCTGGGATGCCAGCTCGGTCGGGCCGACGTTCGGGCAGACGGTGACCAACAGCGCCGTGATCGCCATCATCGCCTCGCTGGTCGTGATCTCCGCCTACGTGGCCCTGCGCTTCCAGTGGAAGTTCGCCGTGCCGGTGCTGATCGCCCTCATGCACGACCTCCTCATCACCAGTGGCGTCTACGCGCTGACCGGCCGGGAGGTGACCGTGGACACCGTGGCCGCCCTCTTGACCATCTTGGGCTACTCGCTGTACGACACGATCATCGTCTTTGACCGCGTGCGCGAGAACATCCCGCGCATGCCGCGGGCGGCCTTCTCGCAGATCGTCAACCGCTCGATGAGCGAGGTGCTCACCCGGTCGATCGCCACCACCTCGTGCACTCTGCTGCCGATCCTGGCCCTCCTGCTGTTCGGCGGCTCCACCCTGCAGGATTTCGCCTTTGCCCTGTTGATCGGCGTGGCCTCGGGCGCGTACTCCTCGATCTTCATCGCCTCCCCGGTGCTCACGCATTGGAAGGAGCGCGAGCTCGTCTACCGCCACCGGCGCGAGCGGATCGAGTCCGAGTTCGGCTTCGTGCCCGCCTACGCCGGGGCCAGCGGCGACATCGAGCCCGAGCGTCCCCGGGGCCGTCGCCGGCCGGGCCGCATCACGACGCCCGAGCCCGAGACGGTCTCCTCGGCCGAGTTTGAGCAGATGAAGCGCGACATCGCCGAGGAGGAGGCCGAGCCCTCACGCCATACCTCGACGCTGACCCAACGCCTCGCTCATACGCGAGGCGGCGGCGGTCCGGCGGCGCCGCGCACCCCCGCTCGCCCCGCCTCTCGGCAGCCGGCGTCGCCGCAGCCGCCGTCCCCCGAGCCCGCGCGTCCCGCGTCCGCGCCCGCGAAGCCGGCGCCCCCCCAGGCCGCCGAGCCCGAGGCGCCGGCCGGCGACCCGGCCCCCACCAGCGAGGGCGCCGGTTTCGAGCGCGCGCCGGATGTGGCCGAGAACGACGGCGTGGCCCCGACGCCCAAGGCCAACCGCCCGGCGAAGCCCCGGCCGCGCAACCGCCGTCACGGGCGGCGCCGGTGATGGGCACGCGACTGGCCGCGGCCACCCGATCCTGGGGAGGAGATCGGTAATGGGCATGCTCGCCTGGGTGATGATGGGCCTGGCCCTCTGGCATTTCACGATCTGGCTGCCCGATCGCTCTTGGGGCGGGATCGTGGGGGCGTTCATCGCGGCGCTGGTCGGGGCCATCATCGTCGGCTTGCTCATCAACGGCTTCAGCATTCCCGGCCGCCATGACACGACCATCACCACGGCACTGGAGGGGATTCCCGGCGCGCTGATCGGCATCGCCCTCATTTATTTCGAGGGCGCACGCCGCGAGCGAGCCACCGTCCGGCGCGCTGCGGTCTAGCTCGGGTGAACCCTGGGGCGGTCCGTCTGGGGCCCCGCCTAGCCTGGCGCCATGGTTCAGGCCACGCTCATCCCCGAGGCACCCGAGCGGCCGGCGGGGCGATCGCCGGCCGAGACGGTCCCCCCGGGCTCACCGCTCGCCCTGGCAGAGTCCGAGGTCGCCGCCCGGCTCTCGGTACCGACCAAACGGCTGCGGATTCCCGGCTACGAGCTCAAGGCTGCGCTGGCCCTCGAGCGTGAACTGGGGATCGGGCACGCTCTCAGCCAGATCCTCGCGCGCCGCGGCCTGACCGATCCGGGTCAGGCCCGGGCCTTCCTCGACGCCGAGCCGACCCGCGCGGCGTGCCCGCTGCCCGGCATCGACACCGCCGTCGCGGCCATTCGGCGCCACATCAGCGCCCGGCAGCGGATCACCATCCACGGCGACTACGACGTCGACGGCGTGTGCGCGACGGCCATCATGGTCCGCGCCCTGCGCGCGCTCGGTGCCGACGTGGACTGGTATCTCCCCGGACGGCTCGAGGACGGCTACGGGCTGGCCCTCGCCACGGTCGAGCGGCTGGCCGCCCGCGGCACCCGGCTGATCGTCACCGTCGACTGCGCGATCACGGCCGTTGATGAGGTGGCCCACGCTTGCGCGGCCGGGCTCGAGGTCGTGGTCACCGACCATCACGCGCCGCGCGCGGATGGGAGGTTGCCCGACTGTCCAATCGTCCACCCGGGCCTGGGCGGCTACCCATTCGCCGGCCTGTGCGGAACCGCGGTGGCACATCGCGTGGCCGACGCCCTCGGCGCGGCGACGGCCGGCGAGGACCTGGAACTGGTCGCCCTGGCCACCGTGGCTGACCTGGTCCCGCTCGTCGACGAGAACCGTCGCCTGGTCCGAGAGGGTCTGGCGGCGATGGCGGTGACGGGCCGTCCCGGCCTGCGCGCGCTGCTCGAGGTCAGCCGGGCGGATCCGAGCGCGCTGGACACGAGCACTCTCGGCTTCCGGCTCGCCCCGCGGATCAATGCCGCCGGACGGATGCGCCGCGCCGACGCCGGGCTCGAGCTGCTGTTGACCGGGGATCGCGCCCGGGCTAGGGAGATCGCCGCCGAACTCGATGCGGTCAATCTCGAGCGACGCGCCGTCGAGCAGCGGATTGCCTGGGAGGCTGAAGCCCAGGTGGCCGAACTCGGGCCGCGGCCGGCCTATGTCCTGGCCGGGGAGGACTGGCATCCCGGCGTGGTCGGCATTGTCGCCTCGCGGATCGTCGAGCGCCATCATCGGCCAGCGGTGCTCATCGCTCTTGACGGCGATTCGGGGACGGGATCGGGGCGGAGCATCCCCGGCTTTGACCTGCTCGGTGGGCTGCACGCGGCCTCAGCCGGCCTCGATCGCTACGGCGGCCATGCCGCGGCGGCCGGGTTGACCATTGCCCGCGCGCGAGTGGCCGAGTTTCGGGCTGCCTTTGAGGCTCACGCCGGCGCCGTCCTCACCTCGGACCTGCTCGACCCGCAGGAGCGGGTGGACGCGATTGTCTCCGGCGCCGAGCTCGGCCTCGGGCTGGCCGAGGAACTGGAGCGGCTCGAGCCGTGCGGGATGGGCAACCCGGGCCCGCGGCTGCTCGTCCCCGGCGCTCGCTTCTCCGATGTGCGCCCGATGGGGGAGGGCCGGCACGCCCGCTTCTCGGTCAGCTCCGGCGGGACGCGGGCGCGGGCGGTGGCCTTCGGCTGTGATGGCCGGCTCGGATCCGACCTCGAGCTTCCCCGCGATGCCACCTTCAAGCTGGAGCGCAATACCTACAACGGAGCCGTCGAACCGCGCCTCGTGTTGCGCCATCAGGTCCCGTGCGCGCCCAGCGAGATCACCGTCATGGGCGAGCCCGACGGCTATGTGGAGGCGATCCTGACCGAGCTCGCCGCCCCGGTATCGACCGCGGTGGTTACTCCTCGGGCCCCAACCGCGCCGGCCGCCCGCGTGCTTCTCGATCGCCGAGGCGAGAGCCCGCTGGCCGTCCTGGCCGACGCTCAGGCGGCCGGCGGCCCCGTACTGGCGGTGTGCGCCGACGTGCCGCGGCGGCTGGCCGGGCTGAGGACGCGGGCCGGTGGCTTCGCCTTGATCGGTTACGAGTCCCTGGAGCGCGATCCAGGCCTGAGCCATCCGTTCGGCCACGTGGTGGCGCTTGATCCGCCGAGCCGTGCGGGTTTACGGGAGCTTCTCGCCTGCGGCGAGGGCTTCGCTCATTTGGCCTGGGGCCAGGCTGAGCTACGCTTTGCAGAGCAGATGCACGCGTTGGAGTACGAACTTCGAGATTCGCTCGTCGCCCTCTACCGGGCCCTTCGGGGGCGGCAGCGGGTCGTCGGCGAGGAGCTCGGGCGCCTGCTTCGCGGCGAAGGTCCGCACGGTCGGTCAGCGCGTCTGGCCGCTCGACTGGTGCGCGTGCTGGCGGAGCTGGAGCTCGTCAGCCTCGACCGGGATCTGCCGGCCCTGGAGTTGGCGGGCGCCGCGCCCACGGCGCTCGAGCGCTCGCCTTCCTACCGGGTCTATGCCGAGCGATATGAGGACGGAAGGCAATACCTGAGCAGCGCAAACCCACCGCGAAGCGCCTAAAGCCGGCGGCCAAGGTCGACCCGAGCGGTGCGGCCGGTGCCGGACCGTCGTCGGACGCGCCGGCCGGCCCGGAAAATGGCTCCGGTGGCGCCCCGCCGGTCGCCGTCAGCACCGCCCTGGCCGCTGAGCGCCCCCGTGTGGACGGGGTCAATGCGAGCCTGCCCAAGCCGATCGCCGTCGGCGACCTGTCCGGCGCCGAACACGAGCTGCTCGGCGACCTGTTCGCGATCGTCGAGGAGCACGCCGATCAGTCAGCCGTGGCCATCGACCGTGAGCGGGTGCGGGCGGCGTTCGTCTATGCCTGCGACAAGCACGCCGATCAGCGCCGCCGCTCCGGCGAGGACTTCATCACCCACCCGGTCGGCGTGGCCAAGATCTGCGCCGGCATGCGCCTGGACACCGAGACGCTGTGCGCCGCCCTGCTGCACGACACCGTCGAGGACACCACGGCCTCGCTGGAAGAGGTGTCAGCCGAGTTCGGCGAGGAGATCGCCGGTCTCGTCGACGGCGTCACCAAGCTGACCGGGCTCACCTTCCAGTCACGCGACGAGGCCCAGGCCGAGAACTACCGCAAGATGGTCGTGGCGATGTCGGCCGACATCCGCGTGATTCTCATCAAGCTCGCCGACCGCCTGCACAACATGCGCACGATCGCGGCCATGCCTAAGCAGAAGCAGATCGACAAGTCGCGCGAGACCCTTGACATCTACGCCCCGATCGCCCACCGGCTCGGCATTCACGCGATCAAGTGGGAACTCGAGGACCTGGCCTTCCAGACCCTGCACCCCCGCAAGTACAACGAGATCAAGGCGCTTGTCGCCCAGCAGCGCGGCGACCGCGAACGCTATGTCAACGAGGCCGGGGAATACGTCGCTCGGGAACTGGCTGAGCTCGGAATCCACGCCGAGATCTCCGGGCGGGCCAAGCACTTCTACTCGATCTACTCCAAGATGACCAAGAAGGGCCGGGAGTTCAACGAGATCTACGACCTGACGGCGATGCGGGTCATCGTGGACTCGGTGAAGGACACCTACGGCGCGGTCGGGGTCATCCACTCGCTGTGGAAGCCCCTGCCGGGACGCTTCAAGGACTTCATCGCGATGCCCAAGTTCAACCTGTACCAGTCGCTGCACACGACGGTGATCGGACCCGAGGGCCGGCCGCTGGAGATCCAGATCCGCACCCGCGAGATGCATGACCTGGCCGAGTTCGGCATCGCCGCCCACTGGATGTACAAGGCCCGCCCGGGCGTTCCCGGCCGCGGCCTGAGCGATCCCGATGGGAAGCTGAAGTGGCTGCGCAGCCTGGTCGACTGGCATCACGAGCTCTCGGATCCCCGCGATTTCATGGAGACCCTGAAGGTCGACCTGTTCGAGGACGAGGTGTTCGTCTTCACGCCCAAGGGGGAGGTCAAGTCCCTGGCCGCCGGCGCCACGCCGCTCGATTTCGCCTACGAGATCCATACCGACGTCGGTCACCGCTGTGTGGGCGCGAAGGTCAACGGCAAGATCGTGCCTCTCTCCTACCAACTGCGCTCGGGCGACATCGTCGAGGTCCTCACCTCCAAGCGCGAGCGCGGACCGTCGCGCGACTGGCTGGCCCTAGTCAAGACGACACGGGCGCGCAACAAGATCAAGGCCTGGTTCAAGGCCGAGTCGCGCCGTGACTACGAGCACACCGGACGCGAGCTGCTCCAGGAGAACCTCAAGAAGCAGGGCCTCCCCGCTCAGAAGCTCGTCGGCTCGCCGCTGCTGGCCGACGTGATCCGCGAGATGGGCTTCCGCAAGGGCGATGACTTCTACGTCGCCCTGGGCGGCGCCAAGATCTCTCCCAAGGTCGTGGTCAACAAGGTCATGCAGCGCCTCAAGCAGGGCGAGGCGGCCGAGTCCGAGCCCACCGCGACCGACGACCTACTGCACAAGAACCGCCGCCGGGTCCGCCCGACGACCTCGTCTACGCGCTTCGGGATCTCGGTGGAGGGCATCGACGAGGTCATGCTGCGACTGGCCAAGTGCTGTCGCCCGGTGCCGGGGGACCCCATCGTCGGCTACATCTCCCTGGGGCGGGGGATCACCATCCACCGTGATGACTGTCCCAACGTGGCCGTGCTCAAGAAGGACCCCGACCGCTTCACCCCGGTGGCCTGGGACGGCGACGCCGACACCTCCTTCCGGGTCGAGATCGCCGTTGACGGCTGGGACCGCCATCGTCTGCTCGAGGACATGTCACGCACCTTCGCCGAGGCGGGGATCAACATCCTCGACATCCACGGCACCGTCGACCACCCGATGGTCAAGAACCGATTCCTGGTCGAGGTGGGCGACACGCGCACGCTCGATCAGGCCATCAGCCGCCTGCGCAACATCGACGCGGTGTTCGACGCCTACCGCGTCACCCCGGGCGCGGGCTGATCACCGCGGCCGCGGGCGCGTGCTCCCGGGGAGGCCCGGTCCGGCGGTGCGGCCGATGACACCGGGCGGGGGAGAGCCGGCCGCGATCGCGCGGCGGGCGGCGGCGCCGGGCCTCGAGCCACCGGCGTGGCTGGCGTGGCTGGCGTGGCTGGCGTCGCTGATGTCGCTGCGCGCTGTGCAGCCAGCACGGCGAAGGGAGCCGCCGTCCCGTGGCCTTCCGGCGCCCGGGCGACCCCTGGCCGATCCCGGCTGGAGTCCGTCTCAGGCCGGGCGACCCGGACCGGCGTCACCTGGGCCGCAGGGCTTTTGACCAGCAGCACGGCCTGGCCCGGGCCGAGCGTCTTGACCACGTTCGGATGCACGCGGAAGCGCTCCACCTGGCGACGGGTACCGCGGCTGCCCGACGGGGCCAGCGGGCTGCGCAGCTGGCGGGTCTCCTCCCAGGCCAGCCTGGTCCCGGCCATCTCGGCGATCGTCTGGGCCGAGGTCGGAACGTCTTGACGATGCGCAATCTTGACCGTGGTCAGCCCCAGGACCTGATCGCGAAACCCCCGCCCGGCCCGCTCGAGATCCGAGAGCTCCTGGGTGGCCAGCAGGACCCCGAATCCCGACTCGCGTCCGCGGGCGAGCAGGGCGAGAACGTGGTCAGAGCCCAGGGCCGAGAACTCGTCGATGGCCACCGTGGCCGGCGATGCGTCGCCGGCCCGGTCCAGGCGCTCGCCACTGACGCTGATCAGGTCCTGGATGGCCAGGGTCCCCACCTGGGCGGCCAGCGACCCATAGCGGCTCGAGTTGAGGCTGAAGAGAATGACCTCGCCGCCGGCCAGCCCAGCCCGGAGGTCCACCGCCGGCCGCAGGCCCGGCGCCGCCGCGCCGTCCGCAGCCGGGCCGACGAGGTAGGGACCGGCCGATGACTCGCTGAGCAGGGCCAGCCGCGTCCCCAGGCCCCGCACCGCGCTGAGCTGATCGGGGCTCAGAGATTCCAGGTAGTCGTGCACTCGCTCGCCCAGCGGGGCGGCGAGCCCGCGGGCCAGCGCCGCCAGCCGCCGCGGCTCCATCAGCGCGACGACAGCGGCCAGATCGGGTTGGCGACCAGTGGCCTGCAGCGCCTGGAGCGCGGTCTGCACGTAGCGCTCGGCGGCCCGCCGGTAGTGCGGCTCGGTGAACCGTTCGCTGCCGATCAGCTTGTCCTTGAGCTCGGTGGCATTACCGTGGGCGAGCGGATTCCACCCGGCCGGGCCGTCCAGCGTCCAGAGCCGAAACGGGCGGCCGCCGCGGGCCGCGGCCCGCCGCAGAGCGGCGGCGAAGGCCGGCGAGCCCTTGAGGTCGAGAGCCACGACGGGCTTGCCCGCCGCGATCTGCTCGCTGAGGATCCGCAGCAGCGTGGTCGATTTGCCGGCGCCGCTGGCGCCGACGATCAGGGCGTGGGCGCCGAGCTGCTCCTCGGTGAGCGCGACGGGCCGACCGTGCGGGTCAGAGCCGAGCACGAGCTGTGCCGGGGTTGCGCCCGCGGCGCCCGTGCGGGCGCGGGCTCGATCGCCCAGTGCCGACCAGACCACTCGCGCCACCGCGACCCCGGCCAGCGCACCCATCGCCCAGCCGAAGGGCAGGGTCAGCAGTCCGGCGAAGACCAGGAGGGTCCAGTACGGGGTCCGCCGCGGGCCGGACCTCACCGGTCCGCCTCGTGGCCCGAGGGCCGCCCGGCGCGCTCCACATGTTCCGCCCGCTCGGCGCGCCTTCTGTCCTGCGTCCCCCTCACCCGCGCCGAGGCGGTCCGCTCGGGGCGGCGCCCGGCGCCGATCGCCCCCGATCCCGGGCCGAAGCGGACGAGCTGAACGTGGACGCCGGAGGGGATCCCGGCGTGGCGCGCGGCCCGCTCGATGGCCCGCCCCGTGCGCTCGTGCTCGACGAGGTAGAGCACAGCGTCGATCCGGCCGTCGAGCGCGTAGCCGCCGAGGATCTCGTTCCGGCGCGAGCGGCCCTTGGGCGTCAGCTCAAGTTCGACCGCGACCCGCTGCCCGGAAGCGGTGTCGAGCAGCAGGTCGGGGTAATGGCGGCGCTCGCCACCGTAGGGTCCTACGCCGCCCAGGCGGACCCCGAAGCGTTCGGCCGGGTCCTCCCGCCGACGGTCCTCGGAGCGCATGAAGCGCTCGGAGGCCATGCCCTGCAGCGGACCGAAAACTCCGCGGGTAGCGGCCAGCCACACCCAGCCCATGCCGACCTCGTGATCGTAGGTGGCCAAATCGATCTCCTTGGGCCGTGGGAGCGAGCTCCCAATCGCGCGCAGGCCGCCGCGAGTGATCTGGTAGGCGCCCGGGCCGGCCAGCTTTCGCTCGTACGTCAGCCACCCGCCCTGGGTCAGGTTGCGCAGCCGGGTGGACGCCGAGGCGGCGGAGGCGCCAAGCAGCGTGCGGGCGTGACTGTTGACGAGGAAGCGGTGCTCGGCGGCGAAGGCGAGCAGCCGCCGATCGCGTTCATTCAGTCGTGGAGGAGGACGCCGGCGCGCGGCACGGCTGGGCTGACCATCGGCCACATCGGTACAGAGGCTCGGTGCGCCGGTCTTTCACCCCCGGGGGGCCGTGTGGGCGGTCACGCCTCGTGCGCTTCAGGCGATGACCAGCATCCCGCCGGGACGGGACGCGAACACCGCCTCGTGGACTTCGCCGATGTAGTCACCATCGACCTGGAGGGGGAGCGGTCGGTCGTCGGCTGAGACCACGCGCAGGCCCTGCACGCCGCTGAATGGGTGCACGCGGCGATGGTTGGCCAGCCGGAAGCGACGCGACAGGGCCCGCCAGGTGATGGTGGGGATGTCGATCGCGCTCGCACGGCGCAGCACCACGCCGGCCAGGTCGCCGCTGTCCAGGGTGGCGCCCTCGCCCATGTGCACGGGGCGATCGCCGAAATAGGTGTACGGCTCGGCGCTCTGCACGATTGCCGTGACGCCCCCCACGTGCTCGCCGTCCAGCTCGACGTCGAGGCGCGGGGGGCGGAAGAGGTAGTGGCGGTTGAACGTGCGCACGCCCGTCCAGGCGTAGTACCACTCGCCGAAGCGGACCTTGAGCCGCGGATGGGCGTCGACCTGTTGCACGACGCTGGCGTCGAGGCCGACGCCGGCCGAGAAGAGGAAGAAGCGATTGTTGACCAGTCCGACATCAACGGTCCGCGGGTGCCAGTCGTGGGCCAGACCGAGCAGATGCTCGGTGGCGTCGACGACGTCGGTGGGGATGCCCAGGATCCGGCAATAGACGTTGGTGCGGCCGCCGGGCAGGCAGAAGAGCGGGGTCCGTGATCCGACCAGGCCGTTGGCCGCCTCGTTGACGGTCCCGTCGCCGCCGAAGGCCACGACCACGTCATAGCCCTCCTGGGCAGCCTTGCGGCACAGCTCGGTGGCGTGATCGCGTGCCTCGGTGTCGACCGCGGTCACCTCATACCGACCGCGCAGCGCGTACACGACGAGGTGCTTGAGACGATCGGATACGGTCGTCGCGTAGGGGTTGACGATGATGAGCATGCGCCGGAGCGGTGCACTGCCCTCCTCGAGGCTGAGCATCGATTCCAGGCGCGCGAGCGGATCGGACGGCGCGGCCGGCATTCGCGTTGCTCAACACCAGCCCACGGCGGTCGTTACGCGCGACGGCGCCCCCGGGGGTCGTTTACGCCGGGCGCGAGCGCCCCAGTTGCCGAGTCCTCGCCTTCGGGTTCTCTCTGGGGGCGCCGATGACCGGATATACTGCCGTTTACATAGCAGTACGCATCCAGAGGGGTGGAGGGGAATGGCCCTACGAAACCCCGGCAACCTCCCGCAAGGGAACGGTGCCAATTCCATCAGGCTCCAACTACAAAAGCCTGGGAGATGTGGACATGGTGGTTTCCCAACCTCCGACCACGGACCCCGGCGGAGGTTTTTTTATATGCCGCCAGAGTCGCTTCGCTGCAAGGAATGCCAAACGGAATACGAGCTCGACGCCCGGTACGTGTGCTCGAAGTGCTTCGGTCCACTCGAGGTCGCCTACTCGTCCCGTGACGGGGTCGACCCGGCCGAGCTGAAGCGCCGGATCCAGGCTGGCCCGCACTCGCTGTGGCGCTACGGAGACTTCCTGCCGGTACCGACGCCGCCCGCTCTAACGCTGCCCGCCGGCTGGACGCCCCTGCTCAGGGCCGATCGGCTTGCCGAGCGGCTCGGGCTCGGTGAGGTGTGGATCAAGAACGACGCCGCCAACCCGACGCACTCTTTCAAGGACCGCGTGGTGTCCGTGGCCATGGCCCGCGCTCGCCAGCTCGGTTTCACGACGGTGGCCTGCGCCTCGACCGGGAACCTCGCCAACGCCGTGGCCGCTCATGCCGCCGCCGCCGGGCTCGAGTCCTATGTCTTCATCCCATCCGATCTGGAGGAGCAGAAGATCCTGGCCACCGGGATCTACGGCACGAACGTGGTCGGCGTGCGCGGCAACTACGACGACGTCAACCGGCTCTGCACTGAGCTTTCCGGTGAGCACGATTGGGCGTTCGTCAACATCAACATGCGGCCGTACTACGCCGAGGGCTCCAAGACCCTGGCCTTCGAGACGGCCGAGCAGCTGGGCTTCGAACTGCCCGATCGGGTCGTGGCGCCGATCGCCTCGGGCTCGCTGTTCACCAAGCTCGCGCGCGGATTCACCGAGTGGATCGAGGCCGGCCTGCTCGAGGGGGAGCTACCCACCTTCAACGGCGCCCAGGCCACCGGCTGCTCGCCGGTGGCCGCCGCGTTTGCCGACGGCCGGGACTTCTGCCAGCCGGTCAAGCCCGACACGATCGCGAAGTCGCTGGCCATCGGCAACCCCGCGGACGGTCCCTATGCGCTCGATCTGGCCCGCGCCTCGCACGGATCGATCGACTCGGTTGACGACGATGAGATCCGGGCCGGGATCAAGCTGCTGGCGCAGACGACCGGGATCTTCACCGAGACGGCCGGTGGCGTCACCACCGCCGTCCTGGCCAAACTGGCCGAGCGCGGAGACATTGACCCCGAGGAGCGCGTCGTCGTCTACATCACCGGCGAGGGGCTGAAGACACTCGACTGCGCGCGGGGCACGTTCGAAGCCTGGGAGATCGACCCCACGCTCGCCTCATTCGAGAGCGCAAGTCAGCGCGTCGGGGCTCTCGCATAGGATTCGCGGCCATGGCGGTCCATGTCAAGATTCCCACCCAGCTCCGTGAGGCGACCGGCGGCGAATCGCAGGCCAGCGTCGACGGTGCCACCGTCGGCGAGGTGCTCGATTCGCTCTACGAGCGCTACGGGGAGCTGCGCAGCCGGATCGCCGAGGACGGCGGCCTGCGCCGCTTCGTCAACGTCTACGTCGACGGCGAGGACATCCGCTTCCTCGACGGGCTCGATACGCCCGTCGAGGATGGTGATGAGGTGACGATCCTCCCGGCGGTGGCCGGCGGCTGATCACAGGGTGGGCTCGATGCCCACCGGTGCGACCACCGCCGCCATCGCACGGTCATCTGGGGCCGGCCCCGCGAGCAGCGCTGGCGGGCGGCCCAAAGCCGGCTGCTGTTGCTTACGGCTGGGCCTGCACCGCGCCCAGACCCACCGGACAGCTCACGCCGGTCCCGCCGAGCCCGCAGTACCCCCAGGGGTTCTTCTCCAAATACTGCTGGTGGTAGTCCTCGGCGTAGTAGAACGTCCCGAGCGGGGCGATCTCGGTCGTGATCTCGGGATAGCCCGAGGCGCGCAGGCGCCCGGCGTAGGCGGCCCGGGTGCCATCGGCCAGTTCGTGCAGCTCCTGGTTGCCGTACAGGATGGCCGAGCGGTACTGACTGCCGACGTCGTTGCCCTGGCGCATGCCCTGGGTCGGATCGTGGTTTTCCCAGAACAGCCGCAGCATCTCGGTTAGTGAGGTCTGAGCCGGATCGAACACGACGAGCACCGCCTCGGTGTGACCGGTCCGGCCGCTGCAGACCTCTTCATAGGTCGGGTTGGGGGTGAAGCCGCCCGCGTAGCCCACCGCGGTCGTATGGACGCCGGGCGCCTGCCAGAAGACGCGTTCGGCGCCCCAGAAGCAGCCCATGCCGACCACGAGCTGTCCAAAGCCCTCCGGGAAGGGCGGCTTCATCGACGTGCCGAGTACGGCGTGGCGGTCGGCCACGGGCATCTCCAATCCGCGCCCCGGAAGCGCGGTGGCGGCGTCGACCATCTGGCTCTTGTTGTGTAGTCCGAACATGTCTCTAAGACTACGCCGTGGCCGATGGCCGGCAGGCTCGTATCCGTTTCGGGACGTCGCCGGCCGGCGGCCGCCGCGGGCCCGTCCGTTCCAAGCGCCGCAGGCGATGCGTGACAATGAACGAGATGAGTCAATCCGGCCCGCCACCCACGCCGGCATCGCCCCCTGACCCCGAAATGCCGGGACGCCGTCGCGACCGCACACGTCTGGGCCTGGCCGCGCTGGGGGCGCTGATCCCCATCATCCCGATCATCATCGCGTTGAGTCTCAGCGGCGGAGGCCGCCCGGCCGGCGATACGGCCACCGCCGGCTCGCTCTACACCCCCGTGGCCCAGGCCCCCACCACCCCGAGCCGGCATCTCCTCGCGAGCTCGGGCGCCCTGGTGGCGCTCGTCACCCGCCCGACCTCGATGCGCTCGAGTCCAGCCGGCCATGCCTTCGCACGGGTGGGGCGGCACACGCCGTTTGGCTCCCGCCAGGCATTGTGGGTGGTGCGGCGTTCGGGCCGGTGGCTGGGCGTGGTCAGCCCGCTGGCCGGGAACGGGAGGCTGGGGTGGGTCGCGGCGTCCGATACATCGCTGGCGCGGGTCAAGTGGCAGCTGCGTGTGTCGCTGGCCGCGCGGCGTCTCAGCATCCTGCTCGGCGGCCATCTCGTGCAGCGCTACAAGGTGGCGATCGGAGCGCCGGCTTCCCCGACCCCGACCGGTCGCTTCGCGGTGACCGATCGGCTCAATACCGGGGACCCCAGCGGCCCATACGGCTGCTGCATCCTGGCCCTGTCGGCCAAGGCGCCGCACGCCATCCAGGGTTGGAACGGCGGAGATCGGATCGCCATCCATTCCACTCCCGAGGCGTGGACGATCGGGAAGGCGGTCAGCCATGGCTGCATGCGCCTCACGCCGGCGCAAGGACGCTGGCTCTTGGCCCACATCCCCCTCGGCACGCCGACACTCATCTCGGGCTAGCACTGGCCCCGACGTTTCTGACTGCCCGTGCGGGGTAGGCCATCGGCGAAGTCCGAGGCAACGAGGAGGAGCCCATGCCACCACGCGGAGTAAAGCCGGGAAGCAAGCGAGCGCGACAGTACGAGCATGTCAAGGAGAGCGCGCTGGATCAGGGGCGCAGCGAGAATCGTGCCGAGGAGATCGCGGCCCGTACGGTCAACAAGGAGCGGGCCCGCTCGGGTGAGTCCCAGCAGCGCTCGCGCACCTCGACCCAGGACAAGTCCTCGGGCCAGCGTGGCGGTCAACGCTCGGGTACCAACCGCCCCAGGGGCCGCACGCGCGATCAGCTCTACAACGAGGCCCGGCAGATGGGTATCGCGGGCCGCTCATCAATGAGCAAGGCACAGCTCCAGCGCGCCGTCGACGGGGGCAAATCCTGACACGGTCGGCGGCAGCTCGCCGCTGGCCAGGGTGGATCAAAGCCGCCGAGGCTAGGTCGGATCGAGTTCGCCGCTGGCCCGCCGGATCTTGTCGATGGCCGACCGCAGCAGGCGCGAGACCTGCATCTGAGAGGTGCCCACCCGCTGGGCGATCTCCGACTGGGTGAGGTCGCGCGCGAAACGCAGGTAGAGGATGAGCCGGTCGCTCTCTGACAGGGTTTCCACCCCGGCGGCGATGACGCTCAGGTATTCGGCCTGCTCCAAGCGCTCGTCCTCGGCGCCGAGCACCCGCGCCGGCGGCAGGGAGGGGGAGTCATCGTCGTCGGAGGAGCCCTCGAGAGGGCTGGCGTGACGGGCGTGGTAGGCCTCGATCGCCTCCAGCGTCTCCTCCTCTGAGGTGCCCAGGGCTTGAGCCAGTTCCGTGAGCGACGGCGAGCGACCAAGTTGCGAGGAGAGCTCATCGGTGACCCGGGCCAGCTCGACGGCCCGTTCCTTGACGCCGCGAGGCACGTGGACCGCCCAGCCGCTGTCGCGGAAATAGCGCTTGAGCTCACCGACCATGGTCGGCGTGGCGTAGGTGGTGAAGGCGAAGCCGCGTCCGGGATCAAACCGGCTGATCGCCTTGAGCAAGCCGACCATTGCGACCTGAGTCAGGTCGTCGAGCGGCTCTCCCCGCTGGTGATAGCGGCGGGCCACGCTCCGGGCCAGGGGTTCGAAGCGGGTGACCAGCTCCTCGACCGCGGCATCTTCAGTCGGCCCTCCGCGGCACGCGAACAGGCTCTCGGTAGACAGCGCTCTCAGCGCGTCGCGGCTGATGGTCAATTGTGGGGGCCCCGGTCTGGGCACGCGTTGTTGAGGGATTGGTCCGACGTCTCTGAACGCCAGAGCTAGCCGACGGTCTGCTCCGGCTCCGAGGTCCGG
>JAXDGI010000060.1:0-4099 GCA_034665145.1 Solirubrobacteraceae bacterium
CGGCGACCCAGACCAGGCACTGACCGTGGCCGCCGAGGCGCTTGAGCTCGACACCCGTGATGGGAGGGCGGTTGACGCCGCCGAATCCCTGATCCTGATTTCGCTTTGCCAGCTCCAACTCGGGGACGCGGACGGCGCCGCTTCGAACCTCGCAACCGCGATCGGCAGGGTGCGCCAGCACCCCGGCCGCTCGTTCGTGCTGATCAACCTGTTCGTCACCGCCGGACGGCTAGCGTTGGCGAGAGGACGACCCGACGACGCGGAAGCGTTCGGTCGCCTCGCGTCGAAGCTCGCGAATGACCAAGCCGTAATCCTCGATCCAGCCATCTCGCGTGTCCTAAACGAGGTGCAGCAGGTCGCTCCTCCCGTCACCGACGGCGGCGCCTCTGGGGCACCACTAACCGAGGACGAGGCACTTCAGCTCTTGGCAAGACTGGTCGAGGCGCGGTAGACGGTTCGGGCCGACTCGAGCAGAAGATCGTCCTACGCTGGTGCGAACGTAACCACCTGCGCGCGTCGACATAACGGCTTGCTTGTTGAACAGAGGGATGCCCCCGACCGGAATCGAACTAGTGCACGCGGTTTAGGAAACCGGGCATCTCGGCCGGCCGGTGACCGCCAGCCGCGTGAGCTGGGGTCCCGAGTCGCGAGCCTATACCGTCCGTTTCTTCGAAACGGGCAGACGCATCGCTCCTAACCGGCTCCTTGGCCGTACGTCAAGCTCCGCCAGGCGCCGGAGCAACGGGACGACGTCCACCAGAAGTTCTTGCTCTGCGGATGTGAGCTCGTCGTCGATCGCCTGGGAGAGCCAGCCTTCGCGGCGCTGCCGCTCCGCGGCCAGAAACGTCTTTCCGGCATCGCTCAGTTCGACCAGAATCTGCCGCCCGTCCGTGGGATCGGGCCGTCGCTCGACCAGCCCCTCTGTCCGCAGCTCTGTCAACGTCTGGGCCATCGACTGCGGGCGCATCCGCTCGGCGGCGGCTAGACGGCTGGTCGTTTGAGGGCCTGACCGGTCGAGCCGGCCGAGGACGGCGAGATGCGAGAGCGACAGCGCGTTCTCGCTGCGAAGCTGACGGAGCAGCTGCCCGAGCACGAGTCGGAGCTCGCTGACGGCATTCGCCAGGTCGACGTCAGTCGGCATCGCTATCAGCGTACCAACAGCACAGGCAACCTGTTCAGGCTGCCTGTAGAATTTTCCTGTGACCTCCGAGCGCTACAAGTGGATCGCGCTCTCGAACGTCACGCTCGCCGTCCTGCTCGCGACGCTCGACGCCTCGATCGTGCTGATCGCGATGCCCGACATCTTCCGCGGCTTCCACCTGAGCCCGCTGCAGCCGGGCAACAGTTTCTACCTGCTCTGGATGATCCTCGGTTATCTCGTCGTGACGAGCGTTCTGGTCGTCGGGCTCGGCCGGCTCGGCGACCTGTTCGGACGGGTGCGCATGTACACGCTCGGCTTCGCGATCTACACGATCGCCTCGCTCTTGCTAACCGTCGTCTGGATGCGCGGCGCTGCGGGCGCGGATTGGCTGATCGTGTTTCGGCTCGTGCAAGGTGTCGGTGCCGCGTTTCTGATCGCGAACTCGGCAGCGATTCTGACCGACGCGTTCCCGTCACATCAGCGCGGCCTCGCGCTTGGCCTCAACAATGTCGTCGGCATCAGCGGCCAGTTCATTGGTCTCCTAGTCGGCGGCTTACTCGCACCTGTCAACTGGCGGCTCGTCTTCCTTGTCTCGGTGCCATTCGGGCTGTTCGGAACGGTGTGGTCGCACAAGCGACTCAGGGAGATCGGGGTGCGCAACCCCGCGCCGATCGACTGGGTCGGCAACCTGACCTTCGCCGTCGGGCTCGTGCTGATCATGATCGGGATCACCTACGGGATCCGGCCGCACGGCGGGCACACCATGGGCTGGTCGAGCCCATTCGTCCTCACGTGCATCGGTACGGGCGTCGGCTTGCTTGTGGCGTTCGTGTTCGTCGAGGCGCACAGTCGACATCCGATGTTCAAGCTGCCGCTGTTCAGGATCAGACCGTTCACTTTCGGCGTCCTGTCGAGCTTCCTGTCCGCGGTCGCTCGCGGTGGCCTGATGTTCATGCTGATCATCTGGCTGCAAGGAATCTGGCTCCCCCAGCACGGGTACAGCTTCAGCCGCACCCCACTCTGGGCGGGCATCTACATGCTGCCCTTGACGATCGGATTTCTCACCGCCGGGCCGGTCTCCGGCTTCCTCTCCGACCGTTTTGGCTCACGCCCGTTCGCGACGAGCGGCATGCTCGGCTCCGCGCTCAGCTTCGTGCTGCTCGACCTGCTGCCCGTGAACTTCTCCTACTGGCCCTTCGCCGGCGCGCTGCTCCTGATGGGACTGTCCATGGGAGCGTTCGCCTCGCCGAACCGGGCCGGTGTGATGAACAGCCTCCCGGCCGGCGACCGCGGTGCGGGCGGTGCAATGAACCAGACCTTCCAGAACTCAGCGCAAGTCCTGTCGATCGGCATCTTCTTCACACTGATGATCATCGGCCTCGCTGCAACCTTGCCGCAATCGCTCGCCGCAGGACTTCACGCGCACGGCGTCCCGCCCGCCACGGCGACGCGAGTCGCGCACCTGCCTCCGGTCTCCGTCCTCTTCGCGGCCTTCCTCGGCTGCGACCCCGTGCGCACCCTGATCGGCCCCGGTGTGATCGCGCACCTGTCGGCCGCGAACGCCGCCGCGCTCAGCAATCGCAACTTCTTCCCGAACCTGATCGCCGAGCCGTTCCGGTCCGGCCTCCACAAAGCGTTCGCGTTCGCGATCTGCGCCTGCCTGCTCGCCGCGTTGATGTCCTGGTCACGCGGCCGCCGCTACGTTGCAAACGAGTCGCGGGTCGCGGCGGCCGAACTGATCGACTCCTCCGAGCCCGACACCATCTAGCGCTGGCACCTAGTGGATCACAGGCGGCTCGCGTCAAGGTCGACGAGGCGCGTGATTAGCGGCTTCCGTGTTTTCGAGTGTCCAACCGACTCTCGAAGGCTCGGCGCAACGTTTCGCCGGACGCTGGGAACGCATACGTCGGCCTGCGCGGCTCCAGTTTCATGACACGCACGAGATCGGGTCCACGGTCGCCGTGGCAGTGCGCGTAGGCGACCGCCTCCGGGATTGGCCTTAGCCGCGAACGCTTTCGCCTAAGCAGCCACACGCGCTCTTACTACCACTCCTCGAGTAGCGGCACAACAGAGCCATAGCCATCCGCAGAGCTGCTGACAAGGCAGAATGCCGAGATGGTGGACCCGCCACTGCCGCCGCGTCAGGGAGCGCGACCGCGGACCACTCCGACGAACCCGCACACGCAGCTCGATCAGCAGCCGGTCGACCTCGCGCTCGTGGAGGAGCTCGGCCGGCGTCTCTTCGCCCTCCCGGGAGTCGTCGAGCGGCCCAGCGGCATCTCCGTCGCCGGTGCTCGCGCGCTGACGCTGGCGCCGGGTGAGCCGGTTGGGCCGCCCGAGGCCTTCATGGTCGACCGGGAGTTCGCCCACCTGCATCCTTCACCCGATCACAGCCTCCACGCGATGCTCCCGCCCGATCTCGCCCAAGCCGCCATCGATGCAGGCTGGGCGGAGCTGCATCCGGTTGCCCGGGCAGGCCTCCTGCCGCCGACCGCCGTCATGCTGTACGCCCCGCGAGACGAAGCCGAACTGGTCGTCGTAGAGCGGCTCGTCGCGGCCTCGCACCGGTTCGCCCGCGCGGTGTGACCGACCTCACGGAGCCGCAACTGGTCTAGTTCCCTGAATGTTCTGGCAGCTGTTCGCGAACGGCCTCGTCACCGGATCGGTGATCGCAATCGCCGCTGTCGGCGTCTCGCTCGTTTACGGGATCCTCCGGCTCGTCAACTTTGCATACGGCGACTTCATGGCGTTCGGGGCTCTCGCCGCCTACGCGTTCAACGGCCCCCTCGGGCTCGGGATGATTCCGGCGACGCTGCTCGGGATGGTTGCGACGGCAGTTCTCTCGCTCGTTCTCGACATCGCGCTCTGGCGCCCGCTTCGCGCCCGCCGTGCCGGGTTCATGAGCCTCTTTCTGGCTGAAGGAGGGGTGGAGCACCTGGCTCGCCGCTCCGCTCGGGG
>JAXDGI010000061.1:0-8607 GCA_034665145.1 Solirubrobacteraceae bacterium
TCCGACGGATCGGTCTACTTCGGTCACGATAGCCAGACGACAGCCAGCAACGGAACCACGACCAACGACTTCAACACTGACGAGACGGTCAAGTTTCCCAGCACCGTCGCCATGATCTGGCGATGGACCGGCGACAACCGGTTCCTCAACCAGATGTATGGCTTCACGCGCCGCAACCTGCGCGCCATCGCCAGCCGCTACGACGTCGACCGCGACGGGTGGCCGGAGGGCTCGGGCAACGTCGAGCGGACCGGCATGGGTCCAGAGAAGCTCGATAACGGCGTCTACTTCATGCGCGGGCTCTACGACCTGGCCGACATGGCGCGCTTCAAGCATGACAACGCCACGGCGACCTGGGCGACCGGCCTGGCCAACAAGCTCCGCCGCCAGTTCGAGACGACGTGGTGGGATCCGGCCGTCGGGCAATACGCCGACTCGTTGCTTGACCCCGGCAACCGACAGAACTTCCAGAAGCACTGGATCGGCGTGGTGCCCATGGAGGCCGAGCTGACCCGAGGCACGCAGGTGACCCCCGGCGTGGCCTCGGCCGGGCACGCCAGGACCGGCCTGGCCGGACGCCAGAGCGCCTGCTACAGCGGCTCGCGACCCGGCAGCCTGGGCCTGTTCCACACCGGCTGCGGTGGCGGCTCGGACGGCAAGGGGGACTTCGAGATCTTCTCGCTGACCACCTCGATCATGGCCGTCGGGGAGGGCAACTACGGGCGCCTGGGACCCGGTCAGCAGAAGCGCTACACCGACGCCAACGCGGAAACGATGTTCGCCGAGCCGGCCACCGGCGGCACGCCCGACGAGCAGCCCGGCGCGATGCCCGAGATCTTCCCCTCGACCCCCAGCAGCGACCCGGCCAGCGGGGTCCCCGCCAACATCGATCGGTGCTGGACCTGCCGCTCGCAGGTCATGCAGGGCTGGGGCAATTACGGGACGGCCTGGTCGGTGGTGCACCAGCAGCTTGGGGTGCGGCCGTTTCTGCCCTACCGCCAGCTCCAGATCGTGCCTCAGGTGCCGTCCGGGCAGCCCAGCGTGGCGGGCTCGAACATCCGGCTGGCTCGCGGCCGTGTGAACGTCTTTGCCAGCCACTCCGGGCACCGGTTCCTGACCAGGGTGATGACCAGCGGCCTCCACCTGCGCACGCTGTGGATCGGGCACACCCTCCCGGCGGGCAGCCGGGTGCGCTCGGTGCAGTTGGACGGACACCGGATCCGTCACTACATCGTCCGCCAGACGAACCGCGGACGCGAGGTGACCGTCACGGTTCACCGCGGCAGCTTCCATATGCTGGTCGTGCGCTCGACCTGACCGACCCCGCGGCGGTCCGTATCGCCCACCATGCGGGCCGCCGAAGACCGGCCAGTCAGGAGGGCAGGCCGGCGGCCAGGACGTCCGGCGCCCGATCAAAGACGGGGTCGCCCGATTCGGTGAGCGCTTCCAGGAAGGCGGTGACGACGGTCGGGTCAAACTGACCACCGGCGCAGCGGCGAAGCTCCTCACGTGCCTGTGCCCCCGGCAGGCCGGCGCGGTATGGACGGTCGGCGATCATCGCCTCGTACGCGTCGGCGACGGCCAGGATGCGCGCCTCGAGCGGCACCTCCTCCCCGCGCAGACCCAGTGGGTAGCCCCGACCGTCGACCCGCTCGTGATGGCCGCGCACCCAGCGGGCGATGTCGGTCAGTCCGGCATGCTCCAGGATCCGCGCTCCGATCTCCGGGTGGCGCCTCATTTCCCGCCACTCGTGCTCCTCGAGCGGCCCTGGCTTGTAGAGGATCGCGTCGGCGATGCCCAGCTTCCCGAGGTCGTGCAGGACCCCGGCGGCGTGGATCCGCTCCACGCGTGCGGGCGCGAGGCCGAGGGTCAGCGCGGTCTGCCGAGCGTAGGCGCCGACGGTCAGTGAGTGGCGGGCGGTGCCCTCGTCACGGAGATCCAGCGTCTCGGCCAGCAGCATGACCGAGGCGAGCAGTAGCTCCGACGACTGACGGCCGGCGGCGGCGGCGTGTGAGGTGTCGCGCTGAGCCTGGGCCAGAGCTAGCCCAGCGTGGTCGGCGACCGCCATCAGGGTGGCCAGCTCCGCGACGCCGGGACGCCGTCCGTCCAGCGGCTGATCGACCGAGATCACACCCAGGACGTCACCGTTGGGATCGCGCAGAGGCAGGAGGAGAAGGTCGTCGGGGTCCCAGGCATCGGGACCGGCGGAGTCCAGCGGCGGGGGCACCCAAAAGAGTGTCTCATCGTCGAACTGATGGGAGCCGGCTGGGAGCCAAACCGCGCCCTCCTGGGTCTGGCGTGAGGCAAGCAGAGCGGCGACCTCGGCCCAGGGCTTGACCGTGCCGAGAAGGAGATGACGAGCGTCGTCGTCACCGAGCACGGCCACGCATTCGAGCTGCTCGGTCTCAGGATCGAGCAGGCGGACGGCGACGACCTGGAAGCTCAGCTCGGAGCGGATCGTCTTGGTCAGGGCGTCCAGGACGGGCGCGACGCCGTGACCGGCAGCCGCCGCGCGGGAAACGGCCAGCATGCTGCGCAGGTGCCGCGGCACCGGCTCCTCGGTGACCGTACGGGTTCGGCCCCCCACGGGCGCCTCTCCCGTCCGGCCCTCGGCCACAGTGCGATTGCGTCCCTCGCGCTTGGCGCGATAGAGGGCGGCATCGGCGCGTGCCAGTAGAGCAGACGAGTCACCGCTGCCGGCGGCCAGGCCGATGGAGACCGTGAGGACACCCCCGACACCCCCGGGGTGCGGGATCGACACACGCTCAACGGCCTGACGGACACGTTCGGCGGCCGAGCGCGCGGCGGCGATGTCGGCCGCACGGATGATCAGGAGGAGCTCCTCTCCGCCAAAGCGGTAGGCAATGTCTCCGGCGCGAAGGGCCCCGCGGACGGTGGCGGCGATGGCTCGCAGCGCCTGATCGCCAGCGAGATGGCCGAGCCGGTCGTTGTAGGTCTTGAAATGATCGACGTCGCAGAGAGCGAGCGCAAAGCCGTCACCGCGCTCGCCGTGTATCGCCTCCAGCTTGGGCAGGTCATCGGCGAGGGCGCGCCGGTTGCGCATGCCGGTGAGCGGATCGCGCCGGGAGTCCTCGAGGAGCTGCTCGTTCTTGCGGGCCAGCTCCTCCTCGCGATCGGCCAGGATGGCCAGCGTCGCCCGTTCCCACTCCAGCATCTCGCGCAACCGGCGCTCGAGCAGGGTGCTGCGAATGATCAAGGCCCCGCCGCAGAGCAGAAGCCCCGCGCCGAGGACGAGCACGGCCGGACTGGGACTGACGTTGAGTCGGGCCCGGATCTGGGCGGCCAGGAGCAACGCGAACAGGACGGCCGGGAGCACGCCACCACGCTTGGCCGGCTCATCGAATTCGGCCACCTCCTCAGGGGCCCGGGCAGCCAGCACGCCCCCCGCGCCGATCGCCACCAGGCCGACGACCCACAGCGGATCGAGCAGCGTCGCCCCGGGGGTGTAGGTCTGACTGAGTAGCTGGATGCTCCACAGGGCAAAGGCCACCGCCACCGTGCTCATGCCGCCCAGCACGACGGGCAGCGCTCGCGAGCGCGAGCCGGCCAGCGAGCCACCGATCATCGCCTGGAGCATCAGCATGGCCGCCGAGACGTACAGAGCCGGGTAGCCCAGCGCCGACAGTCGGGCCGCGATCGGCAGGGTGGAAGCGACCGCGTCCGGCCACAGCGAGGCCAGACAGAGAGCCACGGCGGCACCGATCACCGGCAAGGTCTCGACCCGCGAGACCATCCGCACGGTGCGCGACGGGGCCCGGTTGCGGCTCATGCTGATGATGACGAGAATCGCGAACCCCCACCAGCCAAAATCGGCCAGGTTCGGTGAGGCCGGAAAACCGATGACCCCGAAGACATTCCAGGCAATCTGACCGGCCAGCCAGCATCCCGAGGCGGCCGCCCACAGCGTCCAGCGGCTGCGGTTGGCGGCGGCCGCGGCCCGCCGGGCGGCGAGCGTGCCCGCCAGTGCGGCGGCAGCGGCAGACGTCCAGGCGACGTCCCAGCCGACCAGCGAGGAGAACTCGCCGACCCCGGTTCCGACCATGGCCAACAGAGCGGCGACGGCCAACAGGCCGACCAGCCACGCGGCACGATCCGGCGATTGGCGCAGCCCAGGGATCTTCACTCACTGGATATCGGCGAGAGGAGCGTCAAGATTGAGCCCCGCTCACCTAGTACCGTCTCGACAGATGCCGGACTTCGACTTTGACCCCCAGCGCGCGCTCGAGGCCGTGAAGCGGCTGGCCACTGATGCACCGTCGCTGCTCGCCGGCGGCTTTGGCCGCCTGGTGCGTGACACCCCCGACGATCGGCTCGGGCAGCTGATGCGCTCTCCGGCTCGAAAGCCCGTGCTGGACGGGATCTTCTGGTCGATGCCGCGACAGATGGACGCCGCGCAGGCCACAGGGGTCAAGACCACCATTCGCTGGTGCATCACCGGCCGTCCCGACGAGGGCACCGACGTCTACCACCTGGTCATCGCGGACGGGACGGCGCAGGTGGAGAAAGGCCTGCCCGGACCGGACCCGCGGCTGACCATCACCATGGATGGGGTCGAGTTCCTGCGGCTGGTCAGCGGCAACTCCGATGCCATGCAGGCCTACTTCACCGGACGGGTGCAGCTCGCCGGCGACATCATGGTCGCGGCCAAGCTGGCTCAGCTGTTCAAGACGCCGGGGGGCCACGGCGGCAACGGTGGCGCGGCGCACAGCACTTGAGCCGGGACGCCGGCCCTATGCTGGCGACGTGGGTAACACGCAGAGCGCCATCGAAATTCACGGGGTCAGCAAGCGCTTCGGGGCGATCGAGGCGGTCAGCAACCTGGACCTGGTCGTCCCCGCGGGAGTCTGCTTCGGCCTGCTCGGACCCAACGGGGCGGGCAAGTCGACGACCATGCGGATGCTCACCGCGCAGACGCTGGCCGACGCGGGGTCGATCGACGTCCTCGGCTTCACGCTGCCCACCGAGTCCAAGGCGGCACGCATGGCGATGGGCGTCGTGCCCCAGCTTGACAACCTTGACGTCGAGCTAACCTGCCGGCAGATCCTGGGCGTGTTCGCCCGCCTGTACCGCGTGCCTCGCGCCGAGCGAGGCCCGGCCGTCGACCAGGCACTGTCAATCGCCAATCTCCAGAGCCGGGCCGACACGATCGTGCGTGAGCTGTCGGGCGGCATGCGCCGGCGTCTGCTTGTCGCCCGGGGGCTCATCCACCGCCCACAGTTGGTGCTCCTCGACGAGCCCACGGTGGGCCTGGACCCTCAGGTTCGTCAGGAGCTGTGGTCGCTGATCGATGGGCTGCGCAGCGAGGGCGTCACCGTGCTGATGTCGACCCACTACATCGAGGAGGCCGAGCGGCTGGCCGACACGGTGGCGGTCATGTCGGGCGGTCGGATCATCGCGCAGGGTACGCCGGCCGAACTCGTCCTCGCTCACGCCGGTCGCGACGTGATCGAGGTCTACGCCGCGCCGGCCGAGCTGGCCGCCATCGAAGCCAAGGCGTCGGAGCGCGGCTGGAGACATCGCCGCAGCGGACCGGCGGTAGCCCTGCTCGGCGCCGAGGGACTCAACGGCGAAGCTCCTGACGGGGTACGCCGGCCGGCCAACCTCGAGGACGCGTTCGTCGCCCTCACGGGAGCCGAGATCGAGTGAGTGCGGCTCGGGCCCCCCGCCGGATGCACCGGCTTGATCCGGCCGCTTTGGCCGGCGTGATGACCCGCGACGTTGTGCTGTTCCGGCGCTACTGGAAGGCGACGACGTTCTCCTCGGTCGTGCAACCCACGATCTATCTCCTTGCCTTCGGGCTCGGCTTCGGGTCGCTGGTCCATCATGTCGGTCATGTGCGCTACGTCCAGTACGTGGCCACCGGCGTCGTGGCTACGGCTGTGCTCTTCTCCTCGGCCTTTCCAGGGATGTTCAACACGTTCATCCGCTGGCAGTTTCAGCGCACCTACGACGCTCTGCTCGCCGCGCCGGTCGACGTCGAGGAACTCGTCACCGCGGAAATCCTGTGGATCTCTCTCCGGGCCGGCGTCTATGGACTCGCGCCGCTCATCGTCGGCTTCGCCTTTGGCTTGCCACCCGAGCCGGGGATGCTGCTCGTCCCGATGATTGGTTTCGTCACCGGCTTCGGCTTCGCCGCCTTTGGCGTGCTCATCGCCGCCGTGGCCAAGACGATCGACAACTTCAACTACGTCACCAGCGCGGTCCTGACCCCGATGTTTCTCGTCGCGGGCACCTTCTTTCCCATCTCGTCGTTGCCGCCGGCCCTGCACACGGTCGCTCAGTTCAACCCGCTGTATCACTGCGTCGCCGTCGTGCGCGATGTGTCTCTCGCCACGATCGGCGCCGAGGATCTCCTCCACGCAGGGGTCCTCGTCGTATTTGCCCTGCTGATGTGGCGCTTGGCCGTGTGGCGCCTGGAGTCCCGGCTGATCGACTGACCGGCCGAGCCGCCGGAAACGCGAAGGAACGCCCGGCTCGGCTACCAGCGCCGCCGCGCGCCAAGCGCCTTCATGACGTAGCCGCCAAGCGAGATCGGCGACATGAGGAGCTGGAGGAGATTGGAACTGCCCTCGACTCCATCACCGAGCGGCGCGCAGGGTCTGACCGGTCAGGACAGCCAGGCCGTCCTGGTCCAGTCCGGCGGCGGCCTCTCGGTCGGCCGCCTCGACCGCAACGACGCCGGCGGCGACGACCTCGCGCAGCAGGCGGCCGCGGCGCTGGCGGAGGCTGCCCGCAAATGGCTTCTGGCGGCGGCGTGCCGTCCGCCTGACACCCTGCCCAGGACAGCCGTCGCGCACCGGGCACAGATCGCACCGCGGTGTCGCGCGGCAGATCCGCTGGCCAAACTCCATGATCGCCTGACCCGCGCGCCACGGGTCAGCCGAGATGTCGACGCCGTGGCGAAACCGGCGCTCCAGCACGCGCACCACGTTGACATCGCGGGGGAGGACCGGCTGCTCGAGGGCAAAGCACCGCACCGCCGCAGCGGTGTAGGCCCCGACGCCGGGCAGGAGCGTCAGGTCAGCCGGCCAACCCGACGTGGTGATGATCTGCGCGGACCGATGCAGGTCGCGCGCGCGCCGCGGGTACCCCAGCCCCTGCCATTGGCTCAGGACGTCGCGTAATGAGGCGTCGGCGAGCGCCGCGACCGTGGGCCAGCGCTCCATCCAGCGCGACCAGGCGGACACGGCCCGATCGAGGTTGGTCTGGGCGGACATGACCTCCGCCACCCACACCGCGTACACGTCCCGAGTCGACCTCCAGGGGAGATCGCGCGCGTTGGCCGTCCACCAGTCCAGAATCGCCGCCACGGCCGGGTGGCGCACCGTGGCGGCGTGCGCGCGCTCAGCCGGCAAGCGCGCCGGGGTCCGAAGGGACATCGACGGCGTGCTCACGGAGGGCCTGGAGAGGAACGATGTCCAGGGCACGCTCGTGCGTGCAAGCCAGGACCACGTACGCCGCGACGCCGTCGTGATATGCGCGCAGCCAGTTGATCGCCGTGACGCACCAGCGATCGCCGGGAGTCAAGCCCGGGAAGCGAAATTGGGGCACTGCGCTGATCAGGTCATTCCCGATCCGCCGCTGGTGCTCGAGGAACTCAGCGGTGACGACCGCGCAGATCGTGTGGTGGCCGAGGTCCTCCGGGCCGGTCCGACAGCAGCCGTCGCGAAAGAAGCCCGTCACCGGGTCCGTGCCGCATGGTACAAGCGGCTCACCGAGCACATTCAGGTCGGGCACGCCCACAGTATGCGCCGCCCCGCTCCGCGGCGATCGGCGCCGCGAGTTGCCGCGCTGAGCACCCCGGGGGGAAACCGGGTCCTGACGTTGTGTTAGCTCGAGGTGGCGCCTGTACCAAGCGTCGCGAGCAGCCCGCGCCGCTGGATCTTGCCGGTCGCCGCCCGCGGTACCTCATCGACGACATAGATCCTCTCGGGCACCTTGTACCGGCTGAGCTGCTGGGCGCAGCGCACTGAGAGCCTGCCCAGCAGTTCCTGCGTGTCGTGCGCGGTCACGGGCTCACGGGTCGGGATCACGTAGGCCACCGGAACCTCGCCGAGGGTCGGATCGGGGCGACCGACCACGACGGCGTCCCGCACGGCCGGGTCGGCGATGAGCACCTCCTCGATCTCGCGGGGATAGAGCATCTCGCCCCCGCGGTTGATGACGTCGTCGCGCCGTCCGGCCAGGAACAGGAAGCTGTCGGCGTCGAAGTATCCGCGGTCACCCGTATCCAGCCAGCCGTAGGAGTCGAAGCGTTCGGCGTCGCGCCCGCCGTCGTAGGAGTCGATGACACCGGCGCCGCGGATCCATATCTCTCCGGTCGTGCCGGCGGTGACCGGCTGACCGCCGTCGTCCCGGATCTCGACCTCGGTCCCGACGGGCTGTCCGCACGAACCCGCCGGAGCGCTCCCGTCCAGCGGTGTAGCGGTGATCTGGCTGGCCGCCTCGGTCATGCCGTAACTCTCCACGACGGGCGCCCCCGCGAGCAGCTCGAATCGGTGCCGGACAGCGACGGGCAGTGGGGCCGAGGCCGACCGCACAAACCGAAGCCGTTCTGGCCGTATCGGGACCGGATAGGCGGTCAGG
>JAXDGI010000062.1:0-6244 GCA_034665145.1 Solirubrobacteraceae bacterium
CCGGCGGCGGAAGCCATCAGCCAGCCGTGGCTGCCCGGTCTGCTCGAGCCGGTTGGTCATTAAGCTGGCCGCGAGGTGCGCGCATAGAGCCACCGCCAGCAGTCCGACCAGACCCGCGAACAGCCCCGTCCATGGAAGCGACAGCGGGGTGGCCGAGGCTCGGCTGGAGCTCGAGACCTGGGCCAGGGCGCCGGCCGAGGCTCCGAGCAGCAGCGCCGCGACCACGCTCGCGGCGCCGAAGGCCCGGCCGAGCAGCCTCTCAACGCGCGCTGGTGGGGCCGAACTGGTCCGCAGACTGAAGGCAACGCCGCGCACGACGATCGCCATCAGGGCCAGCGTAAATGGGGCCAGCAGCGCGGTTCCGAGGGCCGCGAAGCCGGTCGGGAATGCCGAGAACAGGATCGTGATCGTGAAGATCAACCAGACGTGGTTGGCCTCCCACACCGGGCCGATCGTGCGGGCGAGCGCAGCACGCGGCTGCGGGCTTGCGCCGAAGGTCAGGTCGAGGATTCCGGCGCCGAAGTCCGCGCCGGCAAAGATGGCGTACGCGGTCAGGGCGAAGCCCACGCCGAGGGCAATGAGGGCGGCCAAGCTCATCTCAAGCCACGCTCACGATCGTCCCCGGTACCGGCTTAGGGCTCCCGGTGGATACCCGCCGCACCCCCCACAGGGTCACGGCGCTAAGGCCGAGATAGAGCACGGTGAATCCGGCGAAGGTGGCGCCCAGCCCCGGTGCGGTCGTGATGGCGTTCGCGGTGCGAAACACCCCGTAGACCACCCACGGTTGGCGCCCGAATTCACTGACCAGCCAGCCGAGCTCATTGGCCAGGAAGGCCAGCGGCCCCGCAGCGGCCAGCGCCATCAGCGTGAGCCGATCCTCCGGGCCGGGGCCGTTGCGGCGCCGGCGCAGCCAATACCAGAGTCCAAGCATGACCAGCCCGGTACCGATGCCGACCATGCCGATGAACGCCAGCCGTGTCGCCCACGCCAGGGGTGTGCGGTCCGCCTTGGGGAAGGTGTCGAGCCCGCGCACACGAGCGTTCGGGCGGTCATAGGCGAGCAGGCTCAGGAGATTGGGGACCTTGACGTTGAAGATCGTGGTGGCGTGACCGGGCAGCTGGATCCCGCCGACGTTGAGGCCGGCGCCGGACTCGGTCCGGGTCACTCCCTCGACCGCCGCGAGGGCGGCCGGCTGGTGCTGGGCCACCGTGCGGCCGAGCAGGTCTCCGACGCCCAATTGGAGCGGGGCGATGATCGCGGCGATGGCGAGTGAGACGGTGATCGCCTTGCGGTGATAGGCGTCGCGGCGGCCGCGCAGCATTCCCACGGCGTAGACGGCGGCAACCCCGAACGTGGTGGCCAGGTACGCGCCGAGCACCATGTGCGAGGTCTCGGTTGCCCACGCCGGATTGAACATCGCCGCCAGCACGTTGACGTGGCTCACCCGACCGTGGGTGAGGGTAAAGCCGCGCGGAACGTTCATCCAGGCGTTGGCGGTGACGATGAAGAAGGCCGACGCCGCGGCGGAGACCGCGATCGGGATCCCGGACAGCCAGTGCAGCCGTGGCGACAGCCTGTCCCAACCGTAGAGGTAGATACCGACAAAGATCGCCTCGATGAAGAACGCGGCACCCTCCAGCGAGAACGGGAGGCCGATGATGCCGCCGGCGAAGGCCATGAACCGCGGCCAGAGCAGTCCCAGCTCGAAGCTGATGATCGTGCCCGAGGCCGCCCCGACGGCGAACAGGATGGCGAACACCTTGGACCAGCGACGGGCCAGCGCCCGCCAGGTCGGGTCGCCGGTACGCAGATGCATCCCCTCGGCGGTCAGCATCATCAACGGCAGTCCGACCCCGAGGACGGCAAAGAACAAATGAAAGCTCAGCGACGTTCCCATCTGTCCGCGACCGGCCGCCAGATGGCTGACTGCGCCAAACACGAGCGAGCCCATCAGAGCCGACCGTCAGTCAGACGCACCCGATCGCTGGCGTCTGCGGTCCCCCCTACATACGGCCCCATCGCAGTCTTCACCCGAACGCAGGTGTATCGCATCTTGACGGCTCTCCAATCGGTCGAGAACGGAGATAGCGGTGTCGCTCGGTCAGCAAATCCGCGGTCCACGACGCAGCGTAGCAGATTGCCACGACGGTATGTAGTAGATATTTCTGACCTCGGCTGCCCGGCGTCTGGAGCGAGCGAGCGAGCGCGTTAGCGGTTATGCGCTCGTCAGGGCTTGGCGCCGGGGGGTGCAGGTGGAGTTGAGAACCGGGCCGGGTAAAGGAAGTGCCCGATTCCGTCCAGTGGCTCGCCCGGATCGCGGGGCGAGAAGCGGCGAAGTTCGTTGTTGACGCTGAACCGCGGCCCGATGAACACCTGCCCGCTCCGGATCAGCGTGTAGAACCGATCAAGGGGCCGCGGCGGCGGCCCTCCGATCTGGAGACCTCGGAAGTCGTAGACGCCGCCGTGGCATGGGCAGATGAAGGTTTCTGAGGCCGCGACCCAGCGGACCGGGCAGCCCACATGTACACAGCGCGAGGAAATGGCGATCACGCGGTCGTAGCGATCCTTGATCGGCCCGTCGACGGCCAGGTTGTGCCTGCGGACATAGGCGATCGATCGACCGGCCTCGCCGAGTCCCGGCTCGATCGTGATCGCGGTCGGTTTGTAGTCCGCGGCGGTGAAGTTCGACAGCGGCCCGATTTCCTGCCAGCCGGCGGATTGGCGGTCGAACACCGGACCAATCGCGAAGCCCAGGGCGGGCAACGTGAACGCAGCGGCGGCGATCGCGCCGGCGCTGCTGGCCGTTCTGCTCATGAACCGTCGCCTCGAAACCGTCTCGCCCGCAAAGGCCCCGGGAAGTGGAGGGTCTTCAGCCGTGGTCAAGCGGTGACGGTCTCGAGGCGAATCGGTCATGTCGGGTTCCGGCGCGCCATCGTGTGGCCCGTGCCGGAGCGGACTCCTAGGCGGCATCATACGACACAGTATAGGAGATTGACAAGGCCGGGCTCTCGCACTACGATGCACCGTCGTACTACAGAGGCCTTGCTGTCGCGATGTCCGGCTCTTGCCGGGAAGAAATCTCGGCAGGCGGCGTCTTGAACGACAACCGATAGTAGATGTGGTGGGGCCGGTCCGCCGCCTTCAGGTCGAGCCCGATCCTGCCGGCGCCAGCCCCACCATCCCACGACCGAAGGGACAACCATGCACGAGCACCACGTTCCCGCGAGCGTCTCCGCGGATGACAGCCGAAGGGCACCGTCGGAGGCCGAGCTGCGAGCGGCCTGGGCCAAGGTCGTCGGTAGGCGCTCGTTCCTCAAGGGCGTCGGGCTGGCCGGAGTCGCCGCGGTCCCGGGAAGCGCACTGTTCGCGTCCGAGGCGATGGCCCGCAGTCACTCGATCACGGCCGGTGACGCCGCGATCCTGCGCTTCCTGGCCGCTGTGGAGCTGATCGAGAGCGATTTGTGGGTTCAGTACAACGAGCTCGGTGGGGTGACGGGTGGCAATTCGGCCTACATGGCCGCTCTGTCCAACCTGGACGCCGACATGCCGCAGTACATCTCCGATAACACTGACGACGAGCTCAGCCACGCCGCGTTCTTGAACGCGTACCTGCGCTCCAAGGGTGCCCGGGCGGTCAATCTCGATGAGTTCCGCACGCTGCCCAGCAGCAGGGCCACCGGGGCCAGGCAGATCGGCCGGCTGACCGACCTGCGATCGCTCGACGTCGACACCAGTTGGTATGTGCGCTACCGGAGCACCAAGAATCCGGATCTGGGCGCGCACTTCCCCCAGGCGGTCGATATCCGCAACCAGCCCGCGATCCCGCTCGATGACGCCGATACCCCTCCGGGCCTGCCCGCTCCGGTCCCACCGGCGGGTCGCCAGGAGACCCGGATGCAGGCGATCGCCAATACCGCCGGGTTCCACTTTGCCTACATCGAGCAGGGCGGCTCGAGCCTGTACAGCATCATGGCGCTCAAAGCCACCAGCCTCGAGGTCCTGCGCATCATCGTCTCGATCGGCGGCGTGGAGACCAACCACTTCTCGCTCTGGCACGACAAGGGAGCCAACGCGGTCGCCCAGCCCCTGGCCGGCGTCACTGACCCGGAGACCGGAGTTACGTTCCCCGACCTCAACGCCAAGGGCGGCGAACTCAACCAGACCAACCTGATCCTCCCCGAGCCCTGCCAGTTCCTGCACAAAGACCTACCGGACTGCTCAGTCGTCCGGCCGACGCTCGATCACAACGGCGGCGCCGTGGCCACCATCAAGAGCTTCACGGCTGACCGGCTCTTCGCCGGCCAATCCCCAAAGTTCTTCCGGACCATCATGGATCTCGCCCGCGCTGCTGACGCGGCCGCGCGCCAGGCCGGCCACGGCGGCTAGCGCCGGACACGCGAACCACAACGAACTGCCCCCAGGCAAAGGTCGGCCGTCGTTCCTCCAGGCGACGGCCGACCACCCCTTCACAAAGGACCGCGTCTTGTTCACCAGCATCCTCCAACCCAGCCACCTGATCATCATCCTGGTGATCGCACTCCTGGTCCTCGGACCCAAGCGCCTGCCCGACGCCGGCCGCGCACTCGGTCAGGGACTCAGAGAGTTCAGGAAGTCGGCGGGTGGCGGGCACGACGATGCGCCACCACGCCCTGTCTCTGCCCCCGCGGACCACGAGAACGACCCTTCGGTGGCGACGCACCGGTCAGACGGTTGATTCGCCACTCGCGAGCCGAGCGCCTGGTGAAGATGCGTCCCGTTGTCCTAGGCGTCGCGTGGGATCACGCGGTCCATTTCGACGGCCTCACCCCTGCGGGTGTCGAGATAGACCACGAGCACCGTGGGGGAGCCCCCCAGCCACGCGCTCATTTCGCCTTCGCCAACGAAGTTCGCGGCCCGCTGGGAGCCGTCCGGTTCCATGACCCAGACGGGTTGCCCTTTGTGGAATTGGCCATCACCGATGCTTGTCATCGGTGCGCAGCTCGATGTTTATCGCCGTAGGACACTCCTCTGCGAGCATACGGACGTCAAGAGCGCGCCTTGCGGCGAGCCCAGCGCTTCGCGCGATGCCCGTCTTGGCACGCAGGAGCCGTTGCGACGATTGCCCCGTGTTTGCAGCGCTTTCTTTCCGGGGGCAGCCGAGCCCCGACCGGCGGGTTCGTTGCGGGGTCATACCGCTTGCGGAACGCCGCGGTGGATTTACAATCGGGCTGTGGAGCCGCTCACCGACGGCGAGCATCTGCGCGTTCTGATCGCCAACGAGCGCAAAGATCGCCTTGCGCTCGTCGCCCCGATCGTGGTTGCCCTTGGCCACGAGGTGATCGCGCGTGAGATTGAGGTCGAAGACGTCGGGACGGTCACCGCGCGGGAGCGACCCGACGTCGCGCTCGTGGGATTGGGCGCGAGTTCAGAGCACGCGCTCGAGCTGATCGACAAGATCGTTCGCGAGGCCGCCTGCCCCGTGATCGCGCTGCTGCACGCCCCCGACCCCGCGTTCGTCAAGGAAGCTTCCAAGCGCGGCGTGTTCGCCCACATCTCAGACGATGATGTTGACGACTGGCAGAGTTCGATCGACATCGTGCTGCGCCGGTTTGCGGAGTACCACGATCTGCGGGGCGCATTCGGGCGCCGCGCGCTGACCGAGCGAGCCAAGGGCATCCTCATGGAGCGCCACTCCGTCGGCGAGGACGCCGCGTTTGAGATGTTGCGCGAGCGCTCCCGCATCGACAACCGCAAGCTGATCGACCTCGCCGCCGCCGTCGTCGACGGCCACCGCCTGCTCCCCAGGCAGCCAGCCGGACCTACCCGGCGATGAGGCCTAGCCGCCTTGGAGCTGCGGGCGAGCACAATCCAGCTGTGGCCCTAGCGGGCAGACGACCAACCGGCCTGGGTGGCGGTTGCGGACTACGGGCGAGCGCCGTTGTGGATGACCGCAGCCTGTCCTTGACCGCCACCGACGCAGAGCGTTGCGAGGCCGCGCGCGGCGTTGCGGCGGCGCATCTCGTGCAGGAGGGTGACGAGGATCCGACCGCCGCTCGCCCCGATCGGATGTCCGAGTGCAATCGCACCGCCGTTCGGGTTGATCCGTGCCGGGTCGATGTCGAGCTCCCTGAGCACGGCGAGTGACTGCGCCGCGAAGGCCTCGTTGAGCTCGAACAGATCGATGTCTTCGAGCTGGAGCCCGGCGGTGGCGAGGGCCTTGCGCACGGCGGGGACCGGTCCGATGCCCATGATCTTTGGCTCGACC